>CADCUM010000062.1 GCA_902805885.1 uncultured Nocardioides sp. | reverse complement strand
CCGACCCACTAGCGCGGGCGGGCCAGGGCCGCCAGCTCCACGGTCCTGACATCCGATCCCACGCACTGGTCCCACTCCGGCGGAGTGAACCGCTTGCCACCGCGCCAGTAGGTGTTGATGTCGCCGCGGTGGTCGATGACCTCTCCGAGGTTGAAGGTCCCGACGTGGGCCACCTCGACCTTCCTTCCGCCGTCGATAAGTCGTGACCCCTGCTCGGCAACCAGCAGCACGTCCCTCTCTGAGCGTCGGACCACGACGCAGCCCTCGTCAGACACTTGAAGCGTGCCGACGAGCGCCTCGCTTGGCTCCGTCCACAGCGTCCACTCTTGTGGGGACGTCATCAGGGCGGTAGCCACCGGTGTCTCCGACTGCGTGAGGGTCCAAGGCGATACTCCGACCACGCCCACCACTCCTGCTGCGAGCAGAGCAGCAAGACGACGTCTACGAGGACGATCCGGACGCATGCGCCCAAAGTAGGGCACGAGTAGCACCCAGATCCGGGGTTCGGGGGCTGACCGCATCTCGGCAGATCCGGACGTTCCAGAACCCGCTAGTTCGATGCTTGTTCGATGAACCCGCGAACTGCCCGCCGTTCCACGCTCAGAGGCGCGGGGATCATCTGTAGTTGGTGAACTGCACCGCGAAGTCGTAGTCCTGGCCCTTCACCAGCTGCTGGACGGCCTGGAGGTCGTCGCGCTTCTTGGACGAGACGCGGAGCTCGTCGCCCTGGATCTGCGCCTTGACGCCCTTGGGGCCCTCGTCGCGGATCAGCTTGGAGATCTTCTTGGCGTCCTCGGAGGTGATGCCCTCCTTGAGCGTGATCGAGATCTTCGAGAGCTGGCCGGACTGGCGCGGCTCGGAGGCGTCGAGGATCTTGAGGCTCTGGTTGCGCTTGATGAGCTTGTCCTGGAAGACGCTCAGCACGGCGTTGGCCCGGTCGTCGGCGTTCGCGGAGATCTCGATCGCCTGCTCGCCCTGCCACTCGATGGACGCGCCCGTGCCCTTGAAGTCGAAGCGGGTGGCGATCTCGCGAGCCGTCTGCCCCAGGGCGTTGTCGACCTCCTGGCGGTCGATCTTGCTCACGATGTCGAAGCTCGAGTCAGCCATGTGTGCCTCCTGCCGGGGCCTCCCGGCGAATTCGTAGCGATGTCCTGGCTGCGCTATTCTTCCGCACGGCCTGGCAGGTTGCCCGAGCGGCCAAAGGGAGCTGACTGTAAATCAGCCGGCAACGCCTACAGAGGTTCGAATCCTCTACCTGCCACCACCGGGACTCCCGGATCCGCGCTGCGGGTCCGGGAGTTCGTCATACTGCGGTCGTGCACTACGAGACGACGTGGCTCGACGGGGAGTGCCGGCGCCTCCTGGCGTTCGGACACGCGGCCGGCCACCCCGACGGTGGCGCGGCGTACCTCGACGCCGACGGGTCGCCGGACCTCGAGCGCCCGGTCCACACCTGGATCACCTGTCGCACGGTCCACGTGCAGGCGCTGGGTGCGCTGCTCGGGGTCCCCGGTTCCGCCGGGGTCGCGCAGGACGCGATGCGGGGGCTGACCGGGCCGCTCCGCGACGACGAGCACGGCGGATGGCACCACGCCGTCGGCCCCGACGGCACGCCGGACCGGGCGGCCGGGAAGTCCTGCTACGACCACGTGTTCGTCCTCCTCGCCGCCTCCAGCGCCTCGGTCGCGGGCCTCCCAGGCGGCGACGGGCTGCTCGCCGACGCGACGGACGTCTTCCTCCGGCGGTTCTGGGACGACGACGCGGGCCGGTGCCTCGACGCCTGGGACGCGTCGTGGGCGCAGCCGGACGACTACCGCGGACTCAACGCCAACATGCACGCCGTCGAGGCCTTGCTGGCCGTCGCCGACGTGACGGGCGACGAGGCCTGGCGGGACCGTGCCGCGCGGATCGCCGACCTGGTCGTCGGCCTGGCGGCCGAGCACGACGGGCGCCTGCCCGAGCACTTCGGTCCGGACTGGGTGCCGGACCTCGAGCTGAACCACGACCGGCCCGACGACCCCTTCAAGCCGTACGGCGCGACGGTCGGCCACGCGCTGGAGTGGTCGCGCCTCCTGCTCCACCTCGAGGCGGCGCTCGGACAGCACGCGCCGGCGTCGCTGCTTCCCACGGCCGAGCGGCTCTTCGCCCGCGCGGTCGAGGACGGGTGGGCCGCCGACGGGGCACCCGGGTTCGTCTACACCACCGACTGGGAGGGGCGACCCGTGGTCAGGGAGCGCATGCACTGGGTCGTGGCCGAGGCGATCGCGGCCGCGGCGGCGCTGTACCGGCGCACGGGCCGGGCGTCGTACGCCGAGCACGCCGAGGAGTGGTGGGGCTACGTCGACCGGCACGTCCGGGACACCGAGCGGGGCTCGTGGCACCACGAGCTCGACCCGCAGAACCGGCCGGCCGGCACCGTGTGGCCGGGCAAGCCCGACCTCTACCACGCCGTCCAGGCGACCCTGCTGCCCCGGCTCCCGCTCCACCCCAGCCTGGCGACCGCCGTGCGCGACGGGATGCTGGAGGGACGGCGGTGACCGGCCCGTCGTTCCTCGTGGTCGGCGAGGCGCTCGTCGACGTCGTGCCGGGCGACGACGGGGTGCCGCGGGACCTGCCCGGGGGCAGCCCGGCCAACGTCGCGCTGACCCTGGCCCGGCTCGGGCGCACGGTCCGGCTCGCGACCACGCTGGCGAAGGACGAGCGCGGGCGCGCCGTACGCACCTGGCTGGAGTCCAGCGGCGTGCAGGTCGACGCGTCCGAGCCCGCGTCCGGCCGCACCTCGAGCGCCGTGGTGACGCTCGACGAGCGGGGGTCGGCGAGCTATGACTTCGACCTCACCTGGGACCTCGCCCACGTGGAGCACGGAGACGCCGGAGTGCTGCACGTGGGCTCCGTGGCGACGGTGCTCGCGCCCGGCGACCGGACCGTCCGCGACCTGGTGGCCGCAGCGGGGGCGGCGGCTGTCGTCTCCCTCGACCCCAACGCCCGGCCCGCGCTCACCCCCGACGTCGAGCGCGCTCGCCACCAGGTCGAGGAGCTCGTCACGCTCTCCGACGTCGTCAAGGTCAGCGACGAGGACCTCGGCTGGTACCACCCCGGCACCGACCCGGTCACCGTGGCCGCGCGCTGGGCGTTCCTGGGTCCTGCGCTGGTGGTGGTCACCCGCGGCGGCGACGGCGCGGTCGCCGTGCGCCATGACGGGCGGCGGGTCGAGGTCGCCGGGGTCCGGGTCGCGGTGTCGGACACCGTGGGCGCCGGCGACACCTTCAGCGGCGTCCTGCTGCACGCGCTCGCCGACCACGGCGTGCACGGCCCCGACGGCGCCGACCGGCTGCGCGAGCTGTCCGACGACGAGGTCGCCCTGGCCCTCCGCACCGCCGCCGCCGGCGCCGCGGTGACCGTCTCCCGACCGGGGGCCGACCCTCCGGACGCCGGCGAGCTGGCCTCGGCGATGCTTGGGCGGTGACGGGCGAGCAGATCCACGACCTCGGCCGTCGCCGCGCCTGGGCCATCTGGGGAGTCACCCTCGCCGTCTACGTCCTGGCCGTCTTCCACCGCAGCTCGCTCGGGGTCGCCGGCATCCTGGCGACGGAGCGCTTCGACGTCACCGCCTCCGGGCTGGCGTTCTTCACCGTCCTCCAGCTGGTCGTGTACGCCGCCATGCAGGTGCCGGTCGGCGTGCTGCTCGACCGCTTCGGCTCCCGCGCGATGGTGCTGACCGGACTGGGGCTGATGACGGCCGGGCAGCTCGCCTTCGCCGTCAGCACGTCGTTCCCCACCGCCGTGCTCGCGCGGGCGGTGCTCGGCGCCGGGGACGCGATGATCTTCGTCAGCGTCATCCGGCTCGTGTCCCTGTGGTTCCTCCCGCGGCAGGCGCCCCTCGTCACGCAGCTCACCGGGCTCACCGGACAGCTCGGTGCGATCGCCGCGGCCGCGGCCCTCGCCGTCCTGCTCGACCGGCTCGGCTGGACGGGGGCGTTCGCGCTGGCCGCCTCGGTCGGCCTGGTGCTCCTGGTCGGGGTGCTGCTGCTGGTGAAGGACTCGCCGTACGAGCGCACCGACGTCGTGCAGGTCCGCCTCCGGGAGCTCGCCCAGTCGGTGCGGACCGTGTGGGGCAACCCCGGCACGAGGCTCGGCATGTGGTCGCACTTCGTCTCGCAGTTCTCCACGACGGTCTTCGCGATGCTCTGGGGCTTCCCCTTCCTCGTCCGCGGGCTCGGCTGGACGCCGGGCGACGCCGCCACCCTGCTCATGGCGATGACGGCATGGGCGGTCGTCAGCGGCCTGCTGCTCGCCCGGTTGGTCTCCCGGCTGCCCTACTGGCGGTCGTGGCTGGTCGTCGTCGTGGTCGTGCTGATGGTCGTGCCGTGGACCGCGGTCCTGCTCTGGGACGGCGTCGCCCCCGACTGGCTCGTCGTGGTCATGGCGTTCACCACCGCCACCGGCGGTCCCGCGGCGATGGTGGGGTTCGACCTCGCCCGCACGTTCACCCCGGTGCAGGCGATCGGGCGCGCCAACGGGCTGGTCAACGTCGGCGGCTTCACCGCCTCGCTGCTCACCATGGGACTCATCGGCCTGGTCCTCGACCTCGCCGAACCCGGGGGGATGTCGGCGTACGACCTCGCCGACTTCAAGCTCGCGATGGCGGTGCAGTACCTCTTCTGGGCCTTCGGGGTCGTGCAGGTGCTGCGCTACCGGCGCCGAGCCCTGGCCCACCTCGCACGGGTGCACCCCGGGGCCATCGAGCAGATGCGCGCCGGCCAGCCGTTCGTCCACCCGGGGATCGGCACCGAGGGCGTCTAGGGCCAGTGGTCGGACCGACTCAGTCGTCGGGGTCGAGGTCGGCGGTCGGGTCGGCGGCCTGCTCGTCCTCCAGGAACCGCCCGCCGACCGGCTCCCCGTGCCACGACACCAGCCGCCAGCCGGCGTCGGGGTCGCCGTCGAGGACGATCAGCGCGGTGTTGTGGAGCGGTTCCGTCGCCGGGGGGGTCCCCTGGTCGGCCGCGAGGCGCGAGGACGCCCAGGTCCGCATCGCCGCGCCGTGGCTGACCAGCAGCGCCGCGCCGTGCCCGACGTCGACCACGCGACGCACGGCGGCGTCGTACCGCTCGAGGAACTCGTGCCCGGTCTCCGCGCCCGGCATCCGCGCGCCGAGGTCGCCGTCGATCCACGCCGCCACCGTCGCGATGTAGCCGTGGACGGCGTCGTGGTCGTTGCGCATCTCGAAGTCGCCGGCCTGGATCTCCTCGATCCCCTCGAGCAGCTCCGGCGTCAGCGACCGCGCCTCCGCGGTCGGCAGCGCGGTCTGGTGGGTCCGGACGCGGCTGGACACGTGGACGACGTCGAGGTGCTCGTCGGCGAGTGCACGCGCTGCGGCGCGGGCCTGGGTGTGCCCGAGGTCGGTGAGCTCCACCCCGGGGTGCGCCGTGTCGAGCTCGCCGGACACGTTGGCGTGGGTCTGCCCGTGGCGCAGCAGGAGCAGCCGCACCTCAGGCGTCCCCGAGGTTGAAGGGCGAGGACTTCGACGAGGCGAGCTCGCGGGCCTCCTCGATGCTGACCGCCTCGAGCTGGGGGATCAGGTCGCGGGAGATCGCGGAGACCTCTCGGCCGGTGTCAGCGGGGACGATCGTGTGGACGAGCCGGTCGGCGTAGGCGTGCACCATCGTGAACGCCCGACCGCCGTCCACGCCGGACACCAGCGCCTCGGCCGGCGCGGGGTCGATCGTGTAGCAGCTGGCGCTCGCGACCGACACCGGCACGCCCGCGAACGTGCTGTGGGTCGAGAAGTGGAGGTGGCCGGCCAGGATGCCGCGGACGTCGGTGCCCTCGACGACCTCGGCCAGCCGGGCCTGGTCGTGGAGCTCGATCAGCTCCGCCAGTCGCAGCATGGGCAGGGGCACCGGCGGGTGGTGCATGGCGAGCAGCGTGCCGTGGGGTGCCGGCGTCGCGAGGACGTCGGCCAGCCACTCGAGCTGCTCGGGGTCCAGGGCCCCGTGGTGGTAGCCCGGGACGCTCGTGTCGAGCGCGACGATCCGCAGGCCGTCGACCTCGTGCACCCGGTCCTGGGGGCGGTCGCCGGCCTCGCCGAAGAGGCCCTGGGCGTAGGGCTCGCGCTCGTCGTGGTTGCCCATCGTCCACACCACCTCCGCGCCCATCTCGCGGGCCGCGGGCTCGACGATCTCGCGGAGGCGCCGGTAGGCGTCGGGCTGGGCCCGGTCGGCCAGGTCGCCGGTGAAGACGAGCACCCGGGGCGCGGGGTGGACCGCGGCCAGCCGGCCCAGCGCGCGCTGCAGGTGGGCCTCGGTGTCGACGACGCCGTAGAGCCGCGCCCCGGCGAGCAGGTGGGGGTCCGACAGGTGGGCGACGGTGTGCCGCGGAGCGGGGTGCTGGCCGAGCTGCTTCACGGCTCCCAGCCTAGGGGCGTCGACCGACACCCACCGCCCGCCGTCATCGGGCCGTCGTCACCGGGCCGTCGTCACCGGGCCGGGGCGACCCGCCCGGTGACCTCGCCGAGGGCGATGCGTCCGCCGCCCGTGCCGGGCGCGGAGTAGCGCAGCACGACCTCGTCGCCGTCCTCGAGGAACGTGCGCTCCCGACCGGCCAGCGTGAACGGCTCCTGGCCGCCCCACGAGAGCTCGAGCAGCGATCCGCGCTGGTCCTTCTCCGGTCCCGAGATGGTGCCCGAGCCGTAGAGGTCGCCGGTGCGCAGCGAGGCGCCGTTCGCGGTCGTGTGGGCGAGCATCTGGGCAGGCGACCAGTACATGGTGCGGTACGGCGGTCGCGCGACGACCTCCCCGTCGAGCACCACCTCGACCTCGATGTCGAGCCCGGCCGGCCCGTCGACGCGGAGGTAGTCGAGCACCGGCGGGTCCTGCTGCCCCGGCAGGTCGGTCCACGCCGCGTCGAGGGCGGCCAGCGGCGTGACCCAGGCGCTGATCGAGGTGGCGAAGGACTTGCCGAGGAACGGGCCGAGCGGGACGTACTCCCAGGCCTGGACGTCGCGGGCGGACCAGTCGTTGAGCCCGACGACGCCGAAGACGTGGTCGGCGAACGCACCCGTCGGCACGGGCTCGCCCAGGGTGGACGGCGTGCCCACGACGAAGCCGAGCTCGGCCTCGATGTCGAGGCGCCGCGACGGCCCGAACGTGGGGGTGTCCTCGGTGGGCGCCTTGCGCTGCCCGCTCGGGCGGACGACGTCGGTGCCCGAGACGACGACCGTGCCGGCGCGGCCGTGGTACCCCACGGGGAGGTGCTTCCAGTTGGGCAGCAGCGGCTCCTGGTCGGGCCGGAACATCCTGCCGACGTTGGACGCGTGGTGCTCGGAGGCGTAGAAGTCGACGTAGTCGGCGACCTCGATCGGCAGGTGCAGGTCGACCCCGGCGAGCGGGTGCAGGTGGGGCTCGGTGCGCTCGCGGTGGGCCTCGTCGCCCAGCAGGTCGGTGATCCGGGCCCGCGAGGCGTCCCACTGCCCGCGGCCCTGCGCCAGGAAGGCGTTGAGGGAGGGCGCGCGCCACCACCCGTCGTCGGAGACGCCTGCCAGGTCCAGCACGTGGTCGCCGATGCGGACGCCGACACGGGGCGCGTCCCCGCCGCGGGAGAACACGCCGTACGGCAGGTTGTCGAGGTCGAACGGGGAGCCGGCGGCTCCCTCCACCCAGCTGGTCATGCGCGTTCCTCCACGAGGTCGAGACGGACGAGGTCGTCGAGCGGCTCGGTGACCGAGCACGACCCGAACGAGGTGAACCAGCGACGTGCGCGGGCGAGGTCGGTCGCGCGCGCACGCTCGACGAGGGCCGTCTCGTCGGCCTCCTCCAGCACCGCGGCCACGTCGGCGGCGGCAGCCCCGTCGAAGGCGGCGGCGGTCGACAGGAGCACGTTGAGGAAGCCGTGGTGCTCGAAGCCGGTCTCCGGGTCGCGGTGGCGCGCGGCGTCGTGCAGGCCGGCGGTGCACTTGAACGGGGTCTCGCGGTCGAGCGCCGCGTCGATCCAGGACGCGAGCTCGGCGGCGGTCGGGAAGAGCGCCGGGTCGAGGCCTCCGGTGCGGAACTTGAGGCGGAGGTCCGCAGCGGCGACCTCGTCGGCAGCCGTGAGCCACGCGGCCGTCGGCTGGCCCTGGGGCATCTCGACGTGGACGACGGTGTCCTCGGCCAGCATGCCCTCGGAACGGGCCTGGTCGATCGCTGCCACGACGCGTCGCGCGTTCCCCGCCGGGTCGTCGGTGTCACGGAGGGGGACCTCGACGCCGGACACCTGCAGCCCGAGCCGCTGGGCGAGGGCCAACGGCCCTGCGACCTGGCCGGCCCCGCCGGTGGCGACGACCGACAGCGGGGCGTCGAGGCCGCGGACCTGCGGAAGGTCGGTGTCCTTGAGGACGAAGGTGCCGACGAGACCCGCCCACCACTCGCCGCGGCGCGCGTCCCACGCGGCGATGGCCCGGCCGAGCGGGGCGTTGCCCGGGGGGAAGAGGGCCGCGTCGTCGACGAGCCCGGCCCACGTCGGGGAGATCGTTGTTGGCGGGGGTGGCGTCACGGGCGCTACTCTAGTCTGGAACCAGATAGCGGACGACAACGTCCGCTGAACGGACACCCGAACGGCCAACTGGAAGCGATGCGGCAATGCCCTACTACCGAGCCCTCGGCACCCTGCCCCGCCAGCGCCACACCCAGCTGCGCGACGCGGACGGCCACCTCTTCCGCGAGGAGCTGATGGGGGAGGAGGGCTTCTCCTCCGACTCCTCCCTGCTCTACCGGCGCGGCGTCCCGTCGGCGATCGTGGACAGCCAGGTGTGGGAGCTGCCCGACCAGAGCCGCACGCCCAACCACCCGCTCAAGCCGCGGCACCTCAAGCTCCACTCCCTCTTCCCCGAGCCCGGCACCGCGGGCGCCTGCCCGGTCGAGGGTCGTCGCCTCGTGCTCGGCAACAACGACGTCCGGATCGCCTACGTCGTGACCGGCACCGACGCCTCGCCGCTCTACCGCAACGCCATCGGCGACGAGTGCGTCTTCGTCCAGGCCGGCAGCGGCACCGTGGAGACGGTCTTCGGTGCCCTTGCCTACCGTGCGGGCGACTACGTCCTGGTCCCGCGGGCGACCGACCACCGCTGGGTCCCGGCCGAGCCGAGCCGGCTCTTCGCGATCGAGGCCAACAGCCACATCCACCCGCCGAAGCGCTACCTCTCCCGCTTCGGCCAGCTGCTCGAGCACGCTCCGTACTCCGAGCGCGACCTGCACGGACCGGCCGAGCTGATGACGACGTCCGACGACACCGACGTCGAGGTGCTCGTCAAGCACCGGACCAGCCAGGGCGTCGTCGGCACCCGCCTCACCTACGCCACGCACCCGTTCGACGTGGTCGGCTGGGACGGCTGCCTCTACCCCTACACCTTCAACATCGAGGACTACATGCCGATCACCGGCAAGGTCCACCAGCCGCCGCCGGTCCACCAGGTCTTCGAGGGCTGGAACTTCGTGGTCTGCAACTTCCTGCCCCGCAAGGTCGACTACCACGAGCTCGCCATCCCGGTGCCCTACTACCACTCCAACGTCGACTCCGACGAGGTGATGTTCTACGTCGGCGGCGACTACGAGGCGCGCAAGGGCTCCGGGATCGCGATCGGCTCGATCAGCCTGCACCCCGGCGGCCACGCCCACGGCCCCCAGCCGAGCGCCATCGAGGCGTCCCTGGGCGCGGAGTACTTCGAGGAGTCGGCCGTCATGGTCGACACCTTCGCGCCGCTCGAGCTCGGCGAGGGCGGCCTCGCCGCCGAGGACCCGGCGTACGCCTGGACCTGGGCCGGTCGCGGACCCGCGTCCCCCGGTCCCGAGGGCAGTGGCGACGGCGGGCCGGCGGTCTACAGCACCGACTGAACCGCCCGCTGCGTCCGCCTACTCAGCTCCCCTGGAGCACTCGCGGTAGCCGTCGACCCACCAGCCGTCTGCGGCCTGGCGGACGTCGTACACGCGGTAGGCGGTGGAGTCGTCGCGTACGGCGAGCACGACGGTCCGGCCGTCGAGGTCGTCCACGAGCAGCGACGCTTGCCCCCCGTACGAGTAGGGCTCGACCGCCTCCTCCGCAGTGGCTTCCGCGGGAAGCGGGACGACCACGTCGGTCGCCGTCTGCTCCTCGGCCGGACAGGGGAGCGCGGCGGACAGCGGTGAGGGCGGCGCCGGGCTCTCAGAGGTCCGGATCCGTTGCAGGTCGAACAGGATCATCCGGTTCTGGGCGTACAGGGTGAGGGTGTCCTCGTCGACGCGCTTGAAGTACCTGACCGCGGCGAGACGCTCGACGACGTCGGCCGCCGCGGCACAGCCGCCCCCTGACGGATCGGCGGACGGGTTGTCGAACGCGACGGCGCGGATGTCGGCGTCGGGGTACCGGGTGTCGCTCCGGAACGTGCCGCATGCGGTGGCGCCGCGGAGCCCCCCGAGCCCGATCACGATGTCGATGGGCGGCTCGTTCTCCGTGAGCAACGACCGCCCGTCCTCGCCGACCAGCGCGAGGAGACGCCATGCGCCGTCCGTCGACGCGTGCCCCTCGCTGTCGTTGGTGTCGCTGTGCTCGCTGAGCACCTGCGTCGACCCCTGGGTGGGGCTCGCTGCGGGGTCGACGCCCAGGTGGGGCGCGGTCTGTGGTCCCGCGCCGGCCGTCACCGCCACCCACGCGGACGCCGTGACAGCCAGCGTGGCACCAGCCGAGGAGAGGGCCACGCGTCGCCGCCGCCGGTGCCGGACCCGACGGACCATCTGACCGAGGGGCGGCGGCCCCACCGGCGTCCGGTCGCCCAGTCGTTCCAGCAGTTCGGTCAGGGATCGGTCGGTCATCGCAGCTCCCGCAGCTCGAGGAGGTCGGGGTCGGTGCAGAGCGTCGCCCTGGCCCGGGCGAGGCGGCTCTTGACGGTGCCGGGTGCCACGCCGAGGACGGCGGCCATCTCGGCCTCGGGCTGTCCGAGGTAGTAGCGCAGCACTACGGCGATGCGCTGGTCCTCGGGCAGCCGCCCGAGGGCCTGGCCGACGGCATCGGCGCCGTCCACGCGTGCCGTGTCGTCGCTGACCGGCTGTTCAGGCCAACGGTCCGTGGGAGTCTCGCCGATCCAGCGCCGGCGCCGGGACGAGACGAAGGTGTTGACGAGCACCCGGTGCACGTAGGCGTCACGGTTGTCGGCCCTCTGCACCTTGCCCCAGCTGAGCAGGCACCGCTCCAGCGCGGACTGCACCACGTCCTCCGCCTCGGCCGGCGAGCACCCGAGCAGGATCGCCGAGCGCACCAGGCGTGGCCACCGGGCAGCGACGAAGCCGCTGAAGTCGTCCACGTCCCTCACGCCGGCTCCCATCCCTCGCGACGACGATCGTCGTCGTCGACTAGACGCGACGACGAGCTCGGAAGGTTCCGCCGGGTCAGCGGACTGCATGACCCGAGCATCTCAGTCGAGGATCACTCGTACCTGGCGCTGGTGGAGGTCGAGCCGGTCCCGTTCCTCAGCTGGTCCAGGCGCGCCAGAGCGCGGCGTACTCCCCGCCCTCACGGTCGACGAGCTCGTGGTGGCTCCCGAGCTCGGTGATCCGTCCGTCGATGACCACCGCGATCCGGTCGGCGTCGTGGGCGGTGTGCAACCGGTGGGCGATGGCGACGACGGTGCGCCCCTCGAGCAGGGCGTTCATCGATCCCTCGACCGAGCGGGCCGTCCGCGGGTCGATGAGGGAGGTGGCCTCGTCGAGCACGAGCGTGTGCGGGTCGGCGATGATCAGCCGCGCCAGCGCGACCTCCTGCGCCTGGGCCGGCGTGAGCGCCTGCTGCCCGGACCCGATGCGGGTGTCGAGCCCCTGCGGCAGCCGCCGCACCCAGTCGTCGGCGCCCACCGCGCGCAGCGCGTCCCACACGGCCTCGTCGGGGGAGTCCTCCCGGGCCAGGACGATGTTGTCGCGGACGGTGCCGATGAAGACGTGGTGCTCCTGGGTCACGAGGGCGACCTCGGTGCGCAGCACCTCCAGGGGCAGGTCGACGAGGTCCACCCCGCCGACGCGCGCGGAGCCGGTGCGCGGCCGGTTGATGCCGGACAGCAGCCGGCCCAGGGTCGACTTCCCGGAGCCCGACGGGCCGACCACGGCGAGGCGCTCCCCGGAGCGCAGCCGGAGGTCGACGCCGTGCAGCACGTCGTGGCCCTCGCGGTAGGCGAACCGGAGGTCCTGGGCGACGAGCTCGCGTCCGTCGGGCAGCGCGTCCCCCGGTGCGCGGTCGGGCGGCACCTCGGCGATGCCGAGCAACCGGGCGGTCGACGTCGCGCCGACCTGGAGCCGGTCGAGCTCGCCGACCAGGCGGTCCAGCGGACCGCTCAGCGCCTCGACGTAGAGCACCGCCGCGGTGATCTGGCCCAGGCTCAGCCAGCCGTTGGCGTAGCCCCACGCGCCGACGACGAGCGTGACGACCCGCGGGGTGTTGAAGGCGACGTCGATCACGGCGAAGAGCAGGTTGCGCAGCGACATCGTGTAGCGCTCGGCCTGCGCCGAGACGGCGATGTCGTCGTCGCCCTGGCGGACCCGGTGGTCCGAGAGGCCGAGCGCCTCGACGGTGCGGGCCCCCTCGACGGTCTCGGTCAGCGTGGTGTTGATCCGCGAGTACGACGCGCCCTCGGTGATGTAGCCCCGGGGCGCGGTCCGCAGGTAGTTGCGCACCGCGACCGCGCTGGTGCTGATCACGAGCAGCGACGGCACGGCCAGCAGCACGGAGTTGAGCAGCATCGCGACGACCGACAGCCCCACCGTCAGCAGCGAGATGATCGCCATCGGCAGCCCGAACTGGACGGAGCGGCTCATCGTGCCGACGTCGCGCGTCACGCGGGTGACGAGGTCGCCGGTGCTGGCGCCCTCCACGCGGCCGACCGGCAGGCGCAGGATGGTGGCGACGATGAACTCACGCGAGGAGGCGAGCAGGTCCTGCCCGAACCGCGTCGAGACGACCTGCCCGAGGAACGTGAACAGCGCCTGCAGGCACACCACCAGCACGACGAGCCACGCCACGCCCGCGATGCCGGCGCCGGCCTCGTCGACCGTCCGGTCCACGAGCTCGCCGAGCAGCCGGGGGACGACGAGGCCCGTGCCGGCCGCCAGCGCGTTGAGCAGGACCAGGGTGGCGAACATGGCGCGCCGGCGCCCGATCAGCTCGCGGAAGAAGCGGAGGACGGCCCGGTCGTCGGCGACCGGCCAGCCGCGGTCGGGGCTGCGGGCGCCGGCGTACACGCGGTCCGCCTCGTCGCGCCGGAGGTGGTGGCGCAGCCGCCACGCCGCCAGGCGCTCGGACCGGCTCGCGCCCGTCGGCGGCACCAGCCGAGGGTCGATGACGGGCGGGTCGGCGCGGTGGTCGGACCAGGTGGCGGCGGAGTCCTCGAGGGTGGCGCTCACCGGGCGACCTCCTCGTCGTCCATCGCGCGGGCCACCACGGAGCGGTAGGCCGGGTCGCTCAACAGGTCCTCGTGCCGGCCGTCCGCGACGACGTGGTCGCCCTCGAGCAGCACGACCCGGTCGGCGTGGTGGAGCCAGAGCGGCGAGACCGTGCACACGACGGTGGTCCGCCCGGACCTGACGCGCGTGACGCGCTCGGCGATCCGCGCCTCGGTGTGGGCGTCGACGGCGGAGGTCGGCTCCACGAGCACCAGGACGGGCGCGTCGAGCCCGAGCGCCCGGGCCAGCACGACACGCTGGCGCTGACCTCCGGAGAGGCCGCGGCCGCGCTCGTCGATCACGCCCTGCCAGCCGCCCGGGAGCGCGTCGTACACGTCCTCCGCGTTGGCGGCCAGCAGCGCCTCCTCGGCCTGCTCGCGGGTGAGCCGCCGGTGCGGGTCGACCGCGTCCTGGAGGGTGCCGGCGAACAGCTGGCTGCTGGTGTCGCTCACGACGACGGTACGGCGGACCTCGGCCAGCGACGCGTCGCCGAGGTCGACGCCGCTGAGCCGGACGCCCCAGGGTCCCCGGGCCTTCTCGGCGTCGCGAGCCGCGATCTCCGCCCGGCGGCGGGCGCGCTCGGCCCGGCGGGCCCGGCGATCCCCGCCCGCCTCCTCCTCGTCGCCGGCCTCCGCGACGGGCTCGGTGTCGGCAGGCAGGTAGCGGCCGAGGCGGTCGGCGAGACGCGCGGTGTCCTCGGGGACGGCGCTGGCCACCACGGTGAGCTCGCCCGGGCGTACGACGAGTCCGGTGGTGCCGTCGACGAGCGTGCCGACGGCGTCGAGCGGGATCGGCCGGTCCGGGTCGCGCCACGGCGGCTCGGGCTCGAAGATCGCCACCGCCTTCCGGGCGCTGACCAGGGCGCGGGTGACCTTCTGGGCGAACTCGAAGAAGGTGCGGATCGGGCCGATGAGGTAGAGGCCGTAGCCGAGGAAGCTGACCAGCTCGCCCACGGACAGTCGTCCGGCGACGACCTCCCGGGCGCCGAGCCAGAGCAGCAGCACGAGGAAGACGCCGGAGAAGAGCACGCCCAGCGCCTCGATGACCGCCTGCCAGACGCCGGCCGAGATCCCGGCGGCCCGGGCGCTCTGGGACTGGCGCTCGTAGTTCTGGCGGAACGTCCGCTCGCCGCCGATGCCGCGCAGGATCCGGAGCCCGGCCACGATGTCGGTCGCGAGCGAGGTGAGCTCGGAGTTGCGCGATCGCTCGACCTGCTGACGGCGGTGGAGCGGGCGCAGGAAGGGGAGGGCGACGCCGAAGAGGACCGGGGCGGCGATCAGCACCACCACCCCGAGCCGGGGCGAGGTCGCGAGGACGATGCCGGCGACGGCCAGGAACGAGACGAGCTGCGAGCCGGCCCGGGCGATGATCTCGGTCATGGCGCCGAACTCGTCGGAGTCGCTGGACGCGACGCTGAGGATCTCGCCGGTCGGGGCGCGCCGGGGGAGCACGTGCCCCATCTGCGCGGCCTTGCGGGTCACCAGCATGGTGGTGCCGTAGAGGCTGATCAGCCAGGAGCGGACGACGAGCGTGTGCAGGGCGATGCCGAAGACCGCCCCGACCAGGGTCACCGCGAACAGGCCGGCGGCGCCGAGGGCGACGGCGTCCGCGTCACCCGGCACGATGCCGTTGTCGATCGACCAGCCGAACAGCCAGGGACCCGCGATCAGGGGCAGCTGCCACAGGACGCCGAAGAGCGTGGCCACCCAGACGACCGGGCCCTGCTGGCGCAGCGTCCACCGCAGGAAGCGCACCGGGCCGCGGGTGTCGGGCGGCGGCGCGACCTCTCGGGCTCCTGCTCCCCCCGCGGGGGACCAGAAGCTGGTCACGGTGGGGGGGAAGTCGCGCATGTCCCTTGAAGCGTAGGTTCGCGACGCCGTTGCGGCGAATCAATAACCGGGACCGGATACTCGCCGGGTGACCCGCGACCTCGATCCCCGTTCGGCGCGGGTCGCGATCGCCATCCCGGCGGTGCTCGCGCTGCTGTCGATGATCGGGCCGTTCAGCATCGACACGCCGTTCCCGGCGTTCGCGGAGATGGGCCGCGACCTCGACGTGGACACCGCCGAGCTGCAGCTGGTGGTCACCGTCTACATGCTGGCGTTCGCCGTGATGAGCATCTTCCACGGACCGCTGTCCGACGCCCTGGGTCGCAAGCCGGTGATCGTCGGCTCCACCGCCTGCTACGTCGCGGCGTCCGCCGCCTGTGCCTTCGCACCGTCGCTGGAATGGCTGCTGGTGGGCCGGGCCGTCCAGGGGCTGGCGGCCGGCGGCGCGACGATCGTCAGCCGGACCATCATCCGGGACCTCTTCGACGGACCCGTGGCGCAGCGGCTGATGAGCCGCGTCGTGGTGATCTTCGGCATCGCCCCGGCGGTCGCGCCCGTCGTGGGCGGCGTGCTCATGCAGGTCGGTCCCTGGGAGCTGGTGTTCTGGTTCATGGCCGGCCTCGGCCTGCTGCTCATCGCGGCCACCCTGTTCGTGCTGCCGGAGAGCCACCCGGTCGAGCGTCGCGTCCCGCTGCGCTTCGGCGAGGTGGTGCGCGGGCTGGTCGAGGTCGCGAAGGTGCCGGCGTTCCACCGCATCGCCTGGGCCGGGACCCTGGTGTTCGGCGCGCAGTTCCTCTACATCGGTGGCGCCGCGATCTTCATGAACGACCTCCTGGGCCAGGGAGAGCTCGACTTCTGGAAGCTGTTCGTCCCGATGATCGGGCTGATGGTCCTCGGCTCGACGCTCAGCGGCCGGCTCGCGGGCGTCGTCGAGGCGCCGCGGGTGGTCACCTTCGGCTACCTCGTCAGCGCCGCCGGTGCGGTGCTCGGCGTCCTGGTCGCCCTGTCGCCGTACGCCGAGGCGCTGCCGTGGAACATCGCGGGGATCTCGCTGGTGGCCTTCGGCAACGGGCTGGCCTACCCCAACACCCAGCTCATCGTGCTCGACCTGGTGCCGCGGCGGCGCGGAGCGGTCATGTCAGCGGCATCGTTCGTGACCCTCGCCTTCAACGCCGTCGGCGCCGTGACGATCACCCCGCTCGCCGGCCGCTCCGTGCTGGGCTTCGCCGTGGCCGCGCTGGTGATGGTGCTGGCGGGTGCCTCGCTGTGGTGGTGGCACCTGGCGCTCTCTCGGAGGACGAGGTCGACCACCTCCGCCTGATCGGGCCCGCGGAGCGTCCCCGGCGGTGCCGGAATGCCGGTAGCGTGGCCGCCGATGACCGTTCCCATGACCGGGGTCGAGGTGATGGTGCCCCGGGACGTCCCGCTCGGGGGGCCGCGCGCCATGCGGGTGCGCCGCACCCTGCCCCAGCGCGGCCGGTCCTTCATCGGCGCCTGGTGCTTCCTCGACCACTACGGGCCCGACGACGTCGCCGAGACCGGCGGGATGCGGCTCCCACCCCACCCGCACATCGGCCTGCAGACGGTGAGCTGGCTGTTCGACGGCGAGATCGACCACCGTGACTCCGCGGGCAACCACGTCCTGGTCCGTCCCGGCGAGCTCAACCTCATGACGGCCGGTCGCGGGATCAGCCACACCGAGGACTCGACCTCGGCCACGACGGTCCTGCACGGTGCGCAGCTGTGGCTGGCCCTGCCGGCGGACAGCCGGGACACCGAGCCTCGCCTCGACCACTACGCGCCGCCGCCGGTGCGGGGCCCGGGGTGGCAGGCGCGGGTCTTCCTCGGAACCGCCTTCGGGCACAGCTCGCCGGTGGCCACCCACACCCCGCTCCTCGGCGCGGAGCTGATGCTCGCCACCGGCGCGACGAAGGCGGTGGAGGTCGACGCCGCGTTCGAGCACGGCGTGCTCCTCGACGTCGGGCAGGTCACCGTCGAGGGCGCTGCCGTGGCACCCGGGGAGCTCGTCCACCTCCCGCCGGGCCGCACCACCATCGAGGTGACCGCGTCGGACGAGGCACGCGTCCTCCTCCTGGGCGGTCCGCCGTTCGGCGAGGCCATCGTGATGTGGTGGAACTTCGTCGGGCGCAGCCACGACGAGGTCGCGGCCGCGCGGGACGACTGGCAGGCGCAGGTCGCCGGTGGCCGGCTGGCAGACGGCCGCTTCGGCGTCGTCGAGCACCCCGACGCGCCGATCCCCGCACCGGACCTTCCCCACGTCCGGCTCAAGGAGCGGCGCTAGCGCACGGCCTCGAAGACCGCGGCGAGGCCCTGGCCGCCGCCGATGCACATCGTCTCCAGGCCGTAGCGACTGCCGCGCCGGCGCATCTCGTGGGCCATCGTCGCCAGGACCCGGGCTCCGGTCGCGCCGACGGGGTGACCCAGCGAGATGCCGGAGCCGTGGGGGTTGAGCCGCTCGTCGGTGGGCTCCATCCGCCACTCCTGCAGCACGGCGAGCACCTGCGCCGCGAAGGCCTCGTTGAGCTCGACGACGTCCATGTCGTCGAGGGTCAGGCCGGCGCGCTCGAGGGCGGCCGCCGTGGCCGGCACCGGCCCGATGCCCATGGTCTCGGGTGCGACGCCGGCGACCGCCCACGAGCGCAGCGCGAGGAGCGGGGTGAGCCCGCGGCGGTCCGCCTCGTCGCGGGTCGTCACCACGCACATCGCGGCACCGTCGTTCTGGCCGCTCGCGTTGCCGGCCGTCACGGTCGACGCCGCGTCGAGCTTCTGCCGGATCGGGCGGAGGGCGGCGAGCTGCTCCACGGTCGTGCCGGGGCGCGGGTGCTCGTCACGGTCGACCACGACCTCCGGCGTACGGCGTCCCGCCGGGACGGTCACCGGCACCAGCTCGTCCGCGAAGGCCCCGGACTCCTGGGCGGCCCCCGCCCGCTCGTGGGAGCGGACCGCGAGGGCGTCCTGCTCGTCCCGGCCGATGTCGTACTGCTCGCGCAGGTTCTCCGCGGTCTCGACCATCCCGCCCGGCACCGGGTGGTGCCGCCCACCGGCGGTCTCCCTGGCCCGGTCCAGCCGGTCGACCAGCCCGACGGTCCCGGGCCGGACCCCCTGGCGCAGCAGGGTGTAGTGCTCCACCTGCGACATCGACTCGGTGCCACCCGCGACGACCGTGCGCGCCGCGCCGGTGGCGACCTGCGCGGCGGCGTACAGCACCGCCTGCAGGCCGGACCCGCACCGGCGGTCCAGCTGGAGGCCGGGCACGCCGGTGCCGAGGCCGGCGTCGAGCGCCGCGATCCGCCCGATAGCGGGGT
The DNA here is from genome assembly GCA_902805885.1 of uncultured Nocardioides sp. Taxonomy (GTDB): domain Bacteria; phylum Actinomycetota; class Actinomycetes; order Propionibacteriales; family Nocardioidaceae; genus Nocardioides. The sequence goes on along the minus strand of CADCUM010000062.1, from coordinate 12,686 downwards.
GCTCCCCGCTCGGGTAGCAGTTGCCGAGGACGACGTCGTCGACGTCGCCCTCGCCCAGGCCGGTACGGCGGACGAGCTCGCGCAGCACCGCGGTGGCGAGGTCGGTCGCGGTGAGGCCGGCCAGGGCGCCGCCCTGGCGCCCCACCGGGGTGCGCAGCGGCTCGCAGATCACGACGTCGGTCCGGGTGTCGGTCATGCTCAGACCGTAGCGAGCGACGTCAGCCGCTGCACGAGGCCGGGCTTGGTCAAAAGGCCGACGACCGGTCCCGGCCGGACGTACGCTCCGACGATGTACGAGTCCTGGCTGGCGCGTGGCGCCCAGGCCGTGCTGACGCGCTATGTCCACGGGTCCGTACAGGAGGACGAGCGCGTCCGGCACGGCCGGACCGGTGGCGCCCTGATGGTGCTGGGAGCCCTGTCCGGGGTCGGGCTCCTGCCGATCCTGCCGGCCCGCGTCGACGGCTCCCTCGTGCTCCTCCTGGCGGGCGGGTGCTTCCTCCTCGGCGTGGTGATCCCGTGGTTGCCGTGGGACCGCTGGCCCCGTTGGGCCCTGCTCCTGCCGGTCTCGGTGACGCTTCCCGTCGTCTTCGGTGGAGGCGGCATCGTGGACGACGCCCTGGACTTCTACGCGCTGTTCCTGCCGCTGGTCTTCATCTACCTGGGCTTGGTCTTCCCGCTCGTCTACTGCGTCGGGGTGTTCGCGGTCTGCATCGTCGGACTCGTGCTCGCGGTCGCCGTCGGGGACTCCGCCGAGTACGTGCCCTTCGTGCTCCTCGGGACGTTCCTGTCCGTCGTCGCGGGTGTCGTCCTCGGGATGCAGCGCCGTGCGGAGGCACACGGGTACGACGCGATGCGCGCCCTGGCGGAGGCGGCGACGATGCTCGGCGCAGCGACCGACCGCCGGGAGGTGGCAGACGTGGTGGCAGGTGCGAGTCACGACCTCTTCGCGGCCGACGACGTCGAGGTGCTGGTCCTGGGGGACGCCCTGGAGGGCACCGGCGAGCACGCCGCGGTCACCGCGCGTCGCGGTCGGGCGGCCTGGGTCGACGCAGACGACGGCGGCGCGCTGGGACGCACGCTCGAGGTGCTCGCCACGCTGGCCGCGGACGGGACGGAACCCACGGCCGCCGGAGGAAGCCCGTCCGCGTCCGACCCGTTCCGGCTGGTCGTGGTCATCCCCGGCCCGTCGGGGCCTCGGGGCGCCGTCGTCGTGGAACAGCGTCGTCGCGCACGGGCCTCCGACCGGTTCGCCATCCGGTCCCTGGACGTCCTCGCGAGGGAGGCGGGGCACGTGCTCGACCGGATCCGCCGGACCGAGCAGCTCGAGACGTCCTCGCGCACGGACGCCCTGACGGGCGTGAGCAACCGGGCGGTCCTCCAGGAGGCGCTGGACGCCTCGACGGCGGGGGACGTCCTCATCATCATGGACCTCGACCACTTCAAGCGGATCAACGACACCCTGGGGCACGCCACGGGCGACCAGGTGCTGGTCGCGTTCGCCGGAGTGCTCCGGGGGGCGGCCCGGGTCAACCAGGTCGTCGCCCGCTACGGCGGCGAGGAGTTCGTCACGGTCCTGCCGGGGGCCGACGACCGCGCGGTCGACCGGCACCTCGACGACGTGCGGCGAGCGTGGGCCGGTACCAACCCCGACGTGACCTTCTCCTCCGGCATCGCCGTACGGGGTGAGGCGGAGGACCCGGCGGCGACCATGGCCCGGGCCGACCAGGCGCTGTACCTCGCGAAGAGCGGCGGGCGGAACCGCGACGTGCATGCTGCGGGCGAGCGGCTGGACGAGGTCCGGACGCTCGCCCGACCCGCGCCCTAGCGCCTCCCCCTCGACCGACGACCCGCTGTCGGTGGCGTGCGCGAGGATGCGGCCATGAGCGACGTGGTGGTGGGGGAGGACGGCATCGCGCGATGCCCCTGGGCGGCAGGACACCCGGTGGACCGCGACTACCACGACACCGAGTGGGGCCTGCGGGTGAGCGGTGAGGCCGCCCACTTCGAGCGCCTCACCCTCGAGGCGTTCCAGAGCGGGCTGTCGTGGCGCACGATCCTGCTGAAGCGGCCCGCCTTCCGGGAGGCGTTCGCCGGGTTCGACGCCGACGTCGTGGCGGCCTACGGCGAGGACGACGTCGCTCGGCTGATGGCGGACGCCGGCATCGTCCGCAACCGCCGCAAGGTCGACGCCACCATCGCCAACGCCCGCGCCACGGTGGGGCTCCGGGAGCGTGGCGGCCTCGAGGCGTTCATCTGGGGCTTCGCCCCCGAGCCCGGGCCACCGCCCCACCTGGTCGGCGACGTCCCCACGACGTCGCCGGAGTCGGTCGCGCTGTCCAAGGCGCTCAAGAAGGCGGGGTTCGCCCACGTCGGCCCGACGACGATGTACGCGCTGATGGAGGCCGTGGGGCTCGTCGACGACCACCTGGCGGGCTGCCACCGGCGCGGTGCGGCCGGCCGGCAATAGGTTCGTCGCATGACGCGGCTGCACGCCTTCACCGACGACGCCCTCGCCGACCTCGACGCGACGGGGATCGTCGCCGCCCTCCGTTCCGGCGAGCTCTCGGTGCCCGAGGTGGTCGAGGCAGCCATCGCCCGCACCGAGGCGGTCGACGCGGCGCTGGGGGCTGTCGCCCACGCGTCCTACGACCGGGCGCGCGCCGAGGCGAGGAGGCCGCGGGGCGGCTGGTTCGCAGGAGTGCCCACGTTCCTCAAGGACAACGTCGACGTCGCCGGCATGCCCACCCGCCACGGGTCGGACGCGTTCGAGGCGGAGCCCGAGGACGCCGACGGCGACTTCGCCCGGATGTACCTCGCCACCGGGCTGCTCCCCCTCGGCAAGACCCAGCTCTCGGAGTTCGGCTTCTCCGGCGCGGCCGACCACGTCCGGCTGGGCCCGGTGCGCAGCCCGTGGAGCACCGACCACTACGCCGGCGCCTCCTCGGCCGGGTCCGCCGCCCTGGTGGCCGCCGGCGCCGTACCCATCGCCCACGCCAACGACGGCGGCGGCTCGATCCGCATCCCGGCGTCGGTCAACGGCCTCGTGGGGCTCAAGCCCACGCGGGGACGCCTGGCACAGGACCGGATCATGCGCGAGATGCCCGTCCGGATCGTCTCCGACGGCGTGCTCACCCGCAGCGTCCGCGACACCGCCGCGTTCTACCGGGAGGCGGAGAAGGTCTGGCGCAACCCACGCCTCGCCCCGGTCGGCGACGTCACCCGCCCGGGCCGCGCCCGGCTGCGGGTCGCCGTGGTGACCAGGGGGATCGGCCGGGAGGCCAGCCCGGAGGTGCGCAGGCTGACGCTGCGCACCGCGGCCCTCCTGGAGTCCCTGGGCCACCGCGTGGAGGAGGTCGAGCCGCCGGTGCCGCCGTCGTTCCCCGACCACTTCGTCCGCTACTGGTCGATGCTCGCCCTGGTGATCACGCGCCGGGGGCGCAAGGACCACGGGCCGACGTGGGACCCCACCAGGCTCGACAACCTCACCCTGGGGCTCGCCCGCCACGCCGCTCGCTCGCTGCACCGGCAGCCGCGCTCGATCGCCGTCCTCCGGGCGTCGCGGCGTACCGCGGCCCGCCACCACGCGACGTACGACGTCACGCTGTCGCCGACGCTGGCGACCGAGACCCCTCGCGTCGGCGAGCTGCGACCCGACCGCGAATACGAGGAGATCCTCGAGCGGCTCATGGACTGGGTGGCCTTCACCCCGCTCGCCAACGCGACGGGCGAGCCGTCGATCTCGCTGCCGCTCGCGACCACCGCGAGCGGCCTCCCGCAGGGCATGATGCTGGGCGCCGGAGCGGGCCGGGAGGCCCGGCTGCTGCAGCTCGGGCACGAGCTCGAGGAGGCGGTGGGATGGCCTCGGATCCAGGACGCCTGAGTCGATTTCTCCCCCGGCCCGGCGCGCGTGTATGGTTCTGCGGCGTTGCCCCTTTAGCTCAGTCGGCAGAGCGTCTCCATGGTAAGGAGAAGGTCTACGGTTCGATTCCGTAAAGGGGCTCTGGGTGGGTCCGTCCCGTACTCTGGGAACGGCCGTCACCCGCGCGGCGGGGTAGCTCAGGTGGTTAGAGCACACGGCTCATAATCGTGGTGTCGCGGGTTCGAGTCCCGCCCCCGCTACCACTCAGATCCGACCCGCACCACACAGCAACCTCAAAGGACTTCCCGTGGCCAGCAAGAGCTCTGACGTTCGCCCCAAGATCACGCTTGCGTGCGTGGACTGCAAGGAGCGCAACTACATCACCAAGAAGAACCGGCGCAACGACCCGGACCGCATCGAGCTCAAGAAGTTCTGCCCGCGCTGCCGCACCCACACCGCGCACCGCGAGACCCGCTGACGCTCCGCGCCCTCCTCGCTCACCGACCCGTCCGACATCGTCGGGCGGGTCGACGTGATTTAGGCTCGCGACCATGCCCGTCGACTCCGCCCTGGTGGGCCGCGCGTTCCCCGCGCCCGCGCCGCTGACCGTCACCGAGGAGCGGGTGACGGCGTTCGCAGCGAGCCTCGGCCACGACAGCCGCGGCGTCCCGCCGACCTTCCCGATCGTCCTCGCGTTCGACGCGATGCAGGCGTTCCTCGACGCCGAGCAGGTCGACCTCCACCGGATCGTCCACGGCGAGCAGCGCTTCACCTACGAGCGTCCGCTGCGCATCGGTGACGAGCTGCGCGCCACCCTGGTCGTGACCGGCGTGCGCCGCATCGGCGGCGCCGACATCGTGGCCACCGCGAGCGAGATCCGCGACGCTGCTGGCGAGCTCGTCTGCACCGGCAAGGCCACGCTCGTGCACGGCGGAGCGTCGGAGGGGGAGCAGTGATGCGTGCAGGCGACGTGCTCCCCGACCAGGTCTTCGCGATCACCCGCGGACACCTGGTGTCCTACGCCGCCGCCAGCGGCGACCAGAACCCCATCCACCAGGACGAGGAGGTCGCCCGCAGCGTCGGGCTGCCCGGCGTGATCGCCCACGGCATGTACACCCTGGGCCTCGTGGGGACCGCTGTCGCGACCTGGACCGAGGGTGCCGAGGTCGTCGAGCTCGGCGCGAAGTTCACCAGCCCCGTCGTCGTCCCCGCCGAGGGAGCCGTCGAGGTCGTCGTCGGCGGCACGGTGAAGTCGGTGGCCGACGGGCTGGTCACCCTCGCCCTGAGCGTCACCTCTGAGGGCACCAAGGTCCTCGGCATGCCCCGGGCCGTCGTCCGTGCCTGAGCGGCCCCCGCCCGATCTGCTCCGGGACCACACCACGCTGCGCCTCGGCGGGCCTGCCCGGGAGTGGGTGCGCGCCACCAGCGAGGCCGAGCTCGTCGCCGCCGTGGCCGAGGCCGACGCCGCCGGCGTCCCGGTGCTGGTGCTCGGCGGCGGCTCCAACCTGCTCGTGGCCGACGCGGGATTCGACGGCCGGGTGGTCGAGGTCGCCACCGCTGGAGTGCGGGCGGACGGCGACGCCTGCGGGGGTGAGCTGGTGACGGTCGCCGCCGGCGAGGACTGGGACGGCCTCGTCGCGCAGGCCGTCGCCCGTGGCTGGTCGGGGATCGAGGCGCTCTCGGGCATCCCGGGCCGGGTCGGCGCCACCCCCGTCCAGAACGTCGGCGCCTACGGGCAGGAGGTCTCCCAGACCGTCGCCCGGGTACGCACCTGGGACCGGCACGACCGCGCCCAGCGCAGCTTCGCCGCCGCCGACTGCGGCTTCGGCTACCGCGACAGCCGGTTCAAGGCCGAGCCCGGCCGGTACGTCGTGCTGGAGGTGACGTTCCAGCTGCGCCGGGGCGACCTCGGGGAGCCCGTCACGTACGCCGAGCTCGCCCGCCGGCTCGGCGTGGCGGTCGGGGAGCGGGCCCCCCTGGCGGAGGTGCGCGAGGCCGTGCTCGCCCTGCGCGGCGGCAAGGGGATGGTGCTCGACGACGAGGACCCGGACACGTGGAGCGCGGGCTCCTTCTTCACCAACCCCTTCCTCACCGAGTCCCAGGCGGCCGCCCTCCCGGCCGACGCCCCCCGCTGGCCGCAGCCGGACGGCACGACGAAGACGAGCGCGGCCTGGCTGATCGACCGCGCCGGCTTCGGGCGGGGCTACACCAGCGAGACCGCCGGCCCCCGGGTGGCGCTCTCCACGAAGCACACGTTGGCCCTGACCAACCGGGGCGGCGCGACCGCGGAGGAGCTGCTGGCGCTCGCCCGCGAGGTCCGCGACGGCGTCCGGCAGGCGTACGGCGTCACCCTGGTCAACGAGCCGGTGCTCGTGGGCTGCTCGCTCTAGTCGTCCCCGGCGGGCGCGGCCAGCCAGGCCTCGACGTCGCGCAACCCGGCCGCCACGACGTCGGTGGGGGCGCGGGAGGCGGTGAAGGACATCGTCGCCAGCCGGGCCAGGGTGGCGTCGTCGAGGTCGTGGGCGGCCCGCATCGTGGCGTACTGGCCCGCGAGTCGCGACCCGAACAGCAGCGGGTCGTCGGCCCCCAGCGCGACGGTCGCGCCGGCATCGAGGAGCTGGGGGAGTGGCACCGACGTGAGGTCGGAGTAGACGCCGAGCGCCACGTTCGACACCGGGCACACCTCGAGTGCCACACCGGCCTGCACGATCCGGTCCAGCAGCTCCGGGTCCTCGGCGCTGCGCACCCCGTGGCCGAGCCGCTGTGCCCCGAGGCTGTCGAGACAGGTCCGCACGTGGTCGGGGCCGCGCAGCTCGCCGCCGTGGGGAGCGAGCAGCAGCCCCGCGCGGTCCGCGATGCGGAAGGCGCCGGCGAACTCCTCGGTCCGCCCGCGCCGCTCGTCGTTGGAGAGGCCGAAGCCGACCACGCCGCGACCGGCGTACTGCGCCGCGAGCCGGGCCAGGGTCCGCGCGTCGAGCGGGTGGCGAGTCCGGTTGGCGGCGATGACGACCGCCATCCCGAGCCCCGTCCTGGCCGCCGCGTCCCTGACGCAGTCCAGGACGAGGTCGGTGAAGGCGGTGACGCCGCCGAAGCGGGCGGCGTACCCGCTCGGGTCGACCTGGATCTCCAGCCAGCGTCCGCCGTCGGCGGCGTCGTCCTCGGCCGCCTCCACGACCAGGCGACGCACGTCGTCGGGCGTCCGCAGCACGGAGCGGGCGACGTCGTAGAGCCGCTGGAAGCGGAACCAGCCCTTCTCGTCCGCGGCGCTGAGCCGCGGCGGCCAGTCCTCGACGAGCGAGTCGGGGAGGGCGATCCCGTCGCGGTCGGCCAGCTCGAGGAGGGTGCCGTGCCGCATGGATCCCGTGAAGTGCAGGTGGAGGTGGGCCTTGGGCAGCAGCTGCACGTCGCGCCGCCGCCCGCGGCGCGCCGCGCTCGGGGTGCCCCCACGTGCCACCGCCTCCGCCATGCGGGGCATCGTAGGCGCCGGTTCGACGCGGCATCGGTGCTCCCCGTATGCTTCCGACCTGGTGGACGTCCCACATGCTCAGGCATGCCCGGCGACCACCGGAGGGCACTAGCTCAACTGGCAGAGCATCGGTCTCCAAAACCGAAGGTTGGGGGTTCAAGTCCCTCGTGCCCTGCGAGGAAGAATCGCATCACCCACAGCACCACACCCAGCACCGAGGAGAGGTGGAACACCGTGTCGGACGGCAACGCGGTACGCGACGCGCGGGGGTCTTCGCGCAACGACGACCGCAAGCGCGTCAGCCCGGTCACCTTCTACCGGCAGGTGGTCGCCGAGCTGCGGAAGGTCGTCTACCCGACCCAGCAGCAGCTGGTCACCTACTTCTTCGTGGTGCTCGTGTTCGTGCTCGTGCTGATGCTCTTCGTCTCGGTCCTGGACCTGGCTTTCGGAAAGCTGGTCTTCGAGATCTTCACCGGCAGCGGCACCCAGTAGTCCCGCTGGTCCTCCAGCCGCCGGACTTCCCCGCCGGTCCGCCCTCCGGGATCCCGGACCGGGCCCACTCACAGACATCGACGTGACGGAGCTCAACGTGTCGGACAGCTTTGACCCCGACCAGGCCGACGAGGCCGCGGTCGACACCGAGGACGCACCCGAGGCGGACGCCTCCCAGGAGCTCGCGACCGAGGAGCCCACGACCGAGGAGTCCGCGGGCGAGGAGCCCGCGGGCGAGGACGTGACGGCTGAGGCAGCCGACGAGGAGCCGGCCGCCGACGACCCCCTCGAGGCGTTCCGCCGCGAGCTGTGGGCGAAGCCGGGCGACTGGTTCGTCGTGCACACCTACTCCGGCATGGAGAAGCGGGTGAAGCACAACCTCGAGAACCGCATCATCTCCCTCAACATGGAGGACTACATCCACGAGATCGTGGTCCCCACCGAGGAGGTCGCCGAGATCAAGAACGGCCAGCGCAAGATGGTCACCCGCACCGTCCTGCCGGGCTACGTCCTGGTCCGGATGGACCTGACCGACGAGTCCTGGGCCGCCGTGCGCCACACCCCGTCGGTGACCGGGTTCGTCGGCCACAGCCACCAGCCCGTGCCGCTGAGCATGAGCGAGGTCGAGGACATGCTCGCGCCGGCCGTCGTGGCCGTCGCCGAGGCCGAGGCCGCTGCGGCGTCCGGCGAGAAGGGCTCGGCCACGACGCCGCGCAAGCCCGTCGAGGTCGCCGACTTCGGTGTCTCCGACTCGGTGATGGTCGTCGACGGCCCGTTCGCCACGCTCCACGCGACGATCACCGAGATCAACGCCGAGTCCCAGCGCGTCAAGGCGCTGGTCGAGATCTTCGGCCGGGAGACCCCGGTCGAGCTGTCGTTCTCGCAGATCCAGCGAGTCTGACGATTTCACGCCGTGCGGCCCGCTGGCCGACAATGGCGTGAGCGACACCCGTGGCAGGGGGCGACCGCCCTCGTCGTGACCACAAGAGGACAAGGAAGAGGAACATGCCTCCCAAGAAGAAGATCGCTGCCCTGGTCAAGGTGCAGCTCCAGGCCGGCGCAGCGACCCCGGCCCCGCCGGTCGGTACCGCTCTCGGTCCGCACGGCGTGAACATCATGGACTTCTGCAAGGCCTACAACGCCCAGACCGAGGCCATGCGCGGCAACGTGATCCCGGTCGAGATCACGATCTACGAGGACCGGTCCTTCACCTTCATCACGAAGACGCCGCCGGCCGCGGAGCTCATCAAGAAGGCCGCCGGCCTCAAGAAGGGCTCGGGCGTCCCGCACAAGGAGAAGGTCGGCAAGCTGAGCAAGGACCAGATCCGCGAGATCGCCCAGACCAAGCTGCCCGACCTCAACGCCAACGACCTCGACGCAGCGATGAAGATCGTCGAGGGCACCGCCCGTTCGATGGGCATCACGACCGACTGAACCCGTGGGAGAGCCGCGCTGGCTCGCCGTACCACGTCCTTCGCGAGAAACGAGAAGAAACCATGCAGCGCAGCAAGACCTACCGCGCGGCGGCCGAGACGTTCGACAAGGACGCTCTCCACGCCCCGCTGACGGCGATCAAGATCGCCAAGAGCACCAGCAAGAAGAAGTTCGACGAGACCGTCGACGTCGTCATGCGTCTCGGCGTCGACCCGCGCAAGGCGGACCAGATGGTCCGTGGCACGGTCAACCTGCCCCACGGCACCGGCAAGACCGCCCGCGTGCTGGTCTTCGCCAACGGTGACAAGGCCGAGGCCGCCCGCGAGGCCGGCGCCGACCACGTCGGCAGCGACGAGCTCATCGAGAAGGTCGCCGGCGGCTGGCTCGACTTCGACGCCGTCGTCGCGACGCCGGACATGATGGGCAAGGTCGGTCGTCTCGGCCGCGTCCTCGGCCCGCGCTCGCTGATGCCCAACCCCAAGACCGGAACGGTCACCCCGGACGTCGCCAAGGCCGTCACGGACATCAAGGGCGGCAAGATCGAGTTCCGCGTCGACCGCCACTCCAACCTGCACTTCATCATCGGGAAGGCCTCGTTCTCCGAGGTCCAGCTGGCGGAGAACTACGCCGCCGCCCTCGAGGAGGTGCTGCGGCTCAAGCCGGCCAGCTCCAAGGGCCGCTACATCCGCAAGGTGACGATCTCGACGACGATGGGCCCCGGCATCCAGGTCGACCCCAACCGCACCAAGAACGTCACGTCCTAGGACGAGGTCGCCCCGGCCTGACGTCCACGGCGTACGACGGCCCGGCTGCTCCCTGAGCGGCCGGGCCGTTGCCGTTGGCGTTTGGGCCCAGGGTGCGTCGGGTAGGAAGGACACATCGCCAACCGATCGAGGAGAGCCCATGCACGTCACGACGCTCGCCCGACGCCTCGGCGCCGCCGCACTGGTGGCCGGCCTCGCGCTGGGTGCGGCCGGCTGCTCCGGGGACTCCTCCGGCGACGCCGACGCCACCAGCTCCGAGCAGGGCTCGGAGGAGCCGAGCGCCGAGGCCCCCGAGGAGAGCGCCGAGGAGAGCGCCGAGGACACGGAGCCGGCCGAGGAGACCGGCGACGACGCCGAGGCTCCCGAGGAGCTGTCCCCCGACGAGTTCTTCCCCGCGGTGATGGCTGCCCTGCAGGACGCGGAGAGCTTCCGCTTCAGCGTCACCACGACGACGGCGGGCGCGACGCAGGAGGCCACCGGCGAGGGGCGGTTCACCGACTCGGGCGCTGAGGTGAGGGCGACCTCGACCGGCGCCCAGGCGGTGGAGTCGATCCTCATCGACCAGGTCCTCTACCTCAGGAGCGAGCAGCTGGGCCTCGGCGACAAGTGGGCGAAGATCGACCTCAAGGGGCAGGAGGGCACGCTCTACGGCTTCATCGCCAAGGCCACCGACCCCCAGGCCACGATGAAGGCGCTCGAGTCGCCCGAGAAGCTGGAGCTCGTCGGCACCGAGGACGTGGACGGCGTGAGCGCCAACCACTACCGGATCACGATCGACTCGAAGCAGTACGCCTCGGCGATGGGCCTGCCCGCCCAGATGGGGTCCTTCCTGCCCGACGAGATCGTCCAGGAGCTGTGGGTCGACGGCGAGAACCGGCCGCTCAAGCACTTCTCCGAGCTGGAGATCCCCACCCCTGGTGGTGGAGAACCGACCACGTCCACGACCGAGGGGTCCTACAGTGACTTCGGGATCGACGTGGAGATCGAGGCGCCCCCGGCGTCGGAGATCACCGATGCCCCCGCACTTCCGGGCGCGGCGTGAGCCGCACGCGGAACGGGCCACGGGCCGGTCACCTGGGAGGGGGCCGGCCCGTGCGCCATTCCAGGGTGGTCGGTCCACGGGTCGCGGGCCCCCGGGTGGTCACTCCCGGAAGATCCGCTCGTCGATGAGCTGCTCCTTGACGGGGCGCCCCTCCTGCTCGTACCGCCCCTGGTCGAAGCGGGTGTGGAACTCCAGCACGACGCCGTCCCGGCCGAACCGGTTCTTCTCCACCGTGAGCACCGCCCACTCGCGGAAGCGCTCGGCGTTGCCGAGGTCGTACGTCAGGTGGTGGCGGGCGACGATGTCGAACTTGTTGTTGAGCACCAGCACGATGTCGGCCTCGTAGGCGAGGGCGCTCGAGCCGCGGAGGTGGTTGGCGCGCATCCGCTTGCCGGTGTCCAGCGCGGCCTTGTCGGCTGCCGCGATGGCGAGGATGGGGGTGCCCAGGTCGATGGCGAGGTCCTTGAGCCCCTCGACGACCGCGGTCGTCCGCTCCTCCTCGTCGGCTCCCCGGACCTTGACCTTCTGGAGGTAGTCGACGACGACGAACGGGTTGAGGCCGGTGAACCCCCGCACCGCCTGGATCGCCTGCTCCATGGCCTCGAGGTCGGTGCGGGTGCCGGTCGAGCGGTGCAGGAAGAGCATCTCGGAGTACGACGCGATGCGGTGGAGCGCCTCGACGCCGCTCGGGACCGCCTCGAGACGCCGTTCCAGGGAGCTGACCCAGAGGTCGTCGAACGCCGAGCGGACGGCGTTGAGCCGCACCTGGTCGGTGTCGTCGAGCTCGCCGGCCTCGAGGGCGATCAGCTTCTGCGTGATGTCCTCGGGGTCGTGCTCGTAGGAGAAGTAGATGACGGGCCGGCCGGCAGCGGCGATGTTGCGCCCGATCTGCAGCGCGAACGTCGACTTGCCGAGTCCCTGCGGCCCGGCGAGGAGGATCAGCGAGCCGGCCCGGAAGCCGCCGCCGATGGCGGGGTCCAGGCCCTCGAAGCCCGACTTCCAGACGCGGCCGGCGGCGTTCTTGCCGGTGAGCATGCGCTCGTCGCTGCGCGCGAGCGAGGCTCCGACGGTGGTGAGCTGTGTGTCCACCGGTCCATCGAACCAGTGTGCGGAGCTTCGCGGGAGCGAATGGCAGAAGGCAGCCGTGGATTTGGTCGGGCCCGCCCCCCGGCGTACTGTTCCCCTCGAAACCAGAGACCGCCGGTTGTCACGGGCCCAGCCCGGGACTGAAGGTTCCGCCACGCGGACGGCCAGCGCAGGGGACAGAGCAAGGATCCACGATCCGCACCACGCCCTGAGCCTGCGCTCGGGGCGTTCGTCGTTGTCGGGGCCGTGCCGGAGGTCGAGTCCGGAAGGAGACCCATGGCGCGGCCAGAGAAGACTGCCGCCGTAGCGGAGATCGTTGAGTCCTTCAACGGTGCCGCCGGCGCTGTGCTGACCGAGTACCGCGGTCTCACCGTGAAGCAGCTGCAGGAACTGCGGCGCTCCCTCGGCGAGAACGCCAACTACGCCGTGGTCAAGAACACGCTGGCCAAGATCGCCGCCACCGAGGTGGGGATCGACGGCTTCGACGACCTGCTGACCGGCCCCACCGCCATCGCCTTCATCGATGGCGACGTGGTTGAGGCC
>CADCUM010000061.1 GCA_902805885.1 uncultured Nocardioides sp. | reverse complement strand
ACGGCCAGGTCCGCTTCACCAGGCGGACGTGAGGAGGTCGTGCCCATGGCGGCGAATTGACGCCCGCACATCGCGGGTACGAGTTCGATGCCTGGATCACGGCTGGTCCGGGCGTGACGCGTCCTCGCGCCCCGACCAGGGGTGCTTGTCGTCGGCTCTCGTACATTCATGCGCATGAAGGTCGTGGTGGCTGGCGGGTCGGGTGCGTTGGGCCGGCGGCTGTGTGCCGACCTCACCACTGCCGGGCACGAGGTGGTCGTCCTGACCCGTCGTCCTCGACCCGGGCCGCACCGCCAAGTCGGGTGGGACGGACGCACGGTCGGACCCTGGCGCGATGAGCTCGCCGGCAGCGCCGTGGTGAACCTGGCTGGTGAACTGGTGGACCGCCGACCGACCGCGGCGAACGTCGAGCTGCTCGCCACCTCACGCGTGTACCCGACCCGTGCGCTCGTCGAGGCAAGCCGAACCCTCGACTCGCCGGTGCCGGTCTGGGTGCAGGCCAGCACGCTCGCGATCTACGGCGACGCGGGAGACACGCTCCTTGACGAGTCGGCGCCGCCTGCAGAGGGCCCCCCTCAGATGGCCGGCGTCGCCCGGTCATGGGAGGCGGCTGTCGAGGGCGCGAACACCGAGCGCCTCGTCGTCCTGCGGACAGGGATCGTGCTGGACAACGACACGCCCGCACTCGACCGTCTCTGGTCCCTCGCGCGGTGGGGCCTCGGCGGTCGCGTCGGGCCCGGCACCCAATGGATCAGCTGGGTCCACATCGACGACTGGCTGGCCATCGTCCGGACCGCCCTCGCGCCGGACTCGGAGCTCGCAGGGGTCCTGCACGCGACCGGCCCCGAACCCGCCCGTAACGCCGACATGATGGCAGCGCTGCGTCGCAGCCTCGGTCGCCCGGCTGCCCCACCGACGCCTGCGTTGCTGGTCCGTCTCGGCGCAGTACTGCTGCGTACTGATCCCGCGCTCGCACTCACAGGTCGACGCGCGGTCCCCACTCGCCTTCTGACGAGCGGCTTCCGGTTCACACATCCCGACCTCGACGAGGCGTTGGCGGACCTTCGGGCCCGTCAGTCCGGAGTCTGACCGGCGTGGACCGCGCGAAGCGACCTGAGGTGGTCCCGGCAGTCTCGGGGGTTCGTGGCGACTGCACCGCCGCGAACCACCGGCGTAGGCGTTCGCGGGCAGTTGAAAAGCCCACCATCTACAGTGGAGGGGGAAACGGCGCCACAGTCGTGGTGCCCGGAGGGATCTAGGCATGGCAGACACGAAGCACGACGTCGCGGTGTACGACGACGCCGCGGCCCTGGGCGCGCTCGTCGCCCGCTTCGTCGCGCGCTCCATCGAGGACCGCGTCCCGGTGGTCACGGTCTGCCGCCCTGACCTGCTGCGCGCAGTCGAGGACCGGTTGACCGCGATGGGCGCCGAACCCGTCCGGGCGCGCCAGGACGGCATCCACGTCGTCCTCGACGCCGAGGAGACCATGAGTCGCTTCGTGGTCGACGGTCGTCCCGACCCCGCCCTCTTCGCCGAGACCGTCGTTCCACTCCTCCCGGTCGGGGACGACCGCCTCAGGCTCTTCGGGGAGGGGGTGTCCGTGCTGTGGGAGCGTGGCGAGGTGGTGGGCGCTCTCGAGCTCGAGGAGCTCTGGAACGCCGTGATCGCCGACCGCCGCGTGGAGCTGCTCTGCGCCTACCCCGGAGAGCTCCTCGCCGCGGGCGCCCTCGGGGACGTGTCCCGGATGTGCGAGGCCCACGACGACGTGTGCCTGCTCGGGGCGCATCCGGCGTCCGGCCGGACCTCGCCCGCTGCGGATTCGGTCCTCTCCGGCGTGCACCTCCCGGTCCCGGCCGCCATCGCCTCGGTGCGCGGCTTCGTGCGCGACGCCCTGGACGGGTGGGGTCTCGACGCCGTCAGTGACGCCGCCGTGCTGGTCACCTCCGAGCTCGCGACCAACGCCGTCCGGCACGGCAGCTCGCCGTTCCGGACCACCATCGCCCGCGCCGACGGCGTCGTACGGATCGCGGTCGAGGACGGGTCCACCGCCTGGCCGGAGCAGCATGAAGCCCGCCCCGACGACGAGGACGGCCGGGGCATGGCCATCGTGGCGGCCCTGTCGCAGCAGTCCGGCTGCGAACCCACGCCCGGCGGCAAGGTCACGTGGGCCGAGCTGCGCGACGACGGCACACCCACGTAGGGGAGCTGCCGCGCCCGGACGCCCCGCCAGGCCCGAACGTCTCCGGTCTCCAGGTCCGCGGCGCGACAACACGGGTCACGGTGACCGCCCTTGCACGTCAGACCCAGGAGCGCAGGTCAGACCCACGAGCGCAGGTCAGACCCAGGAGCCGCGCCCGCCGTACCAGTCGCCGAAGTGCTCGCGGTACGACGTCGCGGTCCGCGAGCCGAGGTAGGACCCGACCACCGCGGCCCCGAGGTCGTCGAGCTCGGGCGAGACCATCCGGCCGTCGACGCGCCGCGCCATCCCCTCGATGAACCGCGCGAGCCCGGGATCGTCGCCGAGCCGGAAGAACGTCACCTGGGCGCCCAGCCGGGCTGAGGTGTCGAGCTCACGCACCGTGTGGGCGAGGGTCAGGGGGTGGGGCGGATAGCTGAACCACACCTCTCCGTCGGGCTCGAGGTGGGACGTCGGCTCACCGTCGGTGACGATCAGCAGGACGGGCTGCGCGTTGGGGTGCCTGCGGAAGAACCGGTTGGCGAGCAGCAGGCCGTGGTGCAGGTTGGTGCCCTTCGCCCACCGCGCGTCGAGCGCGGTCAGCTGCTCGATCTCCATGACCTGGGCGTTGCGCCCGAACGACACCAGCTGCAGGTGGTCGCCCCGGAAGCGGGACCGGACGAGCTGGTGGAGCGCGAGCGCCGTGCGCTTCATCGGCACCCACCGGCCGTCCATGGCCATCGAGAACGACGTGTCCACGAGCAGCACCACCGCGGCCTGCGTGCGGGCCTCGGTCTCGACGACCTCGACGTCCTCGATGGAGAGCCGCAGCGGGGACGCCGGTCCGCCACGCAGCACCGCGTTGGTGAGGGTGCGGGGGACGTCCCACTGCTCGGTGTCGCCGAACTCCCACGGCCGGCTCGACCCGGTCGGCTCACCGGCCAGGCCCGTCGTACGCGTCTCGCGGGCGCCGGCCCGGCCGCTCATCCGGTCGGCGACGTCGCGCAGCAGCGACCTGCCGAGGTGCCGCATCGCGCGCGGCGAGAGCCGGAGGTCGCCGTCGGACCCCCGCTGGAGGTAGCCGCTGTCGCGCAGCGCCCGCTCGAGCTCCTGCAGCGTGCGTGCGTCCACCGAGGCCTGGTCCCCGAGCTGCCGGGCGAGGGCGTCGAGGTCGACGTCGTCGAGCCGGGCGCCGCCGTACGACTGGGCGAGCTGGTCGGCCAGGGCGTCCAGCTCGGCGAGGTCCTGCACGGCACCGGTGCCGTCACCCAGCCCGAGACCCTCCGACCCCTCGAACTGCTCCGACCCGGTCCAGTCCTCACCGGGACGCAGGGCGCGCAGGTTGGCGTCCATCCGGGCCAGCTGGTCCATCAGGGCCGGCGACCCGAACGCCTGGGCCGAGAGCTCCATCAGCTCCTGGCGCTGCTCGGGCGTCATCGACGCGAGCATCCGCTGGGCAGCGGCCGCGCGCTTCGCGAGGGCGTCCATCAGCTCGTCGATGTCGAGCGGGTCCTCGGGGAAGAAGTCGCCGTGCTTGGCCATGAACTCGCCGAAGTCCTCGTCGGTGTCCTCGCCCGCGGCGTGCTTCTCCAGCAGCTCGTTGAGGTCGGCGAGCATCTCCTGGACGGCGGCGCGGTCCTCGTCGGTGGCGCCCTCGAGCGCCTGCTTCATCCCGGCGAACCGCTGGTCGAGCAGCTCGCGGCCCAGCAGGTCCTTGATCTCGTCGTACGCCTCGCGCGCCTCGGCGGACTGCCAGTCGTACGACGCCAGGTCGGCCACCGCCGCAGCGGTCGACGACGGCACCGCGTCGAGCCGGAGCTCGCGGAAGGCGCGGTCGCCGTCGTCCATCGTCACGTCGCGCGCCAGCTGCCCCCGCTCGGCCAGCACGGCCCGGTCCAGCAGCTCCCGCACCTCGCGCAGGGTGCCGTCGAGGTCGTGGCGCTGCAGGATCTCGCGCCGTCGCTCCGCGACCCGCCGCGCCAGGTCGTCGAGGCCGGCCCGGTCCGCGTCGCCACGGCGGAGGTACTCCCGCATCGCGTGCTCGGGCGAGTAGCCCGCCATCACGTCCTCGCCGATCGCGGCCAGCGCCTCGGACAGGTCGACCGGCGGGGCGAGCGGGTCGCCGCCGTCGTACTTGCGGTAGCGGCTCATCGCGGTGAGCCCGACCTCTGGGACGAGCCCGGCCGCTGCGAAGGGTCGCGCCGTCGAGGGGCCAGCTGCTTGCAGAACCACACGTCGTCCGGCAGCAGGCCGCCCGGGACCCGCTCCACCTCCTCGAAGCCGCGCGACCGGTAGAACGCCACTGCCGCGTCGTTGCCGTCGACCACCTCGAGCCACAGCTCGGAGCCCTCGACGAGCTCCTCGATCGCGGCCAGCAGCCGCGACCCGACGCCGGTGCCGTGGTGGCGGGGGTGGACGTAGAGCTTCCACATGATCTCGCGGTCGTCCGCGACGTGGCCCATGTCCCGGTGGGGTGCCCTCGAGGTCCGGCCGAGGTTGGCCATGCCGACGAGCTCGCCGTGGACCTCCGCGACGACGTGGGGGAACGTCTCCACCAGCGTCGTGAGCCGCTCGATCGACCACCACTCGTCGAGCATCCGCCGGGCGTACGCCGCGTCGATGGGCCCGTACGTCGACGGGACCACCGCCTCCCCGATCGCCCGGATCGCCGGCACGTCCGAGACGGTGCCCCGCCGCAGCACCACGTCGCCCTCGACGTCGGCCACGACCCCGTCGAGGACCTCGTCCGCGACCCGGTCCACCACCTCAGCCATAGACGGTCTCCCCGCCGCCGGACTCCTTGCCGATCTTGCGCGCGAGGTAGAGCCCCTCCAGGGCGAGCTCGACCGCGGCGGCGCGGGTGCCGTCGTCGGTCGCGCCGAGCCGGTCGGTGACCTGGTCGTAGAGGTCGGACTCACCGAGGACGGGGAGCCCGGCGAGGAAGTCACGCGCCCCGACGCGAGCGCCGGTCGTCACCAGCGCACCGCTCTCGATGGCGTCGACGAGCAGCCGCAGGTCGATGCCCTTGAGGTGCGCGCGCACGGTCTCGGCGACGGCGGTGCGCAGCAGGTGGGTGAGGATCTCCGCCT
This sequence comes from uncultured Nocardioides sp., assembly GCA_902805885.1. Classification (GTDB taxonomy): domain Bacteria; phylum Actinomycetota; class Actinomycetes; order Propionibacteriales; family Nocardioidaceae; genus Nocardioides. Next base: position 26,358 of record CADCUM010000061.1, on the reverse strand, counting down.
CGCGTCCCTCCTCCCCGGTCTCGAACTCGACCTTGCCGCCCAGCACGTCGACCGCCGTCTCGAGGTCGACCACCCGGGCGACGGCCTCGGGCTCGCCGAGCACGGTGGCCCGGTGCAGCGCGGCCGCCGCGACCGTCTCGGCTCCGGCGATGGCGAAACGGGCACTGACCCCGGACCGCTGGTCGACGGCCTGTGAGTCCCGCAGGTTCCGGGTGAAGCGGGCCAGCACCTCGAGGAGGTACGCCGGCACGTCGGCGACGAGGTCGGCCTCCTGCGAGATGACCGCGACCTCCTCCTCCACCTCCCGCGGGTAGTGCGTGCGGATCTCCGCGCCGAAGCGGTCCTTGAGCGGCGTGATGATGCGGCCGCGGTTGGTGTAGTCCTCGGGGTTGGCGCTCGCGACGACGAGCACGTCGAGGGGCAGCCGCAGCACGTAGCCGCGGATCTGGATGTCGCGCTCCTCCATCACGTTGAGCATGGACACCTGGATGCGCTCGGCGAGGTCGGGCAGCTCGTTGATCGCGACGATCCCGCGGTGGCTGCGCGGGATGAGCCCGAAGTGGATCGTCTCGGGGTCGCCCAGCGACCGTCCCTCGGCGACCTTCATCGGGTCGACGTCACCGATCAGGTCGCCGACGCTGGTGTCGGGCGTGGCGAGCTTCTCGGCGTACCGCTCCGACCGGTGCCGCCAGGCGACCCGCAGGTCGTCGCCCTGCTCCGTGACCAGCCGGCGCGACGCCGGCGTGATGGGCTCGTAGGGGTGCTCGCCGAGGTCGGAGTCCTCGATCACCGGGGTCCACTCGTCGAGCAGGCCCACGAGGGCCCTGAGCAGCCGGGTCTTGCCCTGGCCGCGCTCGCCCAGCAGCACGATGTCGTGGCCGGCGAGCAGCGCGCGCTCGACCTGCGGGACCACCGTCTCGGCGAAGCCGTGGAGACCCGGCCACGGGTCCTCGCCCTCGCGCAGCCGGGCCAGGAGGTTGTCCCGGATCTCCTGGCGCAGGGCCTTCTGCTCGTGCCCGCCGGCACGCAGCTGACCGAGGGTGGTGGGGGCGGGGCGCTCGTCCGGGACCGTCACCTCGTCCACGCTAGACCCGGGACGCAACCCGGCGAGCGGGGGACGGCCCCGGAGCTGGAGCGATCCTCGGGACCTTAGGCCCTGCTGTCCGCGCCAGAGGTCCGCGACGCTGTTGCCTCCCCCCTGCCGAGGAGGCACCACCAGATGCGCGCCGTGCACGACCTGCCGCCCGAGGAGTGCGCCCGCCTGATCGGCACGAGCACCTCCGGGCGGGTCGCCGTGTGCACCCCGTCAGGCCCGCACATCGTCCCTGTGGCACACGCGATCGACGGACGGTCGGTGCTCTTCCGCACCACGCCGCACAGCGTCGTGGGCACCTACGGCCGCGGCACCGTGCTCTGCTTCGAGACGGGGCGGCTCGACGACGAGCAGGCGGTCGGCTGGAGCGTCGTGGTCCGCGGCCGCGCCGACGTCGTGGACGACGCCGGCGAGCTCGCCAGGATCGCGGACGCGGTGCCGCATCCCACGCGAGGTCTCGTGAGGACCCTGGTGGTTCGCATCCCGTGGACCGAGGTGACCGGCCGGACCTTCGTCGCTCCGGTCGACCCGGGCTCCGCCGGGCCATGACGCTCCGGGCGACAACCACCGCCGGCCTTGCCACACTGGGCCGGTGACCGACCCCCCGCCGCCGCAGGACGCGACCGCCGACCTCGGCCCCGACACGAGCTCGCTGCTGTCGGCGGTCGCAGCCATCTCCAGCGACCTCGACCTGACGAGCGTCCTGGCCCGCATCGTCGAGGCTGCGACCACGTTGACGAGCGCCAAGTACGGCGCGCTCGGCGTGCTCGATCCCCACGGCGGCTTCAGCGACATCGTGACGACCGGGATCGACCAGCCCACCCAGGACCTGATCGGCGAGCTGCCGCACGGACGCGGCATCCTCGGGTTGATCGTCGACGAGCCGCAGGGGCTGCGGTTGGAGGACCTGTCCGTCCACCCGTCCTCCGTCGGGTTCCCCCCGAACCATCCGCCGATGACGTCGTTCCTCGGCATGCCGGTACGGATCCGCGGCACGGTCTTCGGGAACCTGTACCTGACGGAGAAGGCCGGCGGCGGACCGTTCACGGCGTCCGACGAGCAGCTCGTCGAGGAGCTCGCCAGGACCGCGGGCTACGTCATCGCCAACGCCCGGGCCTTCGCGTTGAGCGAGCGGCGCCGTCAGTGGCTGGAGGCCTCGGCAGAGCTCAGCCACCTGCTCCACCCACCCGTGGACGTCGCGAGCGCACTGCAGCAGATCGTCAGGACCGCCCGCGAGGTGTCGGGGGCTCGTGCGGTCGCCATGTGGTCGTCGCTGGGTGCCGAGCACGACACCGTCGCGCTGGCACAGCCCGGCGACCACGAAGCCCTCCGCGCGCTGTCCGGCGCGCGCGCCAGCATCCCACCTCCCCACGGCGGCGCCGTGGTGACCACGATCGACGGCGTCTCCCTCGTGCTCGTCCCCATGCGCTCGCACCTCGCTCCGGCGGTCGCCCTGGTGGCCGTGCCCGCCAGTGAGTCGGTGCTGCTCGACCCGCAGGAGCGCGAGCTGCTCGCGGTCTACGCGGACCAGGCGGCCGCCTCGCTCGACCGCACGCAGGCCCTCACGGACCGTCAGGACCTCGCGGTGATCTCCGACCGCGAGCGCATCGCCCGCGACTTCCACGACATCGTCATCCAGCGGCTCTTCGCGACAGGCCTCCAGCTCCAGGGGGTGGCGGCGATGTCCAACGAGCCGGCCGTCAGCGACCGGCTCGACGCTGCGGTGCGCGACCTCGACGACACCATCAAAGCCATCCGCGCCACCATCTTCGAGCTGCAGGAGCGTCGCGGCGGGTCGCTGCGCGGGTCGGTCCGCGAGCTGGTCAAGGAGTACGTTCCCGTACTGGGCTTCTCCCCCACGGTCCGCACGTCGGGGCCGGTGGACACGGCCGTCTCCGACGAGCTCGGCACCCAGCTGCTCGCGGTGCTCCGCGAGGCGATCTCCAACGTCGCCCGGCACGCACTCGCCGACGACTGCCAGGTCGACGTCACCGTGGTCGGCGAGCGCCTGGAGCTCCGCGTCGCGGACGACGGGGTCGGGATCGCTGCCAGGGTCGCCGAGAGCGGGCTGCGCAACGTGCGCCGCAGGGCCGACGACCTCGACGGGAGCCTCAGCGTGTCCCGGGTCGGCAGACGAGGGACCGTCCTGATCTGGCGGGTCCCGCTGGGCTGAGCGACCACGCGCGGCGGGACGGCGGAGGCCGCCCAGGGACGGGGAGTCAGTCACCCGGGGCCTGGACGGCCTCCTGTCCGCGCGTGGGCGCTCGGCCCCCCTTGCAGACCCGGAGTCACCCGAGGACGTGGCAGCTGCTCAACCGACGTCCGACTGGTGTCTTCCGTGCCCGGTTCCCCACTGGCGCAAGCGCCTCGGCGATCCTGACTCCCCCACCCTCTCCCGCCGCGCCCGCCGGGAGCAGAGGCGCCGGTCCCCGGTCCGTGGGACGAAGGTCCCATCGTGGACCCCCGGACGGACTACGCCGGGTCGTCGCCGAGCAGCCGCGAGGCCAGCACGGCCGCCTGCGTCCGCCGCTGCAGGCCGAGCTTGGCCAGGATGTTGGAGACGTAGTTCTTCACCGTCTTCTCCGCCAGGAACATCCGGTCGGCGATCTGCCGGTTGGTCAGGCCCTCCGCGATGTGTCCGAGCAGCACCATCTCCTGCTCGGTGAGCGACGCGAGCTCCGGCGGCGTCGCCGTACCGCTGCGGATGCGCTCCAGGACGCGCGCGGTCATGGCGGGGTCGATCAGCGACTTGCCGGAGGCCACCAGGCGGATCGCGGACACCAGGTCGGACCCTCCGATCTCCTTGAGCACGTAGCCGGCCGCGCCCGCCATGATGGCGGCGAACAGCGCCTCGTCGTCGTCGTACGACGTGAGGATGAGCGCGTTGACGGACGGGTCCACGGCCCGCACCGCCCGGCAGACCTCGATGCCCGAGCCGTCGGGCAGCCGCCCGTCGAGGACGGCGACGTCGGGACGCAGGCCGGGGATGCGCGCGGTCGCCTCGGCAGCGGTCGCCGCCTGGCCCACGACCTCCATGTCCCCCTGCTGCTCCAGCATGAACGTCAGTCCCTGCCGCACGACGTCGTGGTCGTCGAGGATGAAGACGCGGATCTTCGGCTCGGCCATCGGGCCATTCCAGCAGATCGCCCGCATCGGCCGTCCGCTGGAGACGGCCATCGACCGCGCGGGGCAGGCGCTCAACCGAGCGGCAGGTGCATGACGTGCAGCCCGACCAGACCCTGGCTGCGGCTGTCGAAGGCCTCGGGCACCGTGCCGACGATGCGGAAGCCCAGTGACCGCCACAGCGCGACGGCGCCGGTGTTGGTCTCGACCACGGCGTTGAACTGGATGGCGCGGTAGCCCTGGTCGCGGTGCCACTGCACGACGTGCTCGGCGAGCCGCCGACCCACCCCTCGACCCCGGGCCTGCGGCGCGACCATGAACGACGCGGTGCCGACATGGGCTCCCCGGCCCGGACGGTTCGGTCCCATCTTCGCCGAGCCGAGGACGACGCCGTCCTCCTCCAGCACGACCGTCTCCCCGGGCGCGGGCTCGAGCCACCAGCCGCGGGCCTGCTCGGACGTGGCGCCGAGCGGGTAGGCGTAGGTCTCCCCCGCCTCGACGATCTCGCGCCAGAACGGCCAGATCGCGGGCCAGTCGTCCTCGGTCGCCGGCCGGATCGTGCCCGACCCCGGCGTCCCGGGCCGGCGCGTCACAGCTCGGTCGCCCCGTCGATCGACTCCCGGATCAGGTCGGCGTGGCCGCAGTGCCGGGCGTACTCCTCGACCAGGTGGACCATGATCCAGCGCAGGCTGACCTGCTTGCCGCGTCGGGCTCGCTCGGCGAGGCGGTCGAGGCCGCCGTCGGCCAGTGCCTCCTCGAGGGCGGCCTCGGATGAGGCGATCTGCCGCCCGAGCATGGCGTGCAGCTGCTCGGGCGTGTCGTCGACAGCGCTGTTCCAGTCCCAGTCGCCGTCGGCGTCCCAGTCGACGTCGGCCCAGATGCCGTGGGGCTCGCGGCCGTGCAGGACGACCTCGAACCACCACTGCTCGACGAAGGTCAGGTGCTTGAGCATCCCGCCCAGCGTCATCGTCGACGGCTCGTGGCGGGTCGCGAGCTGGCCGGCGTCCAGCCCGGCGGCCTGGAGACGCAGCGTGTCCCGGAAGTAGTCCAGGAAGCTGCGCAGCATGGTCACCTCGTCGGCGACGGCGGGGGTCTCGGTTCGTTCGATCGTCATGCCGGGACGCTAGCGCCCCGGCACGCGGACCCCGCACTGGTTTATCCGCCGGCGACAGGCCCGAGCAGCGTCACTCGGCGGGGCGTGCCCCCGCGACCACCGGCTCAGAGGGTCGGGCCCTCGCCGCGCAGCTTCTCCACCTCGCCCATCGCCTGGCGCAGCTGGCCGAGCCACTCGTCGGCGTGCTGGCCGACCAGCCTGACCGACCAGGCCAGGGCGTCGGAGCGCGACCGGGCGACACCTGCGTCGACGAGCGTGTCGAGCACCCGGCGCTCGGGCTGGCGCAACCTCGTCATCACCGGTGCGGTGACGTGGGTGAACATGGCCTCGGTGTCGCCGAGGCGCGCTCCCCAGGACACCTTGCGCTGGTAGCGCTCCTGGGCCTCGCGAGCGATCTCGATCCGCTCGTCACGGGTCTCGGCACGCCACCGGCTGATCCGCCCCTCCGCGGCGGCACCGGAGGCGGCGTCGTCGTCACCCGCCGGGAGCGTGCCGACGACGACGACCTCCTCGCGGTCGGCGGTGACGTCCACCTCGGTGAACCAGGAGTCGGGCAGGCGTCCGTGGAACCACTCGGACGCGTCGTTCGCATCGGGCAGGTCAGCGACCTGCCAACCCCCGCGGCGAGTGCTGCGGGTCTTCTCTGTCGGTGTCATGCTTACATGATTACACCGTTGCGCAAACTCAGGCGCCCAGCAGCTCCTCGCGGGCCCGGGTGAGCCGCTCCACCTCGGCGTCGCAGGCGCTCAGCCGCTCGTGCAGCGCGGCCGCCGTCCCCTGCACGGCCGCCTGCACCTCGGCCACCCGCTCGGCCGCGCGGCGGATCCGGTCGCGGACGGCCCAGTCGCTGAAGATGTTGTCGAACCACACGTCGAAGAAGCCCGTCAGCTGGCCGATCCCGACGTCGCCGACGTGCTGCATGCCGACGTCCGCGAGCTCGGTGGCCAGGTGGTCGAGGGCGGCGTCGGCGTCGCGCATCAGGACGGCCGCCCGGTCCAGCCGGTCGTACTTCGCCATGTCCGTGAACACCCCGCCACCGAAGAAGGTGTCGAACGTCGCCCAGTCCCCGGCGCCGCCGAGGTGGGCCGCGGCCTCGGAGAGCGCACGCTGGGCGTAACCCGCCGCCATCAGCGCCTCCTCGACCTGCTCCCGCTCGGCGAGCCGGACCCCCAGCTCGGCTGCCACCTCGTCGACCCGCTCGGCGGTGGCCGCCATCGCCGGGTCCGCAGCCACCTCGGCCGCGCGCTGCTCGAGCAGCGCGGCTCGCCGGGCGTCGAGGTCGCCCAGCTCCGCGACCCGGGCCTCCAGGACGTCGACCTGCTGCTGGGCCGTCGTACGACGCGCCTCCGCCTCGGCCGCGGCGTACCTCGCCGCCTCCGCCTCGGCGCGCTCCTGGTCGAGGTCGAGGTCACGCCGGCCGCGCAGCGACGCGAGGATGCGGGTCATCGACATCGTCTCCAGCCGGGCCACGTCCTCCAGCTCGGCCGCGAGGGCGCCGACCGTCTCGTCACGTCGTCGCTGGAGCTCGGCCAGCCGCTCGCGCGCCACGTCGAGCTGGGCCAGCAGGCCGTCGCGGATCGTGCCGTCGTGGGCGAGGTCGGTGAGGCCGCGGAGGGCGGGCGTCGTCATGGGGGCGAGGCTAGTGCCGTACGTCCGGATCGTCCTCCCACGACACCGACACCCGTTCGAACCCCTTGTGGCGCTGCATCCGGGCGTAGGCGGCGTACGCCCGGCGGTCGGCGTCGGTGAGCTCCACGTTGTCGGTGAACGGGGCCAGCAGGGCTCGCGGCCACAGACGGCGGGCCAGCACGACGTTGATCTCGGTCGCCAGGACCGCCATCACCGCGCCGAGCCACAGGAAGCCGATGAGCCCGAGGACCAGCCCGAACGTCTTGGTCATCGACGAGGTGCCCACGAGCACGCTGTCGACGTACGCCGCGCCGGCGAGCTGCAGCAGCTGCCACATCATCGCCAGCGAGTAGCCGCCCGGCGCCGCGCTGCGGAAGGACTGCTGACCCGTCGCGGCGAAGCGGAACAACAGGGTCAGGAACGTGCCGACGAGGACCGTCGTCAGCAACGGCAGGACCATCCGGAGCCCCTGCCCCACGACGTCGACGAACAGCCCGGTGGTGCTGACCGTGGTCGAGAGGATCGAGACGGTCAGCAGCGACAAGCCGGCCGTCAGGAGCAGCACCAGCGTCTTGAGGCGTGCGAAGAACGGGTTGGGGCGGCTGTTGCGGGGCACGGCCCAGACGATGTGCTGGGTGTTCTGGAGCGCCTGGCCCAGGCCCATGGCTCCGTAGATCGCGGCGACCGCCCCGACCGCGACCCCGGTCACCGAGCCCCGCAGCCCCTTCGGGCGCCCGAGCTCGTCACCGATGATGGGGAACTGCCGCAGCGCGGAGTCGATGATCGCGTCCTGCCACTGCGGCTGTCCCTGCAGCACCAGCCCGAGGATGGAGGTGCCGAGCAGCATCAGCGGGAAGATCGCGATGAAGGCGTAGTAGGTCAGGGCCGATGCGAGGTAGGGGCCCTGGTCGTCGGAGTACTTGTAGACGACCGCCAGCGGGAACCCGAGCACGGGACGGCGGCGCTGGTAGCCGTCCACCGCCGAGACCACGTCCACGCGTGGAGGCTACCGGCCGCGGCCACGACCGGCTCCGACCGTCGTCGGTGCGTCAGAACACCCCCAGGACGTCGCCGCCGATGCGGACGACGAAGCCGGACACGACGAGCAGGAAGAAGACCCGGACGAACCTCGCACCACGGGCGAGCGCCACCCGCGCGCCGAGGTAGCCCCCGACGACGTTCGCTGCGGCCATCACGAGCCCCAGCTCCCAGATCACCGCGCCCTGCGGGATGAACACGACCAGGGCGGCCAGGTTGGTCGCCATGTTGGCGAGCTTGGCCTTGGCGGAGGCCTCGAGGAAGTTGTAGCCCAGGACGCCGACCAGCGCGAAGACGAGGAACGAGCCGGTCCCCGGCCCGATCGCCCCGTCGTAGAACCCGATCGTCAGGCCGGTCACCGCGATCGCGGAGACGTGCTGGCCGCCGTTGAACCGGAGCAGGGTCTGCCCTCCGACGTCGGGCCGGAACCAGACGTAGGCGCCGACGAGGACCAGCACCACCAGGATGATCGGGTCGAACGCGCTGCGGGGCAGCATCGATGCCACGAGGGCACCGCCGGCCGATCCCACGAACGCCGCCAGCACGAGTGGCAGCACGGTGCGCGGATCCGGACGGATGCGCCGGACGTACGTCGCCGCGCTGATCGAGGTGCCGCAGAACGAGGCGAGCTTGTTGGTGGCGGCGATCTGCACGACGGACGCCCCGGGCAGCCCGACCAGCAGCGCCGGGAGCTGGATCAGCCCGCCCCCTCCGACGACCGCGTCGACGAACCCGGCGGCCAGTGCCGCCAGGCCCAGCAGCGCGATGACCTCGAAGGAGGGGTCGGCCACGCGTCAGGTGCCGGAGTCGTCGTTGCTCGAGTCCCCGGTCCCGCGGTCGAACGTCATGACCGTGATGGCGTCGTAGTCGTCGGGCATCGTGGTGTTGATCCCCGGGCAGAGGAACGGCATCGACTGGTCCTCGACCATGGTCGCTGCCGAGCAGTTGACCGTGGCGACCGGGTCGCCCTCCTGGGTGAAGACCATCTGGAAGATGGCGGCACGCTTCTCGGCGGAGTCGTTGGTGAGGGTCCCGGAGACCTCGGGGGTGATGACCTTCTCCTCGATCCCGATCCCCCGCTCGACGCCCTCGACCTTCCACCCGTCGTCGATCGCGAAGTCGTTCCACCTGAACGCCTCGCCCACCGTGACCTCGACCGGAGCGGCCGGGTCGGCCTCGGTGCCGGACTCCTCCTCGCCGCTGCAGCCCACGAGGGCCACGGCGCAGGTGAGCGCCAGCGCAGGGCCGACGACCCGCCGGCGGCCCGTCACCGCACACCCGCCAGGAACGCCAGCAGGTCCTGCCGGGTGAGGACGCCGACGGGCTTGCCGTCCTCGTGCACCAGCACGGCGTCCTGCTTCTCCAGCAGGTGCACCGCGTCGGACGCCGCCTCGGTCGCGCCGACGGTCGGCAGCGGCCGGGACATGTGGTCCTCGACGCGGTCGGTGAGCCGGGCCGTGCCGGCGAACAGCGCGTCGAGCAGGGTCCGCTCCGAGACGGAGCCCGCGACCTCGGCGGCCACGATGGGGGGCTCGGCCATGACGACCGGCATCTGCGAGACGCCGTACTCCTGGAAGATCTGCACGGCCTGCGCGATCGTCTCCGACGGGTGGGTGTGCACCAGGTCGGGCAGGCGGCCGGACTTGCCGCGCAGCACCTCGCCCACGCTGCGGGAGTCGCTGCCGGCGCCGGTGGCGAAGCCGTACTGCCCGAGCCACTCGTCGTTGAAGACCTTGGTGAGGTAGCCGCGGCCGGAGTCGGGCAGGAGCACCACGATCACCGCGTCCTCGCCCTCGGGGCTGCCGGCGAGCTCGAGCGCGACCTGCTTCGCGGCGAACGCCGCCATGCCCGCCGAGCCGCCCACCAGCAGCGCCTCCTCCCGCGCCAGCCGCCGGGTGAAGGCGAAGGAGTCGGCGTCGGAGACCTCGATGACCCGGTCGGCCACCTCGGCGTCGTAGGTCGAGGGCCAGAAGTCCTCGCCCACGCCCTCGACGAGGTAGGGACGGCCCGTGCCGCCGCTGTAGACGGAGCCGGCCGGGTCGGCGCCGATCACCTGGATGTCGGGGTTCTGCTCCTTGAGGTAGCGACCGACGCCGCTGATCGTGCCGCCCGTCCCCATGCCGGTGACGAAGTGGGTGATCCGCCCCTCGGTCTGGGCCCAGATCTCCGGACCGGTGGTCTCGTAGTGGGACCGCGGGTTGTGGGGGTTGGAGTACTGGTCGGGCTTCCACGCGCCCGGCTCGTTCGAGAGCCGGTCGCTGACGTTGTAGTAGGAGCTCGGGTGCTCCGGCGCCACGGCGGTGGGGCAGACGACGACCTCGGCGCCGTAGGCCTTGAGGACGTTGCGCTTGTCCTCGCTGACCTTGTCGGGGCAGACGAAGACGCACTTGTAGCCGCGCTGCTGCGCGACCATGGCCAGCCCGACGCCCGTGTTGCCGGACGTGGGCTCGACGATGGTGCCGCCGGGCTGGAGCTCGCCCGAGGCCTCCGCGGCGTCGATCATCCGCTCGGCGATCCGGTCCTTCACCGAGCCGCCGGGGTTCAGGTACTCGACCTTGGCGAGGACCAGCGGCCCACGCACCTGGTCGGGCGAGGAGCCGGGGGTCGCCCCGGCCTGGTCGAGGTCGAGGGTCCGGGCGATCCTGACGAGCGGGGTGTTGCCGATCAGGTCGAGAACGCTGTTCGCATACTGCACCCCGTCAATGTACCGACAGGGCTGTCCCTAACATGAACCCGTGGGCGCAACCGGAGCAGCACGCAAGCTGGCGGCCGCTGCCGCGCTCGGCGGGGGCGGGCTGTCCGTCGTCGGCGCCGGGCTCTACGGCCTGCTGGTCGCCGAGGCGAAGGTGGCGCGCAAGGCGATCGGCGAGCCCCGCGACGAGCCACCGCCGGACGCGACCGGCTGGTACGGCCGCGGGCGGCCCGCGCCGGCGATCCGCATCGCCCTGCTGGGCGACTCGATCGCCGCGGGGTACGGCGTGCACCGCGTGGAGGACACCCCCGGGGCGCAGCTCGCGAGCGGGGTGGCGGCCCAGGCCGACCGGCGCGTCCACCTGCGCGAGTTCGCGGTCGTCGGTGCCATGTCGAGCGACCTCGCGAGCCAGCTCGACAACGCGCTGCCGACCCGCCCCGACCTCGCCGTGGTGATCATCGGCGGCAACGACGTCACCCACCAGGTCCTCCCCTCCGCGTCCGTGCGGCACCTCGCCGAGGCCGTACGACGCCTCGGCGACGCCGGCGTCGCCGTCCTCGTGGGCACCTGCCCCGACCTCGGGACGATCCGGCCGATCCCCCCGCCGCTCAAGCAGGTGGCCCGGCAGTGGTCCCGCCGGCTGGCGGCCGCGCAGACGATCACCGTCGTGGAGAACGGCGGCCGTACGGTCTCGCTCGGCGACGTGCTCGGGCCGGAGTTCGAGGCGGCGCCGGCCCTGCTGTTCGGCCCCGACCGCTTCCACCCGTCCGCCGACGGCTACAAGCACCTCGCGTCCGTGCTGATCCCCTCCTGCCTGGCCGCGCTCGACCTCGTCCCGGAGGAGGAGAAGCAGCCCGAGTCCTACCGCGGCGAGGGGGTGCTGCCCGTGGCCACGGCGGCCGTCCGGGCCGCGCAGACCCCCGGCACCGAGGTGGACGGCACCGAGGTCTCGGGCTCCCAGCGGGGGCTGCGGGGGCGCTGGGTGGAGCTGCGCCGGAGGCGCCGTCGCGTCTCGCCGGCGGTCGAGACCCCGGAGCAGGACGCCGAGGCCGACGCCGCCGAGGAGGCGGAGGACGCTGTCTTCGAGGAGGCGGAGGACGCTGTCTTCGAGACCCCTGGCTTCCCCGCATAGGCGGGGCCGGAACATCCCGGGTGTGGCAACCCCCGACACGCCACCGGCCCGCCACCGCGGAGCGGGGGCGGGCCGGATGGAGCGTGCTGGCAGGTCAGTCCTGCTGGAAGATCGCCAGGATGCGCAGCAGGTTGGTGTAGATCCAGACCAGGCTGACGGTGATGGCGAACGCCGCGCGCCACGACTCGCGCACGGGGAGGCCGGCGGCGACGCCGTTCTCGACGAAGTCGAAGTCGAGGATCAGCATGAAGACACCGAGCACCAGGCCGCCGATGGCGAACAGCAGGCCGAGGCCGCCGAACCCGTAGAACCCGATCTGGTTGCCGAAGAAGCTGAGCACGAACTCGAGGAGTCCGAGCGCCACCATGCCGAACATGGCGGCCACCACGAAGGTGCGGAACCGGCTGCTCACCTTGATGTTGAAGAACTTGTACGCCGCCAGCGTGCCGGCGAACGCCGCGAAGGTCCCGATGATCGCCTGCATCACGATGTCGTGGGAGACACCCGCGTAGAGCGGGAGGACCTTGGAGAACGCGCCCATCGCGACACCCTCGAGCGCCGCGAACGCGATGACCAGCGGCGGGCTCACCACCCGCTTGAACGAGTTGACGAGGGAGAGCGCGAACGCACCGAACGAGCCCACCATCAGCGCGAGGTAGATCCGCCCGAGCGCGTCGGAGTCGGCCTCACCGAACTCGTTGAGGTGGTCACCCGTCCAGTACCACGTGGCGGCCGCGGCCAGGACGACCACGAACACCGTCAGCGCGGTCTTCTGCACGACCGAGTCGATCGTCATGCGACCGGTGTCGCCCTGCGTCGGGCCGTCGTGGCCCGTGGGGGCGCCGTACGGCGACTGCTCGGCGTTGCCGGGGAACGCCCCGGCGCCGGGGTAGGTCTGGTTGCCGTAGGAGTTCGCGGGCCGGCTGAACTCCTCGGACCGGTTGAAGATGGGGTTGTTGCTTCTCATTGGTCTCTCCTTGGAGGCCGCCCCGGGGTCTCCGGGGCTGTGGCGGTGTCGCCGTGACACTGCCTGTCGCGTGGTACCACTCTAGCCGGGCCCACATGTGTTCAAACGTGCGCGTGCCCGCGGGTGTTCCCGGTGCAGGAACTTCTCAGGTGGGGGTGCCCCGGCTGGGACTCGAACCCAGACTGGGCCGCTTTTAAGGCGGCTTCCTCTGCCGATTGGGATACCGGGGCGAGGACCTGCGATCAGCTCACAGGTAGGTCTGGCGAGCGTAGACCGCGTGGGCGCCGGCCACCCGGTCCAGGAAGAGCAGGCCCGCGCAGTGGTCGATCTCGTGCTGGAGGGCCCTCGCCTCGAACGCCTCGGCGGTCACCTCGACCGACTCCCCTGTCCCCGGCAGCTCGCCGCGGACGACGATGCGGGACGCCCGCTTCACGTCGCCGGTCAGGTCGGGGACGCTCATGCAGCCCTCCCGCGCCCGCTCGTTGCGGCTGGCCGAGACGACCTCGGCGTTGCACAGCACGAAGGTGCCGTGGTGGGCACGGGCCTTCGGGTGGTCCGACACGTCGACGCAGAAGACCTGCACCCCTTCCCCGACCTGGGGCGCCGCGAGGCCCACGCAGCCCGGCGAGACGCGCATGGTGGCGACGAGGTCGGCGGCGAGCCGGACGGTCTCCGGCGCCGTCGGGTCGACGCGTCCGCCGGGCGTGGACAGCACCGCGGCCGGAGCTCGTACGACGTCGCGCACCGAGCCCGGCACGAGCTCGTCCTCGGTCCAGTCCCGGACCCGCGGGTTGAGGCTCGTCGTCACTGGCGTGGTCATCCGCGGGCGTCAGAGCTCGTCGGTGTCGGCGGGGCGGAGGGTGGCGCCCACGCCCAGCCGGCCCGCCACCTCCCGCAGCTCCGAGACGACGGCGTCGCTGTCCGCGCCCGCGGGCAGCTCGACCTCCGCGACGAGGACGTAGAGCTCGCCGGTCAGCCGCGTGGTGAGGTCGGTGATGTTGCCGCCGGCGGCGGCCACGACGCCGGCGACCGCCGAGACGATCCCGGGCCGGTCCCCGCCGTGCACCGACAGCACCCAGGAGCTGCCGCCCAGGGCCGCGACGCGCTCCTCGGGCACCTCGTGCACCGTGACGGACAGCGTGCCGTCCTCGGTGAGCGGACCGAGGGCAGCCCGGATCGCGTCGTCCGTCGCGCCTCCGGCGCAGATGAGCGTCATCGCGAAGTGGCCGCGCAGTCGGGTCATCGAGGAGTCCTCGAGGTTGAGCCCGAGCCCGGCCAGCCGGTCGGTGGCCTCGGCGATGATGCCGGGGCGGTCGTGCCCGAGGACGGTGATGGCGTGGAGGGTCACGCGGACATCCTTCCGCACAGCCCGGCGGCCCGGGTGAACACCTCGTCGGTCATCTCCCGCGTGAGCCGTCCGGTGTAGGTGTTGTGCGGCGAGGGGTGGTAGCAGCCGAGCAGGGTGAGCTCGCGTCCCGCCTCGTCCGTCAGGACCACCTCCGCCCCGTGGGCGAACCTCGGCCGGCGCACCGTCGTGGTCAGGCCCGCGGCCGCCAGCGACCGGAGGGCCCCCTCCCAGCCGAACCCGCCGAGCGCGACGACGGCCCGCAGCGACGGCCGGAGCAGGGTGATCTCCGAGGCGATCCAGGGGGCGCAGGTGTCCCGCTCGACGGCGGTCGGCTTGTTCTCCGGCGGGGCGCACCGCACGGTCGCGACCATCCGGGCGTCCACGAGGCGCTGGCCGTCGCCGGCGTGCTCGCTGGTCGGCTGCGTCGCCCACCCGGTGCGGTGCAGGCTCGCGAAGAGCCAGTCGGCGCTGGGGTCGCCGGTGAAGATGCGGCCGGTCCGGTTGCCGCCGTTGGCCGCCGGGGCGAGACCCACGATGAGCAGGGACGGCTCGTCGTCGCCCCAGCCCGCGATCGGCCGTCCCCAGTAGGGCTGGTCGGCGTACGACGCCCGCTTCTCCAGCGCCACCTGCTCGCGCCAGCCCACCAGGCGCGGGCACGCGGCGCAGACGCTGACCCGGGCGGTGACCTCGTCGAGGTCCTCGGCCCGGGCCAGGAGGCGGACGTCGTCCGCGTCGTGGGCGACCGGGGTGTCGGGCGCCGCCGGGTCGTCGGGCCAGCCCGTGCCCGGCGCGACGGGTGAGGTGAAGGGCTGCCGGGTCACCGGGTGCGGGAGCAGCGTCACGGACGGTCGCCCCGGGTGCCGACGGGGACCGTCGCGGCGATCCCGTGGAGCAGGTCGGCCTCGGACACCAGCACGTCGGCGACGGTCGCGCGCGCCAGGATCCGGCTCCAGATCAGCGCTCCGGCGCCGATGACGTCCGCGCGTCCGGGATGCATGTAGGGAAGGGCCCGCCGCTCGGCGACGCTCAGCGCGACCAGGCGGTCGCAGGCACGGCGTACGTCCTCGACCGGCAGCACCGCACCGTCGAAGGCCTCCCGGTCGTACGACGTCAGGCCCATCGCGGCGCACGCGATGGTCTTCACCGTGCCCGAGGTGCCGATGACCGTGCGGGCGGCGCCGATCTCGACCGGCGCCGCGTCGAGGTGGTGCTCGACGTCGGCCACGCACGCCGCGACCTGGTCGCTGGTCGGCGGGTCGGCGTGGAGGTGCCGCTCGTGGAGCCGGACGGAGCCGACGTCCATCGACGTCGACTCCCGCGGCTCGGTGCCCTCGCCGAGGACGAGCTCGGTGGAGCCGCCGCCGATGTCGACGGCCAGCACCGGCCCCTCCACGGACCGCCCGGCCATCGAGCCGGCGTACACGAGCGCCGCCTCCTCCGCCCCCGACAGCACCCGGGGCGACACCCCCAGCCGCTCGCGCACCCCCGTGGTGAAGACGTCGGAGTTGCGCGCGTCCCGGGTCGCGGAGGTGGCGCAGAACGTGACCCGCTCGGTCGGCACGCCGTGCTCGCGCACCAGGCCCGCCAGCTCGTCGAGCGCCGCGAACGTCCGGGCGAGCGCGTCCGGGTGCAGCTCCCCGGTGGTGTCGACCCCCTGGCCGAGCCGCACCACGCGCGACTCCCTCACCCGCACGTCGATCGAGCCGTCGGGGAGGACGGACCCGATGAGGATCTTGATGGAGTTGGTCCCGCAGTCGATCGCCGCGACGGTGTCCGCTTGCTCGGCCATGGCCTCATTGTGCCGAGACCGCCCCTTCCCCTGTGGAGGAGGACCGACGGCGACCGGAGACCTGTGGTCCGCTTGTCACGTGGACGACCTCCCCCGGACCTTCTTCGCCCCGAGCAGCGGGCACTACCGCGACGCAGTGACCGACGCGGCGATCCCGCTGCTCGCACGTGACGGGTGCAGAGGGATCAGTCTCCGCACGCTCGCTGACGAGATGTCGATGAGTCCGCAAGGCGTCCGTCGTTGGTTCGGCACGATCCACGGCACGTGGGAGGCCATCACCCGGACGTTCGGATCGAGGTGGGTGGGCTGGCTCGGGGACGTCATGCAGCGTGCGCCGGACAGGTGGCCCGTCGCGGACTGCACGGACTTCGTGCTGCCGCTGGACGACGCCGAGGTCGCGGTCACCCGCGCCTGGCTGGCGCTGTGCGAGGCCGCACGTCAGGACGACTCCCTAGCCCTGTTGCTGGACCACTACGAGTGCCTGGAGGAGAGGATCATCAGGCGCCTACTCGCCTTCCCCTCGATCGATCCGGACTCCGCCGAGCTCGCTGCGGCGGTGGCGCTGGTCCGCGGGCTGCGGCACGCCATGACGAGTCGAGCACGGCCGCTCGCCGTTCCCGACGCACTGGCGGCACTGCGGACAGGGTTGGCCGCACTCGTCCCTGATCCCCTGGACCGAGTTCATTCACGACAATGAACTACACGCAGGCAGCCGCCGTCCCTGAGCGGACCCTGTTGTCGCGGACCCTGCCGTCAGGGACCCTGTCGTCACAGTCGCTGTTCGTTCATGCACGTGAATGAACGGTGCGACGGTCAGCCCGGTCAGGCTCCTTGCTGGGCCGGGCCCTCGCCCGCTTCCTGGGGCGCGCTCGTGACACACGGGCCGGAGGCCCACCACTCGCCGAGGGCGTCGAGCACCTCGTCGCCGAGCGGGTTGGCGCCACGGCCCTGCGCGAGGGACTGGCCCGCGAGGACGTGGAGGCACTTCACGCGGTCGGGCATGCCCCCGGCGGAGGTGCCGTCGATCTCGGGGACGTCGAGCCCGGCAGACTCCCCCACCGCCGCACGGGCCGCGAGGTAGCGCTCGTGGGCGGCGACGTAGGCGGCCGCGAGGTCGGGGTCGTCGGCCAGCCGCGCCTGCATCTGCTTCATCGTCCCGGTTCCCTCGAGGGTCCCGATGAGGGAGGCGGCGCGGGGGCAGGTGAGGTAGAAGGTCGTCGGGAACGGCGTCCCGTCGGGCAGGCGCGGCTCGGTGGTGACGACGTCGGGGTTGCCGCACGGGCAGCGGTGACCCACCTCGTGGATCCCGCGCGGGGGGCGTCCGAGCTGCGCCCGGATCGCGGCCTCGTCCTCGGGGGTGATCACTCGCTGCCCCCCTCGGCCTTGGTGCCGTCCACCAGGCCCGGCGGCTCCTCCGCCGGCGGCGGCGGGTTGCCGGCCAGCTCCACGGAGTCCCAGGCGTCCGTCCACCACGCGGTCGGCGTCGTGCGGATGACCTCGTCCGGGTCCTTCAGGGTCGCCTGGGGCTCGAGCGGCTGCCCGTCCGCCCCGATCACCTCGAAGCCCGTCTCACCCGGCATCAGGTAGCCGAACCGCTCGCGGGCCTGCGCCCGGACGTACGCCGGGTCCTCCCAGCGCCGCTTCTCCCGCTCCAGGTCGTTGATGCTCTGCTCGCGCTCGGCGATCCGGGTCTTCAGGTCACCGATGTGGGACCGCTGCTGGAGGTAGGCACGCATCGACGACGCGTAGGACACCGTCAGGACGGCGAGCACCAGCACCAGGATCGCCGCACGACCGGTGAGACGCGGTGGTCGCTTCGTACGACGCCCGCTCGCGCCGGCCTCAGGCGCGCCGAGCACGTCGGGAGCCACCGGCTGGCCCGGTCGTGCCCCCGCCGACTGCCCGGGTCGTGCCTCCGCCGACTGCCCGGGTCGTGCCTCCGGCCGGGCGGACGACGGCCGCGCCCCCGAGGGCCGCGACCGCGGGGGCGCGCCGGGGCGGGCCCCGCCGGGCCGAGTGGAAGGCATGCGGTCCAGTCTGCCCGCCTCAGCGGGAGAAACGCGGGAACGCGCCCGCGCCGGCGTAGCGAGCCGCGTCACCGAGCTCGTCCTCGATGCGCAGCAGCTGGTTGTACTTCGCGACCCGCTCGGACCGGGCCGGGGCACCGGTCTTGATCTGGCCGCAGTTGGTCGCCACGGCGAGGTCCGCGATCGTGGTGTCCTCGGTCTCGCCCGAGCGGTGGCTCATCATGCAGCGGAACCCGCTGCGGTGCGCCAGGTCGACCGAGTCGAGCGTCTCGGTCAGCGAGCCGATCTGGTTGACCTTCACCAGCAGGGCGTTGGCCTGTCCGCCCTCGATGCCGCGCCGGAGCCGCTCCACGTTGGTGACGAACAGGTCGTCGCCGACGAGCTGGATCTTGTCGCCGAGCTCCTCGGTGATGGCCTTCCAGCCGTCCCAGTCGTCCTCGTCCAGCGGGTCCTCGATCGAGACGATCGGGTAGGACGAGACGAGGTCGGCGTAGTAGGCGGTCATCTCCGCCGAGGTCTTCTTCTTGCCCTCGAACGTGTACTTCTTCTTGTCGTGGAACTCCGACGCCGCGACGTCGAGCGCCAGGGCGAAGTCCTTGCCGAGCGAGAAGCCGGCCGCCTTGACCGCGTCGGCGATCAGGTCGAGGGCCGCGCGGTTGGACTCGAGGTCCGGGGCGAAGCCGCCCTCGTCGCCGACGCCGGTCGCGAGACCCTTCTTCTTCAGGACCGCCTTGAGCGCGTGGTAGACCTCGGCGCCCTGCTGGAGGGCCTCGCCGAAGGTGGCGGCGCCGATCGGGGCGATCATGAACTCCTGCACGTCGACGTTGGTGTCGGCGTGGGCGCCGCCGTTGAGGATGTTCATCATCGGCACGGGGAGCAGGTGGGCGTTGGGCCCGCCGACGTAGCGGAACAGCGGGAGCCCGGCCGACTCGGCCGCGGCCCGCGCCGTCGCGAGGGAGACACCGAGGATCGCGTTGGCGCCGATCTTGGCCTTGTTGGGCGTGCCGTCGAGGTCGAGCATCGCCTGGTCGACGAGACGCTGGTCGTCGGCGTCGAGGCCGACGATGGCCCCGGAGACCTGCTCCAGGACAGCCGTGACGGCCTTCTGGACACCCTTGCCGCCGTAGCGCTTCCCGCCGTCGCGCAGCTCGACGGCCTCGAAGGCGCCGGTGGAGGCACCGCTCGGCACGGCCGCGCGCCCGAAGGCGCCGTCCTCGAGGAGGACCTCGACCTCGACGGTGGGGTTGCCGCGCGAGTCGAGGATCTCGCGGGCGCCGACTGCTGCGATGGATGTCATGGCCCTGAGGCTAGCGTGGCCCGCGATGGCGTCGGCCCCTGACCACTTCGCGGCGTTCCTGAGCCGGTTCGCCACCGATCCCGAGGCCCGGCCCGACGACCCCGGGCTCGCCCGGGTGGCCCGAGCCGCGGCGGGTGAGCCGCCCGGCAGGCTCCGCGCCCGGGTGCTCCTGGAGCGCGCGGCGTACCGCATGGTCGCGACCGGGGACACCCTCCGCGACATCGTGGCCGGGAGCGGCTTCCCCTCCGCCGAGGTGTTCAACCGCGCCTTCCGCCGGGAGCACGGGGTGCTGCCGTCCGTCTGGCGCGCCGACCCGACCACGCACCTCCTCGACGCACCCGGCGACGTCCACTTCCACCCGCCTGCTGGTCTGCGGCTGCCGCCGCGGCACAGGATGGACGGCGTGGACCTCGTGGTGGAGATGGTGGAGCACCACGTGCAGCGGCTCGGCGAGCTGGTGGCCGAGGCGGCCCGCGTCGCCGACCCGGTCCTCGACCTCCCGCTCGGGACCCCCGCAGCCCCGCAGCACGCCGCGGCGAGCAGTCCCCGCACAGCGCTGTCCCTCCTCGTCGCCGAGCTGGAGCGGTTCGACGCCCTCGTCCACGCCTCCGGGGACGACGGTGACGCCCGGCTCCCAGATGCCGAGGAACCCGAGGACCTCCCCTCGATCCGCCGTCGCCTCGACCGAGCCGGGCCCGCGTTCGTCGACGACGTGTCCCTGCTGGCGGCCACGGGACGGTTCGACGAGACGTTCGTGGACGCCTCGACCCCGACCCCGCGCGTCCGGTCGTACGGCGCCATGGTGCGCGACGTGCTGGTCGACTCGGGCCACCTGCGGCTGCTGCTGCTCGCGCGGCTCCGCGACCGCTAGGTCTGGTCCGCGTCGGCCACCAGCCGGCGTACGGCGTCGCGGAGCGCCTGCTCCGGGTCGATACCGCCGAGACGGGACCGGGCCACGAGCGCCAGCAGCTGCTCGCCGACCTCGTCCGGGCCCGTCGGGTCCGAGGGTGGGAGCGGAGCGGACGCGGTGACCGGACGACCCGCGCGGGCCAGGCGGTCGAGCACCTTGTCCGCGAGCAGCAGGGCGGGCAGCCCGGGGGGCAGGCCGTCGAGCACCGAGGACCGGGAGGACTTCTCGGCGGCCTTGCGGCGCTCCCACTCCTCGTTGACCTCGGCCGGGGTGAGCCCCTCCCGGCCCGATCCGTCGCCCGCCTCCGGCCCGAGCACGTGGGGGTTGCGCCGCACCATCTTGGCCGTCGCGTCCGCCGCCACGTCACCGAGCGTGAACTCGCCCGCCTGCTCGGCGATCGCCGTGTGCAGGAACACCTGCAGCAGCAGGTCGCCGAGCTCCTCGCGCAGGTGGGCGGCGTCCCCGGCGTCGAGCGCCTCGACGGTCTCCTGCGTCTCCTCGAGGAGGTAGCGCGTCAGGGAGCGGTGGGTCTGGGAGGCCTTCCAGGGGCACTCGGCGCGCAGCCGCCGGACGACCTCGGCGAACTCCAGGACCGCGTCGTCGGACTCGCTCATCGCACCGGGGCGGCGCTCAGCCGCAGCGCTGCTCGGGAGCGAGCGAGCGGGCGTAGGCCACGTCCGGCTCCGGTGCCAGCGCGGAGGTCAGTCCGTTCTTCGCGGGCTCGCTGACCGCCACCGCGACGGTGGTGTCCACGGGCGCGAGGAGCCCGTCGACGTTCTCGAGCCCGTAGCGCGGGTTCACCGTGACGCCGTTGACGTCCGGCCAGACCGTGAACACGTCGATGCCCGCCTGGCTGACCTGCTCGGGCGTGGGGTCCTCGACGCCCTTCTCCTCGAGCTCGATCCTGCCGACCTGCTCCAGGACGTCCTGGGCCATGGCCCCTGCGGTCGACACCTCGACGTAGTCGGCCCGCACCTCCTCGGGCTGCGCGGCAGCGGTCTTCTCGGCCTGGGCGACGGCCTCCCGGTAGACCGCGCCCGGCTCGACGTCGTACTCCTCGGCGATCTGCTCGGTCTGCGCCCGCAGGGTCAGCAGCTCGACCACCCGCTGCCGGACGAACTCCATGGAGTAGACGTTGCCGTTCTCCTCGATGCCCTCGCGGATCGCGGTGCAGAAGTGCGAGGTCGCCGAGTCGACGTGGCGCGCGGAGATCTCCCGGTCGCCGACCTCGACCGCCACGCCCGGGTGAGCCCCTCCGCACGCCGACAGCGCCAGCCCGGCTGCCGCGAGGGCCACGGTCCGCGCGAGGGTCATGGGGCGGGTCCTGCTCACGAGTCACTCCTGGGGGATGGGGCGGGGCTGGTCGGCGGCGCGTCCGCCGGGTCGATCACGGTGTCGATCACGCCGCGCGCCCATTCAAGCAGGGCGACGCCGGCGAGCGGCTTGCCACCGACCACGGCGGTCTGGGGCCGCGGCACGAGGATCGTACTGACCGGTGCCTTGACGATGCTGCGCGGATGCAGCCGCTGCAGGCGTACGACGCGGGAGTCGGGCAGGTCGACCGGCGCGAACCGGACGTGCTTGCCGGCCACGGTGACCTCCTTGACGCCGGCCTGCCGCGCGCGGGCGCGGAAGCGGGCCACGAACAGCAGCGACTCGACCTCGACCGGCGGCTCGCCGTAGCGGTCGACCAGCTCCTCGCGCACCTCGTCGACGTCGGCGTCCGTGCGGACCTCGGCCAGCCGCTTGTAGACCTCGAGCCGGAGCCGCTCGCTGGGGATGTAGTCGTGCGGCAGGTGCGCGTCGACCGGCAGCTCGATGCGGACCTCCTGCAGCTCGTCGGTGGCGCCGTCGCCCTTGAACTCCGCGACGGCCTCGCCGACCAGCCGGACGTAGAGGTCGAAGCCGACGTCGGCGATGTGGCCCGACTGCTCGCCGCCGAGCAGGTTGCCGGCGCCGCGGATCTCGAGGTCCTTCATCGCGATCGCCATGCCGCCGCCGAGGTCGGAGTGCTGGGCCAGCGTGGCCAGCCGCTCGTGGGCCGTCTCCGTCAGCGGCTTCTCCGCCGGGTAGAGGAAGTAGGCGTACGCCCGCTCCCGCGAGCGGCCCACCCGGCCGCGCAGCTGGTGGAGCTGGGAGAGGCCGAGGGTGTCGGCCCGCTCGATGATCATCGTGTTGGCGTTGGAGACGTCGAGCCCGGACTCGACGATCGTCGTGCACACCAGCACGTCGAAGGTCTTCTCCCAGAAGTCCAGCATGACGCGCTCGAGCATGTGCTCGCCCATCTGCCCGTGCGCCACGGCGACCCGCGCCTCCGGGACGAGCTCGCGGATCCGAGCGGCCGCCTTCTCGATCGAGTTGACCCGGTTGTGGATGTAGAAGACCTGGCCCTCGCGCAGGAGCTCACGCCGTACGGCGGCGATGACCTGGCGGTCCTCGTAGGCGCCGACGTAGGTCAGGACCGGGTGGCGCTCCTCGGGCGGCGTGGTGATCGTCGACATCTCCCGGATGCCGGTGACCGCCATCTCCAGGGTGCGCGGGATCGGCGTCGCGCTCATCGACAGCACGTCGACCGACGTGCGCATGCGCTTCATCTGCTCCTTGTGCTCGACGCCGAAGCGCTGCTCCTCGTCGACGATGATCAGGCCGAGGTCCTTGACCTTGATGTCCGGGTTCAGCAGCCGGTGCGTCCCCACCACGATGTCGACGGTCCCGTCGGCGAGGCCCGCGACGACCTCCGTGGCCTCCTTGTCGGTCTGGAAGCGCGAGAGCCCCTTCACGACGACGGGGAACCCGCTCATCCGCTCGCCGAAGGTCGACAGGTGCTGGGTCACGAGCAGGGTCGTCGGCACCAGCACGGCGACCTGCTTGCCGTCCTGGACGGCCTTGAACGCCGCCCGGACCGCGATCTCGGTCTTGCCGTAGCCGACGTCGCCGCAGACCAGCCGGTCCATGGGGACGGTACGGCGCATGTCGGCCTTGACCTCGTCGACGGTGGAGAGCTGGTCGACGGTCTCGTTGAAGGGGAACGCGTCCTCGAGCTCGCGCTGCCAGGGGGTGTCCGGGCCGTAGGCGTGACCCTTCGTCGCCTGCCGGGCGGCGTAGAGCTTGATCAGCTCGGCGGCGATCTCCCGCACGGCGCGGCGGGCCTTGTTCTTGCGCTTCGTCCAGTCGCCGCCGCCGAGCCGGTCGAGGCTCGGCTGCTCGCCGCCGACGTAGCGGGTGACCTGGTCGAGGGTGTCGGCCGGGACGTAGAGCATGTCGTTGGGGCCGCCACGCTTGGAGGGGCCGTACTCCAGGACGAGGTACTCCCGCGTCGCCCCGCTGATCTCCCGCTGCTTCATCTCGACGAAGCGGCCCACCCCGTGCTGCTCGTGGACGACGAAGTCGCCCGCCTTGAGCTCCAGGGGGTCGATCTGCTTCTTGCGGCGGGTGGGCATCCGGCGCATGTCGCGCGTCGAGGACTTCTGCCCCGACAGGTCGTCGCCCGTCACCAGCGCGACGCCCGCCTCGGTGTCCACCAGTCCGTGGACGAGGTGGCCGCAGGTGACCGTGACGACGTGCTCGCCGGTCGCGTCGAGGCCCGCGGCGACGTCGTGCTCGCCGAGCACCTCGACGAACCGCTCGGCGGGGCCGTGGCCGACGTGGACGACCGTCACGTCGAGGCCGCCGGCCAGCCAGCCCTTGATGTCGGTGACGGCCCGCTCCAGGTCGCCCCGGTAGGCCTCGGCCGGCTGGGCCGACAGCGTGCGGCTGGGGACGCCGACCGTCTCGGCGCTGAGTCCCTCGACGTCGTCGGTGTCGATGCCGAAGGGGCTGACCGACCACCACGACAGCCCCAGCCCCAGCGCGTGGTGCCGGACGTCCGCGACCTCGCGGTACGACGCCGCACCCAGGTCGATCGGCGCCGATCCGCCGCCGGCGGCGGCCGCCCACGAGGCACCGAGGAACTCCTCGCTGGTCGCCACCAGGTCGTGCGCGCGGGTGCGGGCCCGCTCGGGGTCCAGGACGAGCACCGTGGTGTCCGGCGGCATCAGGTCGACGAGCAGCTCGAGCCGGTCGACCAGCACGGGGGCGAGCGACTCCATGCCCTCGACGGCGATGCCCTGGGCGATCCTGTCGGTCAGCTCGGCCAGCTGGGGGTGCGCCGTCCCGAGCTCGGCGGCGCGGCGCCGTACGTCGTCGGTGAGCAGCAGCTCGCGGCACGGCGGCGCCCAGAGCCGCTCGACGGTCTCGAGGGTCCGCTGGTCGGCGACCGAGAAGGAGCGGATCTCCTCCACGTCGTCGCCCCAGAACTCCACGCGCAGCGGGTGCTCCTCCGTCGGGGGGAACACGTCGACGATGCCGCCGCGGACCGCGAACTCGCCGCGCTTCTCGACCATGTCCACGCGGGAGTACGCCGCGTCCGCGAGGCTGCGCACGACCTCCTCGAGCGGTCGCGTGTCGCCGGGGACCAGCTCGACCGGAGCGATGTCCGCGAGCCCGGCGACCTGCGGCTGGAGGATGCTGCGGATCGGGGCGACGACCACGCGGAGCGGTCCGTTGGTGTCGTCGGTGCCGGGGTGCCTCAGCCGGCGCAGGACGGCGAGCCGGCGGCCGACCGTGTCGCTGCGGGGGCTGAGCCGTTCGTGGGGCAGCGTCTCCCAGCTGGGGTAGTAGGCCACCGTCGAGGGGTCGACGAGGTCGCCCAGCTCCTCGACGAGGTCCTCCGCCTCCCGCGACGTCGCGGTCACGGCGAGCACGGTGCGGCCACGCTCGACGAGGCCGCGCACGACGAACGGCCGGACCGCGCCGGGGCCGGTCAGGTCGAGGGTCGCCAGGTGGCCGCTGTCGGCCATCGCCGCCGCCAGCGCGGGACCGGCCAGCAACCGGTCCGCGACCCTGGCCAGCGCGGTCGGGCCGACGCCCACGGCAGGGCTCGTCTGGGTCTGGGACACGGGGCTCCTCCGGGCACGACCGCCTGGTCGCGCGCGTGGTGGTCGGGCGCCGGGTGCACGCCGACGCGCCCCCAACCGGGCACGGGTGGGGGTCGTCTGAGATCCTACGTCGGCACCACAGGGGGAATCCGGGGCCATCGGGTGGGACGTGCGTTTCCGCGCGCCCACGCTGGGTAAGGAGCCCCCGCGAGCGCCACCCGGCCGGGGGGCGCTGCGTTGACATCACTCGAGAGGAACCACGGGGAAATGCACATCACTCGTCTCATCGCCGGAGCGGTCGCTGCCGGCCTGCTCGGCCTAGCGCCCGTCGCGGTCACTGCTCCCGCCGGCGCTGTCGCCACCACCCAGGCCGCGCAGGCCACCCAGCAGACCGCCGCACCGCTCCGCCTGGTCAAGGCGAAGCCGGGCATCCACTGGGGCCTGGCCGGGAACAAGATCACCGCCAAGGCCCAGGGCAAGGGCACGGTGAAGTTCTTCCTGGGCGGCGACCTCGTCAAGAAGGCCAAGCTCAAGCGCGGCAAGGCGACCTACAAGATGCCGTCCGACCTCGCACCCGGCACCTACAAGGTGAAGGCCACCTTCAAGAAGCAGAAGGCCGCCATCAGGACCGTCGTGTGGGACTCGGCCCTCAACGTGAACGCCGCCACCTTCACGATCTCCGCCTCGACGCCGACCTACGACCTGCCCTACCCCTCCCTCACCGGCACGGTGAAGTTCAAGGGCAAGATCGCGTCGGAGGGCTTCGTCGACATCTACCTCAACGGCAACGTGCGCGGCGGCAACAACTCCCCCGACTACTGCTGCATGTCCACGGTCCTCGACGACGGCTCGTTCTCGTTCGGCTACGACTTCCTCGGCGACGCCCAGGAGCGCGGCGTCGGCACGTGGACCTACCGCGCCTTCTACACCGACGACGCGGCCTTCGCGGACTACATCTACTCCCAGCCGATCACGGTGACCGTCACGCCCTGACGGGTCACACCAGCACCGAGCCGCCGACCGGGCACCTCCCCCTCAGGGGCGAGGTGCCCGGTCGGCGCTCATTCTCGCCCAGGGTGGTCCGGCTCGGCCGGGGCCGGCGTGTGTGACAGTGGACGCATGGCCCGCAGCCGCCACGCCGCCCTCACCGTCACCGCGTGCGTCCTGTCGCTCGGCGCCTGCGGCAGCCCCCGGTGGCGGTAGTCCTCGCCGTCGACGCGCACGGGCGTGAAGTGGCCGGCGAGGGTCTGGATCTCGCGCAGGAAGTCCTGTGCGGCGAACCG
>CADCUM010000060.1 GCA_902805885.1 uncultured Nocardioides sp. | reverse complement strand
CCGCAACCTCGGCGCCTGGCTGATGACCACCGCGAAGCGGCGCGGCATCGACCAGCTCCGGCGGGCCGAGGTCCTGGCGCGGAAGTCCCACGAGCTCGGGCATGCGCAGCTGGCGGCCGGGGAGGGCGAGCTGCCGGACCTGGACGCACGGGTCGACTACATCGAGGACGACGTCCTGCGGTTGATGTTCCTGTGCTGCCACCCGTCGCTGACGCCTGAGTCACGGACTGCGCTGACATTGCGGATGGTCGGCGGGCTCACCACCAGCGAGATCGCCCGCGGGTTCCTGGTCACCGACGCTGCCATGGGGCAGCGGATCTCGCGAGCCAAGAAGACGCTGACCCAGGCCCGCGCCGACGTCGGGCTGCCGACCGGTGCGGATCGGGTCCGTCGCCTCGACGACGTGATGGCGGTCATCTACCTGATCTTCAACGAGGGGTACGCCGCCGCAGCAGGCGACGCCTGGATGCGCCCGGACCTCGCCCACGAGGCGATGCGCCTGGCGCGCATGCTGGCCGTGCTCGCGCCGGACGAGCCGGAGGCGCACGCGTTGCAGGCGCTCCTGGAGCTGCAGGGCTCGCGGCTGCGGGCGCGTTCGGGGGAGCGCGGCGAGCCGGTGCTCCTCGAGGCGCAGGACCGGTCCAGGTGGGACCGGCTGCTGATCCGCCGCGGCCTGGCGGCGCTGCAGCGGGCCGAGGTGCTCGCGGCCCGGGGCAGACCTGTCGGCCGGTACTACCTGCAGGCCGCGATCGCCTCCCAGCACGCGCAGGCTCCTCGTGCCGAGGACGTCGACTGGAGCAGGATCTCGATCCTCTACGACGTCCTGGCGCAGGCCGCTCCGGGACCGGTCGTCGAGGTGAACCGGGCGGTCGCGCACGGGCGGGCGTTCGGACCGGCCGCCGGGCTCGCGGTGCTCGAGAGCATCGACCCTGCTGCGCTCAGCGACTCACCGCTCCTGCCGAGCGTCCGCGGTGACCTGCTCGAGCGAGGAG
This sequence comes from uncultured Nocardioides sp., assembly GCA_902805885.1. Taxonomy (GTDB): domain Bacteria; phylum Actinomycetota; class Actinomycetes; order Propionibacteriales; family Nocardioidaceae; genus Nocardioides. The sequence goes on along the minus strand of CADCUM010000060.1, from coordinate 5,682 downwards.
GGCAGCACGCCGGCGCCGCCGAGGCCTTCACCGAGGCAGCCGCACGCACCCGCAACGAGGGCGAGCGCGCGGTGCTCCGGCGCCGCGCGGCGGAGAACCACGGGCTCCTCCCGAGATCTCGCTGAGCCGCCTGCGCGAGACCTCCGGCGGGCCGCCCTCCCGGCGTCACGGTTCGCAGCAGCGGGGTGAAGCGCTCGCGAAAATGACGACAGTTGCGGCGCTCGACCGTCCTGGCTGTCGAAACTGATGACAGTTGCGAGGTTCGACTCTCAGCTGGCCGACAGTGGCGACAGTTTCGGCCCCTCGCCTCGTCGGAGCGGACGTTCCTCGTGCGTGAAGGATCGGGGCAGCAGCGGGTGAAGCGGTCAACGCAGCTGACGGGCGTAGCCGACGAGCATCCGGGCCTCGCGGACGCGCTCCTCCCAGGTGATCCCGAGGGCGACGAGGAGGACGCCGGCGGTGCCGATCGTCGCCCAGCGCGGCACGGCGTCACCGACGTACGGCGCCGCCGACCGCAGCACGATCGCCGCCCCCACGACGGCGCCGAACAGCAGCGGTGCGGTCCACCGCAGCCGGAGCCCGACGACGACGAGCCCGAGGCACGTCAGGCCGAGCACGAGCGACCGCAGCGTCGCGGGGTCCTCCAGCACCCACAGCAGGCTGGGTGTGAGCGCCAGGCCGAGGCCCGGGCCGAGGGTCCGGACGGTGTCGTCGTCGGCACGACGGTGGAGCTGGACGACGCCGAGGACGAGCAGGGCCACCGCAGCGGGCAGCGTGTAGGGCTCCGGCTCACGGACACCCACGTCCGCCAGCCGCACCCAGGAGGCCACCGCCAGCAGGAACCCTCCGGCCCAGCCCAGCCCGCGCCGGTTCGGCTGCAGCATCGCCGCGACGCAGGCGGCCGCCCCCGCGAGCGTCAGGTAGACCGCGGCCCAGGTCGGGGTCTGGTCCACCGGCACTGCCTCGAGCCCGGCCTGCGCGAGTCCGGCCACGCCGATGGCGGCACCGACGTCGACGCCGGGACGGGGTCGCCCGAGGGCCAGGACTGCGGCGACGACGATCCCCGCCGCCGCTGTCCACTCACCGGGGCGGTCGAGCAGGTCCCCCCAGGACCACACCGACGCGGCCGCGGTCGTCGCCAGCACGAACCCCGCCGCGCCCGCCACCAGGGTGCGCCGGTCGCGCAGGTGCACGGTCGCCGACGCGACGAGCAGGACGGCGAGCGCCATCGTGGTGAGCCCGTCGGACCAGGTGGCGACGAGCATGCCGGCGGCCAGCACGGGAGTCGCGGGGACCAGGTCGTCGGTCAGGAGGAGCACGACCCCCGCGGCCAGCAGGCCTGCCACGAGCGTCCACACCGGCACCGGGTAGAGCAAGGCCGTCGCGGAAGCAGCAGCGAGGACGGCCATCAGGACACCGGAGCGCACGGGCACGGTCGACCCGAGGAGCCGACGGGCGACGAGGACAGCGACGACCGTGAGGCCCACGGCGGGGAGCAGGAGCCAGGGCTGCAGGCCACCGACGACGTCGGCAGCCGGGAGCCGACCACCCAGCGACCCTCCGAGCGCCAGTGCGTCGTCGAGCCGGGTGAGCGCCTGTGTGACCAGCACCAGGGACTGCACGGCGGCCGACGCGGTCCCGAGGACGGCGGTGAGAGCGGCTGCCGCGGACCACGGGCGAGGGAGGGACCACAGCGCGGCGAGGGCGACCGCGAGCGCCGTGAGCACCACGAGGGTCGCCGGGGTGGTGCCGTTGTCGAGTGCGGGGCAGACGAGGACCGAGACGAGGATCGCGACGCCGACCGTGAGCGCGGCCTCACCCACGAGCCGGCCTGTCCGGGGAGTGAGCGCCAGTGCGCTGAGCAGCACTGCCGCCGCGACCAGCGGCCACGCGGCCAGGTCACCCCAGACGTGGCCGACGGTGAGCTCCTCGGTCACGCTCTCGAGGCCGACGACGACGAGCTGCAGCCACGCGAGCCCGGTGACGCACGCGACGGCGACGGCGGCGACGGCGAGGCGGAGACGGTGGGCAGCCACGGTCCCGGCTGCGGCGAGGAGGGTGGCGAGCACGGCCCCGGACGCCGTCGAGCCGGAGAAGTTGATCCCCGCGACCACGAGGTAGCACGCCAGGCCGGCCACCACCTCCCCACCGGTGAAGGAGCTCGCCGGTGTGGACCGGACGGCGAGACAGGCCCCGGTCGCGGACACCGCCAGCACCGCGCCGAGAACGACCAGGAAGGACGACGGAGCCAGGTCCCCGAACCACCCCGCGTGATCGGCGCCGCCGACGTCGAGAGCCACGAGCCCGAGCGTCACGAGCCCGAGCGATTCCGTAGCGCCCCTCAGGCCCTTCCGCGCGACCAGGGCGGTCACGCTGCCGGAGACGGCGGTGAAGCCGACGAGGGTCGCCGTGCGGCCACCCACGCCCATCACCGACCAGGTGACGGCCAGGAAGACCAGTGCCGCGACCAGCAGGCACAGAGCTCCGAGGGCCAGCAGGAGCTGGGGGACCGAGGCGCTGCTCAGGCCGCTTCCCACTGCCCGGGAGCTGTGTGGGGGCAGGGCGTCGGGGGGACCGGACCGTGCCGGCGGGAGCTCCGCCGGGACTCCCGCCGGGACGGGCGCCTCGACTTTCGTGCGGAGCGCCACGAGGAGCTCGTCCGCGTGCTCGAGGGTCAGGTACAGCTCTCGCGCCGCCGGCCCCTGCAGCGGCAACCAGCAGCTCGGGCAGGCTTCGGCGTCGTACGAGAGGTGGGAGGTGCAGTCGGGGCACCTGCCGGCGTCGGCGTAACGGGACATGGACCCATCACAGCCTCGGTGCCGCCGGGCCGGGAACGGCCTCACGACTCATCCGGTCTGAGTACGACGACCCGGTCGCCGGACGCTCAGCCCCCCGGACACGGACCTGAGCACGCACCCAGGGCCAGGTCATCAACGCCCAGACGGCGGCGACGACCGCGACCTCGACCACGACGTAGCTCGGCCACGGGCCGAGGAGGTCCAGGACGGTGCCGACCGCCGGCTTGCGGTTGAGGTAGCCGTAGTTGGTCCCCGTGACGGCGTTGAACGTCATCACCGTCACCGCCCAGACGGCGGTGGCAGCGACGGCGATCCGGTAGCTCTTCCACGTCAGCGGCACCCGCAGCCCGAAGGTCAGGTACACCGCGGCCCACACCGTGAGGAAGTGCATGCCCCAGAACATGACGTACCGCGGGTCCGGGAACGCCTCGCTCAGCGACGGCGTGATGATGCCCTGGACGGTCAGGGTGAGCCCCCAGAAGTACACCAGCGCCGTCGCCGCCCAGTGACGGGTCCAGAGCGCGACAAAGGCGGCCACCCACGCGAGGTCGCACAGCTGCATCGGCAGGGACGTGCTCACGTCGTAGTCCGCCGGCATCAGCTGCAGCACCTGCATCGGGATCGTGAAGCAGGGGATCAGCAGCGCGAAGCAACGACGGAAGCGGACCTCCGACGACGTACCTCGGAGCGCGCGACCCGCGTAGGCGAGGGCGGCGGCAACGAGCAGGAAGCCCGCGAGGAGCCCGAGGTGCTCCGGTGAGAACGCCTGGAACCTGGAGACGGTGAGAGCGGTCATAGCGGCATCGCACCATGACGGCCGGAGCGTGTCCTGAGTACGACGACCCACCCGACGGCGTGCAGGGGCTCAGGTTCGAGCCGCCGCAGGTCCGACGGTCAGGGGGCGACGACCACACCCCTGGGCAGGCAGATCTCCCACTCGGTCCCCTGACCGGGAGCCGAGACCAGGTCCGCGGTGCCGCCGAGGTCGCGCACGCGGCCCTGGATCGACTCCGACACCCCGAGTCGACCTTCGGCGCGCGCTCCCTCGAGCCGCCCCGCGGAGATGCCCGGCCCGTCGTCGCGGACGCTCACGACGACGTGGTCCCCACGCTCCTCCACGGCGACCCAGGCGGCCGCGTCCTCCCCGACGTGCCTCCTCACGTTGTCCAGGCACGCGCCCACGACTGCGACGACCTCCCGGACCGCGCCGGCGGACATCACGACCGGTGAGCCGGGCACCGAGACGGTCACCAGCGCCGACTGCAGGCTCGACAGGGCGCCGGCCAGGTCCTCGGACCCGGCCGGCGACGCGTTCGTCCGCCGTTGCACCAGGGCACGGAGGGCGGCTTCCTGGTCCGCGGCGAGCCTGCCGAGCTCGGCGACCTCGCCGCCGTGCTCCAGGCCGCGCCGCTGCACCAGTGAGAGCACCTGGAGCACGCCGTCATGGACCACCCGAGCGAGCTGGGCCCGTTCGCGAGCCTCGGCTGCCTCGCGCTGCGCCTCGTCACGGGCAGCGGCCATCTGCTTCAACAGTCCGGAGGCGTAGCCGACGATGAGCCCGCAGAGCAGCAGCAGGACGATGTTGCTGTACTGCACCGTCGTCACCCTGGACCTGATGGAGACGTCGGCCAGCGCGACGGCGAGGGCGGCGACCGAGCCGCCCACCCACCGCCAGTGGACCGCCCAGGCCAGCACCGCCCCCCCGACCCAGAAGCCGGGCAGCGTCGCCTGCAGGGACGGCCCCTTGACCAGCGGGGACACCAGGATCGCGGCCACCGCCACCACGAGATCCAGGACGAGCAGGGGCGGACGACGACGCTCCGGCTTGGCGTAGGCCCAGACCACGACACCCGTCCACACCGTGAGCACCGCAAGCACGAGGAGCCCTGAGGTCACGTGATCGGTGTTCGACCAGGCGCCTCCCCGCGCGGTGAGGCCCCGGTAGAAGAACAGCCCGACGGCGTTGACGAGCAGCAGGACCCTGAGGACGGCCAGCGGTCGGTACATCGAGGACTCCACCGAGGGCGACGGCGCGTCCTCGATCCGCGGTGCGCGGTGCCCCCTCGTGTGGTCGGTCCCTCGGGTCATGGCGCCCAGTACACCTCGCCGCGAGGTCCGCTGCACGGAACTGGCCGCGACCATCGGGTCAGTTGCCGAACGGTGACCACGGAGCGCCGGGTCGGTAGCGTCTGCCCCGTGAGCGGCGAGCCGATCCGGGTCATGGTGGTCGACGACCACCCCATGTGGCGTGATGCGGTGGCTCGCGATCTCGCGACGGAGGGCTTCGAGGTCGTGGCGACTGCGGCGACGGGCACCGAGGCGATCAACCGCGCGAGGGCGACGCGGCCCGCTGTCGTCGTCCTCGACCTCAACATCCCGGCCCCGAACGGCGTCGAGGTGACGACCTCGCTGATGTCGTTCGACGAGCCGCCCCGGGTCCTGGTCCTCTCGGCCTCGGGCGAGCAGCTCGACGTGCTGGATGCGGTCAAGGCGGGCGCCACCGGCTACATGGTCAAGTCGGCCTCGCGGGAGGAGCTCGTGACGGCGGTCCACCGGGTCGCAGCCGGCGACACGGTCTTCACGCCCGGACTTGCAGGACTGGTGCTCGGAGAGTTCCGCAGGCTGTCCGAGGCGCCGACGACCGCGGGTTCAGAGACGCCCCGGCTCACCGAGCGGGAGACCGAGGTGCTCCGGCTGGTGGCCAAGGGGCTGTCATACAAGCAGATCGCCGACCGGCTCTTCCTGTCGCACCGCACGGTCCAGAACCACGTCCAGAACACCCTGCGCAAGCTGCAGCTGCACAACCGGGTCCAGCTGGTGCGGTACGCAATCGATCACGGCTTGGACGACTAGCCGGGGGACGGTCGTGGCTGCGTTGTCACCG
>CADCUM010000059.1 GCA_902805885.1 uncultured Nocardioides sp. | reverse complement strand
CGCTCAGCTCGAGGCCGGTGAGGTCGACGTCGAGGAGCAGCGGCTCGCCGGGACCGTTGGCCGGAACGACCGCGACGACCACGCCCGAGGCCGTGCGGAGCGGCGCGCTGTCGCTTCCGGGGACCCCCAGCACCGGCCGGTGCCTGCGCCCGTCGACCTCGACCTCGAACACCGGCGTCGGCCCGCCGATCCGGGACTTGCCGACGAGCTTGTGGAGGCGGGCCGGGACGGGGCGCAGCACCACACCGCCCGCGGCGCCGTACTGGCTGCGGATGCGCCGGACGCGCCGCACCTGCCGTACCCCCAGCCCGGCCAGCCAGAGGAACACCAGGACGAGCCCGGCAGACGTCAGGGTGCGGTTGGTCAGCCGGTCCTGTGCGAGCCCCAACGTGGCGTGGGTCCCGTCGGGGGAGACCAGGACGTCCTGGTAGCCGTCCGTCGAGCCGGGGTCGACCCAGAGGTAGCGGCGGTCGAGCTCGCGCACCTGGCCGGCGTGCTCGTAGACGAGGGTGACGTCGCACGTGTGGAGGAGGCTGTAGCGGATGTGGCAGCTTCCCTCGACCCCGGACCGCGAGGCCACGGACGCCTCGTCGCCCAGGGCGTGGTCGGGTGCCAGGCTGCGCCAGGACAGCACGACCGTGGCGAGGGCGAACCCGACGGCGGCCAGCAGCCACAGCGCGACCCCGACGGGGACTCGCCCCGGGCGTACGACGACCGGCCGGGTGGGGAAGGCGTCGAGGACGGGCTCGGGAAGGGAGCGTGGAGTGTCTGTGGTGGTGGGCACCGGCGGAGCCTGGGGTCGGCCCCCGACCGGCGACCGGCCCAGACAGGTGCCGGCCCTCCCGGGGGGCCCGGGGGTGCGGCTCGCGCGCCCTACGCTGAGCGCATGGAGATCCTGCGGCTGGTCCTGCTGTTCGTGCACATCCTCGGCTTCGCCGCCCTCATCGGCGGGCTGCTCGTGCAGGCGCGCGACTCCGAGAAGGCCGTCAACGGTGCCATGCGCGACGGCGCCGGGACCGCGTTCCTCACGGGACTCCTGCTGGTCGGCGTGCTGGAGGCGGGGGACGGCGACGTCAACCACGCCAAGCTCGGCGTGAAGTTCGTCGTCGCCCTGGTGATCCTGGTGCTGGTGATGGCCAACACCCGCAAGCAGCGGATCCCGCAGGGGCTCTACCTCGGGCTGCTCGCCCTCAGCATCCTCAACGTGGCCCTCGCCGTCTTCTGGTCCCCGGCGCACACCTGACGCGGCCCGGTCCCCTCGGGCCCGGGCTCTCGGGCTCGGCCTCTCGGGCTGTCCGGACAGGCCGTCCTGACCGGCGGCCTGTCCCCGGCGGGACGTAGGCTGGCCGGGAGATGAGCACCCTGTTCCCGATGCCCGGCGCCACCGGTGAGGACGACCCCGGCGAAGCCCCGTCCCCGCGTCGCGGACCGACGCCGGAGGAGCTGCTCGAGGGGCTCAACGAGCCGCAGCGAGCGGCCGTCACCCACGCCGGCGCCCCGCTGCTGGTGGTGGCCGGTGCCGGATCGGGCAAGACCCGGGTGCTGACCCGCCGGATCGCGTGGCTGATCACGGAGCGGCGGGCGCACCCCGGCTCGATCCTGGCCATCACGTTCACCAACAAGGCGGCCGCGGAGATGCGGGAGCGGGTGGTCGAGCTGGTCGGCAACCGGGCCCGGATCATGTGGGTCTCGACCTTCCACTCCTCCTGCGTGCGGATCCTCCGCAAGGAGATCGACCGGCTGGGGTTCAAGTCCAACTTCTCGATCTACGACGCCGCCGACTCCAAGCGGCTCATGACGCTCGTCCTGCGCGACCTCGAGCTCGACCCGAAGAAGTACCAGCCCAACGCCGTCCTCCACTGGGTCTCCGACCACAAGAACGAGCTGCGCGACCCCGAGGAGGCGGTCAAGGACGCCCGCAACGGGTTCGAGGAGGCCTATGCCTCGGCGTACACCCACTACCAGCGACGCCTGCGCGAGGCCAACGCGCTCGACTTCGACGACCTCATCATGACGACCGTCCACCTGCTGCAGGCGTTCCCCGACGTCCGGGAGAACTACCGGCGCCGGTTCCGCCACGTGCTCGTCGACGAGTACCAGGACACCAACCACGCCCAGTACTCCCTCATCCACCAGCTCTGCGGCCAGGCGCTGGAGGACGTCGGTGAGGACTCGGCCGAGCGGGTGCCGCCCAGCGAGCTGATGGTCGTGGGTGACGCGGACCAGTCGATCTACGCGTTCCGCGGGGCCGACATCCGCAACATCATGGACTTCGAGCAGGACTTCCCCGACGCAGCGACCATCCTGCTGGAGCAGAACTACCGCTCGACCCAGACCATCCTCAACGCCGCCAACTCCGTGATCGGCAACAACCGCAGCCGCAAGCCCAAGCGGCTGTGGTCCGACGCGGGCGACGGCGAGCGCATCGTGGGATACGTCGCCGACGACGAGCACGACGAGGCGCGCTTCGTCAGCGAGGAGATCGACGAGCTCGTCGACTCGGCGGGGTTCCGCCCCGCGGACGTCGCGGTGTTCTACCGCACCAACGCGCAGTCCCGCGTCTTCGAGGAGGTGTTCATCCGCACCGGCCAGCCCTACAAGGTGGTCGGGGGTGTCCGCTTCTACGAGCGCCGCGAGGTGCGCGACGCGCTGGCCTACCTGCGGATGCTGGTCAACACCGCCGACGAGATCAGCCTGCGCCGGGTGCTCAACACCCCCAAGCGCGGGATCGGCGACCGCGCTGAGGCGTGCATCGCTGCGCTCGCGGAGCGCGACCGGGTGACCTTCTGGGACGCGCTGGTCCGCGCCGACGAGGCGCCCGGGCTGGCCACGCGCAGCCTCAAGAACATCCAGGGGTTCGTGGCGATGGTCCAGGAGCTCCAGTCGATGGTGGCCGCCGACGAACGGCCCGACGTGATCCTGGAGTCGGTGCTCGAGCGCTCGGGCTACCTCGCCGAGCTCGAGGCCAGCGAGGACCCGCAGGACGGCACCCGCGTCGAGAACCTCGCCGAGCTCGTCGCGGTGGCGCGGGAGTTCGCGGAGGACCCCCAGCCCGGCCCCAGCGCCGACCCCGCGGACATCGAGGCAGGCACCGTCTCCGTCGGGCTCGGTGACTTCCTCGAGCGCGTCGCGCTGGTGGCCGATGCCGACCAGATCCCCGACGCCGCCGACGGCGACGGCGTCGTCACCCTGATGACGCTGCACACCGCGAAGGGCCTGGAGTTCCCGGTCGTCTTCCTGACCGGGCTCGAGGACGGGGTGTTCCCCCACCAGCGCTCCCTGGGCGACCAGCCCGAGCTGGAGGAGGAGCGGCGGCTGGCGTACGTCGGGCTCACCCGCGCCCAGCAGCGGCTCCACGTCTCCCGGGCGATGGTGCGCTCCGCCTGGGGAGCCCCGGCCCACAACCCGGCGAGCCGCTTCCTCGACGAGCTGCCCGTCGACCTCGTCGACTGGCGCCGTACCGAGGCGGCGCAGACGCGCTGGGGCCGGCCCGACCTCGCCGGCGGGTCCTCCGCGCGGCTCGGCCAGCCCACCGCGGCCGGTCGCCGCAACTTCTCCACGGCGGCCGCGCGGGCCGACGTGATGGCCAAGGCGAAGCCGGCGCGGGAGATCCCGAGCCTGGAGCCGGGCGACCGCGTCGTGCACGACTCGTTCGGCATGGGCACGGTCGTCGCCCTCGAGGGCGCGGGGGAGAAGTCAGTGGCGTCGATCGACTTCGGCTCCGACGGCGTCAAGCGCCTGCTGCTGCGCTACGCGCCGGTGGAGAAGCTCTGACGCTGCTCGGCACCCACGGACCGGGTTGGCAGGACGGATCGGAGCGGAGGGTGCAGAGCCGGAGCCGGTCAGGCCACCGGCTCGACCGGCTCAGGGGACGATGCCGTGCTCGACGAACGCGTCGAACGGGTCGGTCGGGTCCCCGCCGCCAGGGCGCACCTCGAGGTGCAGGTGGGAGCCGGTGACGTTGCCGGTGACACCGACGGTGCCGATGGTCTGGCCGCCGCGGACCTGGTCGCCCACGGAGACGTGGATGGACGTCTGGTGGCAGTACCAGATCTCCGTGCCGTCATCGAGGGTGACGACGGTCTTGTTGCCGTAGGCCCCGTCGTAGCCGGTCTCGGTGACGGTGCCGTTGGCGACGGAGTAGATCGGGTCGCCGCTGTTGGCGTTGAAGTCGAGCCCGGTGTGGTAGCTCGCCCAGAGGCCGTACTGCCCGAACGTCGCGGTCAGTGAGTAGCTCCCGAGCGGGAGGACCCACTTGTTCTCCTTGATCTTCGCGGCCTGCTTCTCCGCGGCCGCGCGCATCTCGGCGAGCTGGGCCCGGCGCTCGGCGGCCTGGGCCTCGGCCAGCTCGAGCAGCTCGGCGTCGACGCCCTCGGTGGGGGCGTCCCGGCGGGCGTCACGGCTGACCACGGGTGCGCGTCGGGCCAGTGCCTGAGCGCCTGCGGTGCCGAGCGCCCCGCTGGCGCTCGTCGTGCCGCTGGAGACCTGACCGACGAGGTCGGTGTCGGCCGAGCTCAGCGCACCGCCGGCGGAGATCGCCAGCACCGCGACGCCGGCCACGAGGGGTACGGACGGGAGGCTGCGGACGAGCAGCGGGCTGCGCGAGCCGGTGGCTCGTCGCTTGCCCGCCACGGGTGCTGCCGAGGTGCGGCGCCGGGGCGCGCGCTGCGCTCGGTGGTTGCCCATGGAGGTATTGCCAATCTGCCGGAGTCAGGGGGGTGGGTCGGCTAGACCAGCCACCGACAGTAACGGATAGGTCACGGCTGTGGGCAATCCCGAGGAAATGGTTGTCCACGGATTCGCCACACCTTTTCGGGGGCGGGCTCAGCGGGCGCCTCGACGGGTGAGGCGGGCGTCACGCAGCCCTCCGTGTGTGCCCCCGCGTGCGGCAGGTCTAGGGTTCGCAGGAGCAATCCCCGGACTGTCGAGACGAGAAGGACTGGGTGGATCGTGGACCTGATGGAGTTTCAGGCGAAGGAGCTCTTCGCCAAGCACGGAGTGACCACCACCCTCGGCGTCGTGGCCGAGACCGCCGAGGAGGCGCGCGCCGCCGCGGAGGAGATGGGCGGCGTCACCGTCATCAAGGCGCAGGTCAAGGCCGGCGGCCGCGGCAAGGCGGGTGGCGTCAAGATCGCCAAGACCGCCGACGAGGCCGAGACGCACGCCGGGAACATCCTGGGCATGGAGATCAAGGGGCTCACGGTCAACCGGGTGCTCGTCACGCCGGCGACCCCGCCCGTCGAGGAGTACTACTTCTCCTTCCTGCTCGACCGCACCAACCGCTCCCACCTGTGCATCGTGTCGGTCGAGGGCGGCGTGGAGATCGAGGAGGTCGCCAAGACCAACCCCGAGGCCGTCCGCAAGATCAACGTCGACGCGCTCGAGGGGGTGACCCCCGAGAAGGCGGCCGCGATCGTCGACGAGGCGAAGTTCCCCGCCGAGCTGCGCGACCAGGCCATCGAGATGGTCCAGCAGCTCTGGACGGTCTACGTCGAGGAGGACGCCACGCTGGTGGAGGTCAACCCCCTGGCCCGCCTCGAGGGCGACAAGCTCGAGGCCCTCGACGGCAAGGTCTCGCTCGACGAGAACGCCTCCGAGGTGCGCCACCCCGAGCACGCGGCGTTCGAGATCCGCGAGGAGGCCGACGCGCTCGAGTCGAAGGCCAAGGACAAGGGCCTCAACTACGTCAAGCTCGACGGCGAGGTCGGCATCATCGGCAACGGCGCGGGACTCGTCATGTCGACGCTCGACGTCGTGGCGTACGCCGGTGAGAAGCACGGCGGCGTGAAGCCCGCCAACTTCCTCGACATCGGCGGCGGCGCCAACGCCCAGGTGATGGCCGACGGCCTCGACGTGATCCTCAACGACGAGCAGGTCAAGAGCGTGTTCGTCAACGTCTTCGGTGGCATCACCGCCTGCGACGAGGTCGCCAGCGGCATCAAGGGTGCGCTGGAGATCCTCGGTGACGCAGCGACCAAGCCCCTCGTCGTACGGCTCGACGGCAACAACGTCGAGGAGGGTCGCCGCATCCTCGACGAGCTCGACCACCCGCTGGTCACCCAGGTCGACACCATGGACGGCGCCGCCGACAAGGCCGCCGAGCTCGCCCACCAGGCCTGAGGGACGAAGGAGAAGAAGGCATGTCGATCTACCTGAACAAGGACAGCAGGATCATCGTCCAGGGCATGACCGGTGGGATGGGTGCCAAGCACACCACCCTCATGGTGCAGTCCGGCGCCCAGATCGTCGGCGGCGTCAACGCGCGCAAGGCCGGTACGACGGTCGAGCTGGGCGGCAAGGAGCTCCCGGTGTTCGGCACCGTGGCCGAGGCGATGAAGGAGACGGGCGCCGACGTGTCGGTCGCGTTCGTGCCGCCGGCGTTCACCAAGGACGCCTGCATCGAGGCCATCGACGCCGAGATCCCCCTGCTCGTGGTGATCACGGAGGGCGTGCCGGTCCAGGACACCGCCGAGGTGGTCGCCTACCTCGAGGGGAGGTCCACCCGGATGATCGGCCCCAACTGCCCGGGCATCATCACGCCGGAGGAGTCGCTGGCGGGGATCACCCCCCACACGATCGCGGGCAAGGGACCGGTCGGCCTGGTGTCGAAGTCCGGCACCCTGACCTACCAGATGATGTACGAGCTCAAGGACTTCGGGTTCTCCACCGCCATCGGCATCGGGGGCGACCCGATCGTGGGCACCACCCACATCGACGCGCTCGAGGCGTTCGAGAAGGACCCGGAGACCAAGGCGATCGTGATGATCGGCGAGATCGGCGGCGACGCCGAGGAGCGGGCCGCGGCCTACATCAAGGACAACGTCACCAAGCCGGTCGTCGGCTACGTCGCCGGCTTCACCGCCCCCGAGGGCAAGACGATGGGTCACGCCGGCGCCATCGTCTCCGGCTCGTCGGGCACCGCCCAGGCCAAGAAGGAGGCCCTCGAGGCCGCCGGGGTCAAGGTCGGCAAGACGCCGTCCGAGACCGCCGCCCTGATGCGGGAGATCCTCCAGGCGCTCTGAGCCGCAGCTCGGCGCGACGGCCCCGCAGGCCTGCCTGCGGGGCCGTCGTGCGTCAGCAGGCGGCGATCTCCAGGCTGCAGACCTGGCGGGTGATCCTGCGGGTGGTCGCCGTCACCTCCGCGGCCTGGTCGGGCAAGGAGTCGAGCGAGCCCTCGCCGTACGTCATCACCAGCAGCAGCACGGAGCCCACCCGGGTCACCTGCACGACCGAGCTGCCCATGCCCTCGGTCCAGGTGAGCCCCACGGTGACGGAGTCGTGGCCGGTGTCCTGCTGGAGAGATGTCCAGACCTGGTTGTCCATGCGTCGACACCCCTGGGCGACCGTGCGGACGTGGGCCATCGTCGCCCTCGCCTCGTCCTCCGAGGGCAGGGAGAGCAGCTCTCGGCCGTCGAAGTACTCGGGGCCCACGACCGTCGTCACCAGCCGGTGGCTGCCCTCGACCCGGTGCGTGGGCCACACCTGCTCGTGGCACATCACGACCGGGGCGATGCGGGTGCCGTCCGAACCCTGGCGCACGACGTCGTGGTCGAGGCTCTGCGACACCATCCCCGTCATCAGGTCGAGCTCCGCCGGCAGCGGCGCGGCCGTGCCCGAGGCAGCGGGGGACGGCGTGGCGGACGACGGCGTGGCGGGGGACGGCGTGGCGGGGGACGGCGTGGGAGACGCGGCGGCCGACCCGTCCGCCTCGGTCCGCTCGCCGCACCCGACCAGCAGGGCCGTGCCGAGGAGGGCTGCGATCAGCGAGCGTGACGGGGGCATGCCGGTGGGACGCCGGACCCGGCGCGGAAGTTGCTCAGCGCGGCAGCTGACGCACGGGCACCTGGCACCGCGCGCCCGCGCACGTCTCGAGCCGGCGGAGCACCCGCTCGAGGCGCCGTTGCACCGAGGCGTACGACGCCACGCGGGCCACGCTGTCGAGCTGCCACGGGTCGCGGCGGCGGTCGTAGAGCTCGTCCCTCCGCATCTGCGGCCAGTCCACGTAGGTGTAGCGGCCGGTCCGGACTGCTCGGTACTGCCAGCGCCCCGGCCGTGAGCCCCCGGCCTGGACCAGCAGCGCGCGGTCCCGCTGCTCGGCGTCCCGGGTGGCGTACCTCCACAGGCCCACGCCGTCGACCCGGACCAGGGGGGCGGCTCCCGCCAGGCGCGCGAACGTCGGCGCGAGGTCGACGGTCGCGACCGTCTGCCGGCGCACCTCCCCGGCCGGGACTCCCGGGCCGCGCACGACGAGCGGGACGCCGATGGACTCCTCGTAGGCCAGCACCTTGCCGGTCTGGCGGTGCTCGCCGAAGAGGTAGCCGTTGTCGGAGGTGAACACGACGACGGTGTCGTCCAGCTCGCCGGCCCGGTCGAGCGCCGCGACGGTCTCCGCGACCGCGTCGTCCAGGGAGGCGAGGGCCCGGAGCCGGGCGGAGAAGAGCGTCTGCTGCACCTCGGCGGAGACCCGGGGCGCCCGGCGGAGGAACCCGGGCTTGTCCGACATGTCGCGCTCGTTGAACGAGGGGGAGTCGAGGCTCGGGAGGCGGACGTCGGCCTGGTCGTCGGGATGGTCGCCGGGACCGGCGGGTGGCGGGCCCGAGCAGTTGGGCAGGCCTCCTGGCGCGCAGCTGCCGTGCGGGGCGACGTACGACGACCAGAGGAAGAACGGCCGGTCGGCAGCGGCGAAGTCATCGATCATCGCGCTCGACTGCCGGCGCACGAGGTCGGTGTGGTAGACGTCGTCGGGCCAGCGGGTCAGCTCGCCGTCGTCCATCTGCACCACGCCGTAGTAGGCCGAGAGCGGCTTGGTGATGATGGGCCGGAAGCGGTCCCACCCCGGCTCCGGCTCGTCGTGCTCGTCGTAGCCGTGGAGGTACTTGCCGACGAACCCCGTCTGGTAGCCGGCGTCGCGCAGCCACACCGGCAGGGCGGTGGCCGGTCGCAGGCCGTCGTGGCCGCCGTTCGGGGGCTGGTTGGTCGCCACGCCGTTGTTCTGGGCGTACTGGCCGGTGAGCACCTGGGCGCGGGACGGACAGCAGTTGGGGTGCGGGGCCACCATGTCGCTGAACCGGACGCCGGCCTGGCCGAGCTGGCGTCGCGTCCGGGGCATCCAGCGCAGCTCGACCTCGGTCATGTCGTCGCCCGTGATCAGCACGATGTTCGGCCGCGCGTCCTTTGCGCCGGTGCCGAGCCCGGCGACGGAGGCCGACGTCGCGGGGGCGTGTGCGGTTGCGGGGGAGTGCGCGGTCGCGGAGGGATGGGCGGTCGCGAGGGAGAGCAGCCCCATCGCCACCGCAATGAGCGGGGGGAGGGCGTGCAGAGGTCGCGGACGGTACGGCGTCATGAGGAGGAGGATGCCGTGGGGGACCGATTGGTTGCGTCAGCGCCGGTGGCCCGGCAGGTCGCTGAGCCGCTCCAGGGCCCGTTGGGCGACAGCGACGAAGTCCGGCCGCGCCATGGTCATCGATCCGACCGGGGTGAAGCCGACCTGCGAGACCGTCCTGCCGTCACGCAGGATCGCCATGAGGAACGGGAAGGACTGGGTGTCGGAGACCTCGATGGAGAGCGCCCAGGCCGAGAGCTCCTGGTGCTTGCCTCTGCGGGTGGCCAGCGCCGAGACGGAGGTGCCGGCGTTCTCCTCCCCGCATCGACGGATGCTGGCGGCCACCCCCTGCACGAACTGCCGGGCCCGGGCGGCGCTCGGGAGGGTGCCGGCCGTCTGGCTCAGCCCCAGCTGCCCCGAGCGGGGGCTCTCGGGGAAGACGAAGGTCCGGGTCAGCGGGCGCGTGAACCCCTGGCCGGCGAAGGAGGTGTTGTCGCAGCGGGTCGCGGCGAGGTTGGAGCGTGCGCGCACGGGCTCGGTGCCGACCCAGGGGCCCCGGACGACCTCGACCGGCGGCAGGTCGGCGGAGGACAGCAGCCCGGGCGGGTCGCCGACGCGGACCGGGTCGGCCACGCTGGCGCGGGGGCGTCCGCCGCACGTCAGGGCGCCGTCGGTGCCGCAGACGCCGTTGACCGCCGCCGCGAGGCCGGTGACCCCCGCGTCGTCGTCGACCTGCCCGCCGATCGCCCGGACGGCGGTGGTCACCAGCAGGCTCCCGGACCGGGCGAGCCCGATGGTGATGGTCGAGGGCTGCTTGCCCCAGGTGCGGTAGCGGAACTGCGCGGCTCCGTCGCCGATGCCGCCCAACGTCCGGGTGCGCATGAGCTGGGTGCGCGGGTCCTGGCACCCGGCGTACCACGCCAGTGCGGTGCGGTAGGCCGCCTTGGCCCGGCGCAGGTCGGCCGATCGCTCGACGAGCTCGGTCGCCTCGGCGCGGACCACCTTCACCCGCCTCTCCTGCACCCGGGTCTTGCCGCCACGCCTGACCTGCTTGCGGACGACCGTCCGGGTGGTCCCCTCCCAGGAGCGGGTCAGTGCCTCGGTGCCCTGGGGGTCGGCGAACCGCTCGCGCTGGCAGGGCACGACCAGCCCGTCGCCCTCGAGGTTGTCGCCGGTGCGGGTCGCCGCCCACCTCAGCCGGCCGCCGTACCGGGTGAGCTGGTCCCTCCCGAGCAGGGCGTCCGCGGCGAGGGGGACGGTGGTGGCGACCACGGGCTCGGGCTCGGCCACCACCGGCACGGTGGGAGAGGGCTCCGCGGTGACCGGCTCGTCGCGCAGGCTCGTCGGCTCGGCCCCGGCCCCGCTCGCGACCACCGTGCCGGAGGCCAGCAGCGCGAGGACGGCCGCGCCGGCGCCGGCGACCGTGTGCGTACGGCGTCGCGCGGCCCCGTTGCGGCGGATGATCGTGACGCGGGGCCAGCGGACGTCTCGCAGCGGCTCGGCGAGCGCCTCCAGCAGCATCCGGACGTCGGTGCTGGGTGCGTCGCGGTGGAGGGAGAACTGTGCGGTCGCCGTCTGCAGGGTCCGCTCCGCCTCGGTGCGCGCCAGCCCCACCGTGCGAGCGATGTCGGTCAGCGGCAGGGGGGAGAGGGTGGTGAGGACCAGGAGCTGTCGCTCGACGCCGGAGAGCTTGGCGAGGGCGTCGAGGGTCGCCTGCACCTCCGGGGGCAGCGACCGGTCGCGGTGCCAGAGTCGCGCCGTGTGGCGCCGCCGGGCCCGGCTGTGCGCCTGGGGCCGGAGCCAGGCCTCGCGGTCGTCGCGCGCCCCGATCTTGCGCCAGTGGTGCCACGCCACGACGTACGCGTCCCGCACGGCCGAGCGCGCCGCGGCCAGGTCGCCGGTCAGGGCGTACGTCTCGTGCAGGAGGCGATCACGGGTCGAGGCGTAGAACGCGTCGAACGAGTCGGGGTTCCTCATGGCCGTTCCACGGTACCCGGCCCGGCGGCGCGGGCCCGGCGTGGGAGCGCCACCCCGTGCTGGGGGCGGGTGATGATGACGGGGCCATGACGTCCCTGCTCGTCCGTCCCGACCGACCCGGCACCGCCCCCGCGCGCCCGCGACCGCTCGTGCTGATCGCGACGCTGGGCGGGGCCGCGGCCGCCCTGGGGCCGCTGGTCGTGCTGCTCGCGATCGGGGTGATCGGCTGGTTCGTCTCCGACGCAGGGGTGCACGGCGCCCCGCGGGACGGCATGCAGGTCGGCGCGCTCGCCTGGCTGCTGGCCCACGGCTCCGGACTGACCGTGCAGGGCGCGCGCGTCGAGGTCGTCCCGCTGGGGCTCACCGCCGTGGCCGCGTGGTCGATCTGGCGGACCGGGCACCGGGTCGGCGAGGCGCTGTCGGGCCACGGGCCGGACGCCGACCGGATCTCCGACGGCGAGCGCGACTGGACGGTCCCCACGGCCGCGACGGCGTTCCTCGTCGCGTACGCCGTCGTCGCCACGGTCGTCACCGCCCTCGCGGGCGGCGACTCCGCGGACCCGTCGCTCCCGCGCGTCCTGGCGTGGGCCGCGGTGATGACGGCCCTGGTCGGCGGCCCTGCCATCGCGGTCGGGTCAGGCCGAGCCGCGATCTGGGCGGCGCTGCTGCCGGCCGGCGCCCGGGCCGGGGCCGCCGTGGCGCGGACCACCGTGGTCGCCCTGCTGACGCTCTTCGCGCTGGTGTTCGCGGTCGCCCTCGTCGCCGCCTTCGGCGACGCGGCCACGATGACCTCCCGGCTGCACCCGAGCGCGGGCGAGGCGGCGCTCTACGTCGGTGTCAGCGCCGCGTTCCTGCCGAACGCCGCCCTGTTCACCGGCTCGTGGCTGCTCGGCCCCGGCTTCGCGGTGGGCGCCGGCACGGTGGTCGCACCGGGCGGTGTCGTGCTCGGGCCGCTGCCGCTGTTCCCGCTGCTCGCCGCCCTCCCCGGGCCCGGCACCCCGGCCGGCTGGACGGGCGCGCTGCTGCTCCTCGCGCCCGTCGTGGCCGCGGTGGCGGCGGTCCGGGCGCTGCGCGGTCGGCTGCTGGGCTGGGACCAGCTGCTGCTGTCGGCCTGCGGTGGCGGCATCGTCGCCGGCGCCGCCCTGGCGGTGCTCACGTCGCTCTCCGGCGGCCCGGCGGGTCCCGGCCGGATGAGGCACGTCGGACCCAACAGCGCCGAGGTGCTCGTGCACGCGGTCGCCGCGTGCGGGCTGGGGGCGCTCGTCGGCGCCGTGGTCCTGCTCGGCTGGCGGCGCCTGTCCGCTCGGCGCCGATGAGCGACGCCGGGGATCGGGCCTAGACTCCCGGCGTGCCAGAACGCCGCCTGCCCGCCCGCCTCGTCGTCCTGGTGTCCGGGTCGGGGACCAACCTGCAGGCGCTGCTCGACGCGTGCGCCGACCCGTCGTACGGCGCCGCGGTGGTCGCGGTGGGTGCCGACCGCGACGGCATCGAGGGCCTGGCGCGAGGCGACCGGGCCGGGGTCCCGACCTTCGTGGCGAAGGTGTCCGACTACACCTCGCGGGACCACTGGGACCGCGCGCTCGCCGACAGGGTCGGGGCCTTCGAGCCGGACCTCGTGGTGTGCGCCGGCTTCATGAAGCTGCTCTCGACGGACTTCCTCGAGCGCTTCCTCACGCTGAACACCCATCCCGCCCTCTGCCCGGCCTTCCCCGGGATGCACGGCCCTCGCGACGCGCTCGAGCACGGCGTCAAGGTCACCGGTGCCACGCTGTTCGTGGTGGACGGAGGCGTGGACACCGGACCGATCGTGGCGCAGGTGGCCGTGCCGGTGGCCGACGACGACGACGTCGCGTCGTTGCACGAGCGGATCAAGGTCGCCGAGCGCGCGATGCTGGTCGAGTCGGTCGGACGCATCGCGCGGGAGGGCGTCACCGTGGACGGGCGCCGGGTGCGCGTCGGGACGTCGGCCCACTAGGCTGGGACCACACGACTGGCGCAGGTGGGGACCACCACCGGGGAGTGACATCGACGAGCATCGCCCGCCTGGGTGCTCACCTCGCAGCGACCCTCCAGGAGGCACCCTCGTGACCGACCCCAGCGCCGGCCCCTCGTCAGCCGGCCGCCGGCCCCTCGCCCGCGCGCTCGTCAGCGTCTACGACAAGACCGGCCTCGAGGAGCTCGTCCGTGGCCTGCACGACGCCGGCGTCTCGCTGGTCTCCACGGGCGGCTCGGCCGCCCTCATCGAAGGGCTGGGCGTCCCCGTGACGCGGGTCGAGGAGCTCACCGGCTTCCCGGAGTGCCTCGACGGACGGGTCAAGACCCTGCACCCGCGCGTGCACGCGGGCATCCTCGCCGACCGCCGCCTCGACTCCCACGTGCAGCAGCTCGCGGAGCTGGAGGTCGAGCCGTTCGACCTGGTCGTGTCGAACCTCTACCCGTTCACCGACACGGTGATGTCGGGCGCCTCCCCCGACGAGTGCGTCGAGCAGATCGACATCGGCGGCCCGTCCATGGTGCGCGCCGCCGCCAAGAACCACCCCAGCGTCGCGATCGTGACGAGCCCCGCGCGGTACGACGACGTGCTCCGCGCCGCGCGGGAGGGCGGCTTCACGCTGGCCGAGCGACAGGCGCTCGCCGCCGAGGCGTTCGTCCACACCGCGACGTACGACGTCCACGTCGCCTCCTGGATGGGCAACGTGCTCGCCGACAGCAGCGAGGGATCGGGCCTCCCGGCCTGGATCGGCGCGACGTGGACCAAGCAGGCGGTCCTCCGCTACGGCGAGAACCCCCACCAGGGCGCCGCCCTCTACGGCAGCGACTTCCTGCCGGGCGGGCCCGGGCTGGCCCAGGCCACCCAGCACCACGGCAAGGAGATGTCCTACAACAACTACGTCGACGCCGACGCGGCCCGCCGGGCGGCGTACGACTTCGACCGGCCGGCCGTGGCGATCATCAAGCACGCCAACCCGTGTGGGATCGCTGTCGCCGACGACGTCGCCGACGCCCACCGGCTCGCCCACGAGTGCGACCCGGTCAGCGCCTTCGGCGGGGTGATCGCGACCAACGTGCCCGTGACGCGCCGGATGGCGGAGCAGGTCGCCGAGATCTTCACCGAGGTCGTCGTGGCGCCGGCGTACGAGGACGGGGCGATCGAGGCGCTGCAGGCGAAGAAGAACATCCGCGTGCTGGAGTGCCCGCCGCTGGGCCGGGGCGGTGCGGAGCTGCGCACCATCTCCGGGGGGCTGCTGCTCCAGGAGCGAGACGTCATCGACGCCGAGACCGACGGCGGCGGCGACGACCCGTCCCGGTGGACCCTCGCGACGGGCGAGGCCGCCCCGGACGACGTGCTGGCCGACCTCGCCTTCGCCTGGCGCGCATGCCGGGCGGTGAAGTCCAACGCCATCCTGCTCGCGGCCGGCGGTGCCTCGGTGGGTGTCGGCATGGGTCAGGTCAACCGCGTCGACTCCTGCCGGCTCGCCGTCGAGCGCGCGGGGGAGCGGGCGACGGGCGCCGTCGCGGCCTCGGACGCGTTCTTCCCGTTCGCCGACGGGCCGCAGATCCTCATCGACGCCGGCGTGCGGGCGATCGTGCAGCCCGGCGGCTCGGTGCGTGACGCCGAGGTCGTCGCGGCGTGCGAGGCGGCCGGCATCACGATGTACCTCACCGGGACCCGGCACTTCTTCCACTGAGCCCCTGCCCGGGCGGTGCAGAGCGGGTGAGGGCTGGCGGCAACGGCCCTCGTCGGGGGTAGTTCAGGGCAGAACGGTCATGGCGAAGCCTCGTCGACAACCCTTCTGCCCTGAACTACCGAGCGTGGGGGCCGTGTCGAGTGGTATCTTGATGTCAAGATACATCGAGGGGGCGGAGTGCTGACGAGATGGCTGCGGGGGTTGCTCCCGCCGACGAGGCTCGAGCGGGACCTGGCGATCCAGTGCGTCCTGTCCGCCTTCGCGACCGGGGCGTTCCTGACCGGCACGGCCGTGTTCTTCACGCAGGTGGTCGGCCTCAGCGGGGCCCAGGTGGGCCTGGGCCTGTCGATCTCCGCCGGCGTCGCGCTCCTGCTGCAGATCCCGCTCGGCAGGCTGGCCGACCGGGTCGGCGCCAAGCTGCTGTGGATCGTCGCGTCCGCCGTGGAGGCGGCGCTCTACTTCGCCTGGCCCCTCATCGGCGGCATGGTCGGCTTCGTCGCGATGCTCTCGGTGCTGGCGGTCTTCGAGACCGCGGGCCACAACGCGCGCAACGTCTACCGCCTCGTCGTCTTCCCGCGGGACACCCGGGTCCGCGCACTGGCCTACATGCGCGCGGCCCGCAACGTCGGCTACACCCTCGGCGCCGGCGCGAGCGGGGTCGCGCTCGGCCTCGGGCTGGACGCCGTACGGGCGATCCCGCTGCTGACCGGCGGCCTGCTGGTGCTGAACGCCGTGATGATCGCGACCGTGCTCCCCGCCGTGGCTCGCGTCGTGCACACGTCGGCGGTCGAGGACGCCGTCACCTCCGCCGCCGCGTGGCGCAACAGGGGTTTCGTCGCGCTCGCAGCCTGCAACGGCGTGCTGGGCTCCAACCAGGTCCTGCTCAACATCGTGGTGCCGCTCTGGCTGGTCGAGCGCACGGACGCCCCGGAGGTGCTGCTGGCCTGGCTGTTCGGGACCAACACGGTGCTGGCGGTGCTGCTCCAGGTGCGGGCGTCCCGGGTCGCCGACTCCGTGGCCGGCTCGCTGCGTGCCGTCCGCTGGTCCGGTACGGCGTTCGTGGTGTCCTGCGCGGTCCTGGCGGTCACCCACGACACCGTCGGATGGGTCTCGATCGTGCTCATCTGGGTCGGGCACATCACGATCACGGGCGCCGAGCTCTGGCAGTCGGCCGCGGACTGGGGGCTGACGTCGGAGCTCTCGGACCACCGCCGCCTGGGCGACTACCAGGGCGTCTGGGGCCTGGGGCACCGGGTGGAGTCGATCGCCTTCCCCGCGCTCTACACCTACCTCGCCCTGGAGTGGGGGACCCCGGGCTGGGCGCTCATCGCCGTCATGGCGGTCGCGGCCGCGGTCCTCGCGCACCCCGCGGCCCGGGCCGCCGAGCGCCACCTCGTCCGGGTGGGCGCGCCCGTGGGCGTGTGAGCCGGCGGGGTTCCTAGACTGTCCGCCGTGACGGCACAGAAGCTCGACGGTACGGCGACCCTGGCGACGATCATGGCCGAGCTGCGCGAGCGGGTGGACCGGCTCGCCGAGCGGGGCGTCACCCCCGGCCTGGCCACGGTGATGGTCGGGGACGACCCCGGCAACCAGTGGTACGTCGGCGCCAAGCACAAGGACTGCGCCAAGCTCGGGATCGCCTCCTTCCGGCACGACCTCCCGGCCTCCGCCTCCCAGCAGGAGGTCGAGGAGCTGATCGACCGGCTCAACGAGGACCCGGCCGTGACCGGCTTCATCGTCCAGCAGCCCACCGGGCTCGACGAGTTCCGGCTGCTGTCCCGCGTCTCCCCGGACAAGGACGTCGACGGGCTGCACCCCGAGAACCTCGGCAAGCTGGTGCTGGGCGAGGACGGTCCCCTGCCCTGCACCCCGGTGGGCTGCATCGAGCTGCTCCGTCGGCACGGCGTGGAGCTCGCCGGCGCCGAGGTGGTCGTCGTGGGCCGCGGGCTCACCGTGGGTCGGCCGCTCGGCCTGCTGCTCACCCGTCGTACGGAGAACGCGACCGCGACGCTGTGCCACACCGGCACCCGCGACCTCGCCGCCCACGTGCGCGCCGCCGACGTCGTCGTCGCCGCAGCGGGGGTGCCGGGCATCATCACCGGCGACATGGTCAAGCCCGGGGCGGCCGTGCTCGACGTGGGCGTCTCGCGCGTCGACGGCGGCATCGCCGGAGACGTGGCCGCCGACGTCTGGGACGTGGCGGGCTGGGTCTCGCCCAATCCCGGCGGGGTCGGACCGATGACCCGCGCGATGCTGCTCTCCAACATCGTGGCCATCGCGGAGAAGCGCGACGCGTGAGCCCGCCCTCCACCGATCCCTTCCACGGGGAGGACTCCCCGGCCGAGCCGCCGCGGATCGCCCCGCCCGAGAGCGTGCCGCCGGTCTCGGCGGAGAGCCTGGTCGACGGTGAGCGCCCACGTGCCGGGGACGCGGAGCCCCGGCGCTACCCGTCCACCATCGGGGGTGCCTTCTACCTGCTCGTGCTGGCTGCGGTCGCCGTCGGCCTCGCGCTCGTCGTGCTGGCCGAGTGGCGCACGGGCATCAGGGTCATCGGCGGCGCGCTGGTCTTCGCCGCCCTGGTGAGGCTGCTGCTGCGGGCCCGGGACGCCGGGATGCTGGCCGTGCGCCACAAGGTCCTGGACGCGTTCGTGCTCGTCGCCCTCGGGGCTGCGCTGATCTTCCTCGCGGGCTCGATCCCCGACCAGCCCGGCTTCTGACGACCCGTCGCTTCGTTCCGTTCATGGACGCCGACCGGCGGGTCAGATCAGGCCGAGCTCCTTGACCGCGTCGCGCTCCTCGGCGAGCTCGGCGGTGGACGCGTCGATGCGGGTGCGCGAGAAGTCGTTGACGTCGAGCCCCTCGACGATCTTCCAGTCGCCGCCGGAGGTCGTCACCGGGAACGAGGAGACCAGGCCCTCGGGCACGCCGTACTCGCCCTTCGACACCACGGCCATCGAGACCCAGTCGCCCTCGGCGGAGCCGAACAGCCAGTCGCGGGCGGCGTCGATCGTGGCGGAGGCGGCCGAGGCCGCGGACGAGGAGCCCCGCGCCTCGATGATCGCGGCGCCGCGCTTGGCGACGGTCGGGATGAACTCGTTCTCGAGCCAGCCCTGGTCGTCGACGACGTCGGCCGCGGTCTCGCCGCGCACCTTGGCGTTGAACAGGTCGGGGTACTGCGTCGCCGAGTGGTTGCCCCAGATCGTCATGTGGGTGATGTCGGTGACGGGGGCGCCGGTCTTGGCCGACAGCTGCGAGATGGCGCGGTTGTGGTCGAGGCGGGTGAGGGCCGAGAAGCGCTCGGCGGGGATGTCGGGGGCGTTGCTGAGGGCGATCAGCGCGTTGGTGTTGGCAGGGTTGCCGGTGACCCCGATCCGGACGTCGTCGGCGGCCACCTCGTTGAGCGCCTTGCCCTGGGCGGTGAAGATCGCACCGTTGGCCTCGAGCAGGTCGCCCCGCTCCATGCCCGGGCCACGCGGGCGGGCGCCGACGAGCAGGGCGAGGTTGACGCCGTCGAAGATCTTCGTGGGGTCGGCGCCGATCTCGATGCCGGCCAGGCCGGGGAACGCGCAGTCGTCGAGCTCCATGACCACACCCTCGAGCGTCTTGAGGGCCGGCTCGATCTCGAGCAGGCGGAGCTCGATGGGTCGGTCGCCCAGGGCGCCGCTGGCGAGGCGGAAGAGCAGGCTGTAGCCGATCTGACCGGCAGCGCCGGTCACGGCGACCTTGAGGGGCTGGCTCGCGTCGGAGGTCACGTCGTTCTCCTCTGAGGATGGGGTGGCGGGCCCGGTGGGGCTGTCCCGCTGACGCTAGCAGCGGGCCCCGGCTGGCATGCTGGCACCCATGCCCCGAGGAGTGCCCGCTGGAGCACCCCGTGGACCGGGCGGTCGACCAGGCGCTGGAGCAGCCGCGGGAGCGGGCGCTGGAGCAGCCGCTGGAGCACTGCGCGCGGGACGCTCGGGACGACTCGCCGGCGTGCTCCTCGGCGCGCTGGTCGTGAGCTCCTGCGGGGGAGTGGGCCAGCCGGCGACGTACGACCCCACGGGGATCGACGGCCTCGTCGTCCCGACCCCGTCGCCGGACCCCGCGGACTTCGTGGACGAGGTGGACAGCCCCTGGTTCCCGCTGCAGCAGCGGCCCGTCCGGCGCTACGTCGTCGAGGAGGACGGTCGGCAGGTCGGGACGGTCACGGTCGAGGTGGCCGGCCGGCAGCAGGTCGCCGGCCTGGACGCGACCGGGCTCGTGACGCGGACCCGCGGGGTGGAGGACGGGGCCGGCACGGTCACCCGGTGGTACGCCCAGGACGAGGCCGGGAACGTGTGGCTCGTCGGCGAGGACGACGTCCGCGGCGGGTGGCGTGCGGGTGA
Organism: uncultured Nocardioides sp.; assembly: GCA_902805885.1. Taxonomy (GTDB): domain Bacteria; phylum Actinomycetota; class Actinomycetes; order Propionibacteriales; family Nocardioidaceae; genus Nocardioides. The sequence continues at coordinate 12,629 of CADCUM010000059.1, read as the reverse complement.
GGGCGGCGCCGAGGCCGGCCTGGCGATGCCGGCGGAGCCCCGGGTCGGGGACGCCTGGGTGACCGCCCAGGTGCCGGGGACGGAGCCCCGATCTGTGCTGGTCGAGGAGCCCGTCACCGCCGAGACCGGTCGGGACGAGGCCGTCCGGACGACCGAGGTCGACCGGGACGGGACACGCACGGACAACGTCTACGCGGCGGGCCTCGGCCTGGTCCAGTCGGTGGCCGCCGACGGGCGCACCACGAGGCTGGTCAGCCCCCCGGCTCCGTGAGGCCGACCGGCCTGACCGGGACCGGACGGTCCCGGGCGGTCCGGTTCGGGCGGTCCGGTTCGGGGGAGGTCCGGGACCGGGAGGTCCGTCAGTCCGGCCGACGGACCTGGGTGCGCCCGTCGTCGTCACCCTCGGGGTTGCCCCAGTGGCCCGGCGCGCCGGGCGCTGCACCGGGCACTGCGCCGGGCGTCGGGCCGGGCGTCGGGCCGGGCTGCTGCGGCTGGCCCCACTGGCCCGGGGGGCTCTGCGGCGGCGCCTGCGGGGCGCCGTACGCGGGGTCGGTCGCACCCCACTGCTGGGGAGCCTGCTGCGGCGCGCCGTACGACGGGTCGGGGGCGCCCCACTGCTGCTGCGGCGGAGCGGCGGGTGCGCCCCACTGCTGCTGGAGCTGGCCCCACTGGGGCTGGCCCTGGGGCTGGCCCTGGTTCCACTGGGCCTCGTAGCCGCCGGGGACGGGCTGGTTGCGACGGCCGCCGCCGAAGCTCAGCCCGGAGCCCGCGACCTGCTCCTGGCCGTGTCCGAAGAGCAGGGGGTAGGTGAGGCCGGCGACGACGCCGCCGATCACCGGGGCGACGATGAAGAGCCACAGCTGCACGATGGCGTCGGTGCCGGCGAAGACGCCGACGCCGATCGACCGCGCGGGGTTGACCGACGTGCCGGTGGCCGACATCGAGGCGAAGTGGATCATCGCCAGGGCCAGGCCGATCGCGAGCGGGCCCATCACGGCCTGCAGCTCGTTGCGGGCGTCGGTGACGCCCAGGACGACCCAGACCAGGATCGTCGTCATCAACGCCTCGAGCAGCAGCGCCGCCCACCACGCGTAGTCGCCGCTGCTCTGGTCGCCGAACGAGTTCTGCGCCATGTTGCCGTCGGCGTTGAAGCCCTCGAAGCCGTGGAGCAGGCCGAAGAGCACGGCCCCCGCGAGCAGGCCGCCCAGGAGCTGGGCGGCGACGTAGATCCCCGTCTGGCGCCACGGGAGACGCCCCCCGAGCGTGGCGCCGAGGGTGATGGCCGGGTTGAAGTGGCCGCCCGACACCCGGCCCACGGCGTAGGCCATGACGACGACGGCGAAGCCGAAGCTGAGGCCGGTGACCACGTAGCCGCTCGAGTCGCCCCGGGTGAGTCCGGACAGGACCGCGGCTCCGCAGCCGAAGAAGACGAGGACGAACGTGCCGAGCGCCTCGGCCGCGAACTTCTGACCCGTGGTGGGTGCGTCGTAGGAGGTCGTGGTGCTGGTCATCGTGGAACCTTCCGGCTGGCTGGGCCCTCCCCCGTGTCGGGCCACGCGCAGCCTAGCGGCGGGCCTGGAGCGGTGCGAGGGTAGGCGGGTCGGGCCGGGACGCCCGATCAGGTATCTTGATGTCAAGAGTTACTTCGTTCGCGCACACACCCACCGAGGAGCGCCACCCACTCATGGCCACGATCATCTACACCCACACCGACGAGGCGCCCCTGCTGGCGACGTACTCGTTCCTGCCGATCATCTCCGCCTACGCGAAGACCGCTGGCGTGGAGGTCGAGACCCGCGACATCTCGCTGGCCGGACGCATCCTCGCGCAGTTCCCCGAGCGGCTCACGGACGAGCAGCGCGTCGACGACGCCCTGGCCGAGCTCGGTCGCCTCGCGACCACGCCCGAGGCCAACATCGTCAAGCTCCCCAACGTCTCGGCCTCCATCTCCCAGCTCAAGGCCGCGATCAAGGAGCTGCAGGGCCAGGGCTACGACCTGCCCGACTACCCCGACAGCCCGCAGACCGACGAGGACAAGGACGTCCGCGCCCGCTACGACAAGGTGAAGGGCTCGGCGGTCAACCCGGTCCTGCGCGAGGGCAACTCCGACCGCCGCGCACCGGCATCGGTCAAGAACTACGCCAAGGCGCACCCCCACTCGATGGGCGAGTGGAGCAGCGACAGCCGGACCAGCGTCGCGACGATGGGGCAGGAGGACTTCCGCTCCAACGAGCAGTCGGTGGTGATCGAGGGCGAGGACACCCTCTCCGTCGTCCACGTCGGCTCCGACGGCACCGAGACCGTCCTCAAGGACGGGCTGCAGGTCCTCGCCGGTGAGGTCGTCGACTCCACGTTCATGAGCGCGGCCGCGCTGGACGAGTTCCTCGAGGCGCAGGTCGCCAGGGCGCAGGCCGACGGCGTGCTCTTCTCGGCACACCTCAAGGCGACGATGATGAAGGTCTCCGACCCGATCATCTTCGGCCACGTCGTGCGCGCCTACTTCGCCGACGTCTTCCGCCAGCACGGCGAGGAGATCGCGGCCGCCGGGCTGTCGGCCAACGACGGGCTGGGCTCGATCTACGCGGGCCTGGAGAGGCTGGAGAACGGCGCGGAGATCCGCGCCGCGTTCGACGCCGCCCTCGAGTCCGGTCCCGACCTCGCCATGGTCGACTCCGACAAGGGCATCACCAACCTGCACGTCCCCTCCGACGTCATCATCGACGCGTCGATGCCCGCGATGATCCGCACCTCGGGCCACATGTGGAACGCCCGCGGCGAGGAGCAGGACACGCTCGCGGTGATCCCCGACTCCTCGTACGCCGGCATCTACCAGGCCGTCATCGACGACTGCCGGGCCAACGGCGCGTTCGACCCCGCCACCATGGGCTCGGTCCCCAACGTCGGCCTGATGGCCAAGGCGGCCGAGGAGTACGGCTCGCACGACAAGACCTTCGAGATCCCCGCGGCCGGCACGGTCGAGGTGCGCACGTCGTCGGGCGACGTGCTCACGTCCCACCAGGTCGAGGCCGGTGACATCTGGCGCGCCTGCCAGACCAAGGACGAGCCGATCCGCGACTGGGTCAAGCTCGCCGTCGGCCGCGCCCGCGCGACGGGTGCCCCCGCCGTCTTCTGGCTCGACGAGGGCCGGGCCCACGACGCCAACCTGATCGCCAAGGTGAAGGAGTACCTCACCGAGCACGACACCGAGGGGCTGACGATCGAGATCATGGCGCCGACCGAGGCGTGCGCCTACTCGCTGGAGCGGATCCGCAAGGGCGAGGACACCATCTCGGTGACGGGCAACGTGCTGCGCGACTACAACACCGACCTCTTCCCGATCCTCGAGCTCGGCACCAGCGCCAAGATGCTCTCGATCGTCCCGCTGATGAACGGCGGCGGGCTCTTCGAGACCGGCGCCGGCGGCTCGGCTCCCAAGCACGTCCAGCAGCTGGTGAAGGAGAACTACCTGCGCTGGGACAGCCTCGGCGAGTTCTTCGCGCTGGCGGCGAGCTTCGAGCACCTCGCGGCGTACGACGACAACGCGCGCGCCAAGATCCTCTCCGACACCCTCGACCGGGCGACCGAGACGTTCCTCAACGAGGACCGCTCGCCGGGCCGCAGGCTGGGGACGATCGACAACCGCGGCTCGCACTTCTACCTCGCCCTCTACTGGGCCGAGGAGCTCGCGAAGCAGACCGACGACGCCGACCTGGCAACCGCCTTCGGGTCGCTCGCGTCGACGTTGCGCGAGAGCGAGCAGACCATCGTCGAGGAGCTCAACGCGGTGCAGGGGCAGCCGGCCGACATCGGTGGCTACTTCCGCCCCGACCCCGCGAGGGCCGAGGCGGTCATGCGGCCGTCCCAGACCTTCAACGACGCGCTGGCGACGCTCGGCTGACGCCGGTCCCCGACCGCTGACGGAGGGGCCCCGGGGAATATCTCCTCGGGGCCCCCTCTTGCAACCGACGATGACCTCCACGACGGCCGACCCCACCCACCCCGACGTCGGCACCGACGTCCCGGCTGTCGCCGCCCGGCACTTCGTCCTCGCCGTCGTCGCCCTCGCGATGGGTGGCTTCGCGATCGGCACCACCGAGTTCGTCACCATGGGCCTGCTGCCGCAGATCTCCGACGGGGTCGGCGTCTCGATCCCGACGGGTGGGCACGTGATCTCGGCCTACGCGCTGGGCGTCGTGGTCGGCGCGCCCGTGCTGGCGTTCCTCGGCGCGCGCCTGCCGCGCCGCGCCCTGCTCGTCGCGCTGATGGTCGCCTTCGTGGTCGGCAACGCGCTGAGCGCCCTGGCGTCGTCGTACGGCGCCCTCGTCCTGGCGCGCTTCGCCGCCGGCCTGCCGCACGGCGCCTACTTCGGCGTCGCGTCGCTGGTCGCCGCCAGCCTCGCCCCGCCGTCGCGCAAGGGCCGGGCCGTCGCCCAGGTGATGCTCGGCCTCTCGGTCGCCAACGTCGTCGGCGTCCCGGTCGCCACCCTCGTGGGGCAGTCCCTGGGCTGGCGGGCCGCGTTCTGGGGCGTCGCCGTGCTCGGACTCGCCACGCTCGCGATGGTGCTGTGGTTCGTGCCGTCGGTGCCGGGCGACCCCCGGGCGAGCGGACGGCGCGAGCTCGCGGCGTTCCGGCTCCCGCAGGTGTGGCTGACCCTGCTGGCCGGCGCGATCGGCTTCGGCGGGATGTTCGCGGTCTACTCCTACATCGCCCCGATCGTCACCGACGTGTCCGGGCTGGGGGAGGCGAGCGTCGCGGTGTTCCTGCTGTCCTTCGGGCTCGGCATGGTCGTCGGGACCTGGGTGGCCGGCGTGATGGCCGACTGGTCGATCTTCCGCTCGCTGATCATCGGGGGAGTGGGCATGACCGCGACCCTGCTGGCCTTCTGGGTGGGCGCACCGCACGGCTGGGCCAACGTGCCGGTGGTCTTCCTCATCACGGTCACGGGCTCGGTCCTCGTGGTCAACCTCCAGCTCCGGCTGATGGACGTGGCAGGTGACGCCCAGGCCCTCGGCGCCGCCATGAACCACGCGTCCCTCAACGTCGCCAACGCCCTCGGTGCCTGGCTGGGCGGCCTCGTCATCGCCGCCGGCTGGGGCCTGCGGGCGCCTGCGTTGGTCGGCGCCGGGCTCTCGGTCGTCGGGGTGCTGGTCCTGCTCGTCTCCGCCCGGCTCGAGCGCCGTACGGCGTCCGCCTCGGCCTGAGCGTCCTGCCGGGTCTGCTCGGCACGCGCTCACCGTCGGGCGGCAACCTCGTCTTCACCGACGTGGAACCTCGCTGTAACCTGCGTTTGGAACGATCCAACCAAGCGGGCGGGAGGGCTGCCCGGTGGAGCGGACACGGAGGTGGGGGATGGACGAGCAGCGAGCGGCCGAGACCGAGGCGGTGCGTCGGCGGCGGGACCGGACCGTGCGTGGGCTGGTGGAGCTCATGGAGCGACGGAGAGAGCTGCGCGGGGTGCACCCGATGGCGGACCACCTCGCCGAGAGCCTCGGCTGGATGGTCTGAGCGGCCCTCGTCCTCGCCGCCCACCTGCACGACTCACGAGCGGCCTGTCCGGGTGCATCGTGCCCAAGCGCCGGTGCCTCACCGCCGGTGTCTCAGCGCGGCGCCGGAAGAGGTCCCGCCCCCGTGCAGGCAACGTCTCCTGCAGCCGTTGCCCGCACGAGGGCCGGCGGCCCCAGCGCTGCGTCAGATGCGCCAGCAGCTGCTCAGCTGACGGAGGTGATGAGCGTGCGACCGCGCGTGCGGACCGACGGCGGCGGCGCAGACAGCGTTGGAACGAGCATGGTTCCCTCCCGAGGAACGAGCGGACCACCCGGCCGTGCTCGGAACCTACTGGCGAGTCACATCGCCCGCCCTGTGACCTCGGTCACAGGTAGGTCATGCCCATCGCCGACCGCACCTCGTCGAGGGTCGCGTCCGCCACCCCGTTCGCCCGCTCGTTGCCGCGCCGAAGCACGTCGTCGAGGGCGCCGGGGTCGCCCAGCAGCTCCGTACGGCGAGCGCGGAGCGGCTCCAGCTCGGTGTTGACCGCCTCGGTCAGCCGCTTCTTCAGCAGGCCGCCGCCGCCGTCCCCGATCTCCTCGGCGACCTGCTCGGGCGAGGTGCCCTCGCAGAGGGAGATCAACAGGAGCAGGTTGGCCACCTCGGGCCGGCCGTCGGGGTCCCACGTGATCACCCGCTCGCTGTCGGTCTTCGCGCCCTTGATCTTCTTCGCCGTCTCGTCCGCGGTCATCCGCAGCTCGATGACGTTGCCCTTGGACTTGCTCATCTTGGTGCCGTCGGTGCCGAGGATCAGTGGCGCCTCGGAGAGCAGGGCGTCGGGCTCCGGGAAGACCGCGCCGTACCGCTCGTTGAAGCGGCGGGCGACGACGCGCGTCTGCTCGATGTGGGGGAGCTGGTCGCGGCCCACCGGGACGACGTTCGCCTTGCAGAAGAGGATGTCGGCGGCCTGGTGGACGGGGTAGGTCAGCAGCAGCCCGCCGATCGAGGTGATGCCCGCGGTCTTGGCCTCGTCCTTGACGGTCGGGTTGCGCTGCAGCTCTGCCACGCTGACCAACGACAGGAACGGCAGCATCAGCTGGTTGAGCGCGGGAACGGACGAGTGCGTGAAGATCGTCGCGCGCTCGGGGTCGAGGCCCGCGGCGATGTTGTCGACGAGCAGGCTGCGGACACTGCCCGCGATGTCGCCGGCCACCTCGCGGTCGGTGATCACCTGGTAGTCGGCGATGAGCTGCCAGATCTCGGCGCCGCTGCTCTGCAGCGCGACGCGGTTGCGGATGGAGCCGAAGTAGTGGCCGAGGTGCAGGTTGCCGGTCGGCCGGTCGCCGGTCAGCATGCGCAGGGACGCCGGGTCCTCGGCCATCTTGGCCGTGATCGCGTCGCTGCGTGCCTGGGCCGCGCGGAAGGTGTCGCTCACGACGGTCGATCCTACAAAGGGCGCCGGGGACGGCACGACCGGGTTCTGTAGGGTCTTCGCGTGCCGACCATCGGAGTAGCGATCCCGATCCCCGAGCCGTGGGCGACCCAGCTCCAGGACTACCGCACCTCCGTCGGCGACACCACCGCCGAGCAGATCCCGACCCACATCACCCTGATACCGCCCGTCGAGGTCACCGACGACGAGCTCCACCACGTCTCCGCGCACCTCGACGCGGCTGCCAGCTCCGTCGACGGGTTCCACATCCACCTTCGCGGGACCGGGACGTTCCGACCCGTCTCGCCGGTGGTGTTCGTGACCGTCGCCGAGGGGATCTCGTCCTGCGAGGTCCTGGCGGGCGCCGTACGACGCGGGCCGCTGGCGGTCGACCTCAGCTTCCCCTACCACCCCCACGTCACCATCGCCCACCACCTCGACGACGAGACCTTGGACCAGGCCTTCGACGAGCTGGCCGGGTTCGAGTGCGAGTTCGCGGTCGACTCGTTCTGCCTCTACGTCCACGACGAGGACCGCGGCTGGCGGCCCAGCCGCCACTTCGGCCTCGCCCACGTGACGGACTGACGGCCGGCCCCCCCGTGCCCGTCGTCGACGCCCTGAAGCAGCGCCTCGCGCGGCTGCGGCAGCGCCGTCCGGTGGTGGACCACTTCGTGCGCGCTCTCCAGCACTACGGCCGGGTCCGCGGCAACGCGCTCGCCGCCGCGGTCACCTACTTCGCGTTCCTGTCCTTCTTCCCGATCCTCGCGCTCTCGTTCGCGGTCCTCGGCCAGCTCACCAAGGTCTACGGCGGCGACGTGCAGCAGACGTTGGTGCGCGCGGCCAACCAGGTGGTGCCCGACCTCATCGGGCCGCCGAACGGGATCAGCCTCGACACGCTGCAGAGCTCGGCGCCCAGCATCTTCAGCGTCGGCATCGTGCTGACGCTCTACGCGGGCCTCGGGTGGCTCTCCGGCATGCGCGAGGCGCTCGAGACCGTCTTCGAGGAGCCGCCCCGGCAGCGGCCCGGCTTCGTCAGCGGCAAGCTGCGCGACGTCCTCGCGCTGCTCGTCCTGGGCTCGGTGCTGATCGTGGCCGTGGCCGTGTCGGGAGTGACGGCGCGGCTGATCGAGCCGATCCTGGGCTGGCTCGGGCTCGGGGACGCTGCGGCGTGGTTCCTGGTCCCGCTCGCGGTCCTGCTCGGCCTGGCCGCCAACACCGTGCTGTTCTTCGCGTTCTTCCGCCTGCTCGCCTCGCCGGACGTGCCCGCCCGGTCGCTGTGGTCGGGCGCCGTGCTGGGAGCGGTGGTCTTCGAGCTCCTCAAGCAGCTCTCGACCTACCTCCTCGGACTGACCAAGAACTCCGACGCGTTCCAGGCGTTCGGCATCGCGCTCGTCCTCCTGGTCTGGATCAACTACTTCTCCCGCGTCGTCGTCTTCGCCGCGGCGTGGGCGCAGACCACCCCGGAGGCACGAGCCCTGCGCGACGCCCGGGTGGCCGTGGACCTGGCCGTCGAGGCGCCGCCGGTCGACCTGCGCTCGGTAGCCACGGCCTCGGTCGCCCCGCCCTCGTCCGGCGCGGCCGCCGTACCGGGCCGGCAGGACCCCCGGGCCGCCTTCGCCGCGGGCGCGGCTGCCATGCTCGCGCTCGTCGCCGCCGTACGCCGCCGCCGTCCCTGATCCCGTCCCGAGGAGCAAGCCATGACCTTCCAGCGCAAGCACGGGGTGTTCCTGCTGGGCGTCGCCCTGTGGAACTTCGTCACCTGGGGGATGTTCACCAGGAACCTCTACGCAGCCCACTCCTCCGGGGAGGACCGCCCCACCGGCTACTGGGTCGCCCACAGCGTCCTGATCGTCGTGAACCTCGTGCTCGGCGGCGTGTTCGCCACCTGGGGCGCGCGGGTGCTGCGCCGTACGTCCCGACCGGCGCCCTGGAGCGGTGAGTGAGGCAGGTTCCTCCGGCTCGGGAACCTGCGCTGCTCACCGCTCCATCAGGCGGGTCCCGGTCGCGGTGAGGAGGACGGATGTCATCAACGAGAAAGGCTGCGTGCCTCACCGCCTGAACCACCTCCCGTCCACAGAACGGGGCGCACTGCGACCGTCCACAGCCGGGCCGACTCCACGTCGTGCGGGAGGGGCCGTTCGTGAGGGCATGGAGCCGTGCACGACGTACCCGCGCGCTTCCGTCAGGCGCCCTTCCTCAGGTCCGACGCACTGGCGGCCGGACTGACTCGCGGCGTCCTCCAGGGGGCCCGTTTCCGACGCCTCCACCACGGCGTCTACTGCTTCTCGGCGCGCGAGATGACCTTCCTCGATGCCGTGGCGGCAGCCAGGCTGGCGCTGCCCGACGGTGCCCGGACGACCGGCATCACCCGACTGCAGGAGCTCGGCCTGGACGTGGGACCGCGGTCGCCGCTGCACTTCGTGGTCGAGGGCGACCACCACCTCGCACTCGACGGCGTCTTCCTGCACCGCACGGCCGAGATGCCGAGCTGTGACGGCGCGGGAGTGAGCGTCGAGCCGGCGTACGTCGCGTTCTGCGCCGAGGCCCGGGCGCTCGACGCCATCAAGATCGGATGTGAGCTGTTGCGGCGCGGCTGGTTCGACCTGCACGCCGTGGAACACCTGCTGACCGAGCAGAGATGGCGTCGCGGCGTCGCACAGGCGACGTGGGTGCTTCCCCACCTCGATCATCGGTGCCGGTCGCTCCCGGAGGCTGAGCTCCTGGCGCTGCTGCGCTTCTCCGGCCTGCCGGAGCCGGAGGTCAACGCCCCGATGTCGCTGCCCGACGGGGGCGTGATCACGCCGGACTTCTGGTACGCGAGGTGGTGCCGTGCCGTGGAGTACGAAGGCGGCCAGCACCAGGAGGACAGGGCGCAGTACACCGTCGACATCGAGAGGTACGCCGCCTACCGGCGCCTCGGCGCTGACTACGTGCAGGTCACCAAGGAGCTGCTGCGGTTGCCCAGGACCACGGTCCGTCGTGTGCACCGGTTGCTCGTGGAGGGCGGCTACGACGGCCCGCCGCCGGTGTTCGGGCCGCACTGGCAGTCGTTGTTCGGGCCGATCCGCGACGTACCCCGACGTCCCCAGCGACGGCGGTGAGCGGCGCAGGTTCCTGTCGACGAGGAACCTGCCTCACGCACCGCCGGCTGCGAGACCCCGGCGCGGCGGTGAGTGGTGCAGGTTCCTCGGGATCAGGAACCTGCCTCACTCACCGGTCGGCCGGTCGGGCCCACACGAGCAGCAGCGGCCGCCCGCGGAGGCGCCGTACGACGCTCAGTGACCGTTGCGCAGCGCGGTGCGCAGGTCCCTGTTCATCTGGGAGATCACGTCGAGCGGGATGCCCTTCGGGCAGGCGGCGGTGCAGGAGCCGATGTTGGTGCAGCCCCCGAAGCCCTCGTGGTCGTGCTGGGCGACCATGTTGACGACCCGGTCGTCGCGCTCGGGCTGTCCCTGGGGGAGCAGGCCGAGGTGGGTGATCTTGGCGCCCATGAAGAGCGACGCCGAGCCGTTGGGGCAGGCAGCGACGCAGGCGCCGCAGCCGATGCACGTCGCGACGTTGAAGGCGCGGTCGGCGTCGTCCTTGGGGACCGGCACGGAGTGGGCCTCCGGCGCCGAGCCGGTGTTGACGGAGACGTAGCCGCCCTGCTGGATGATCCGGTCGAGCGCGCCCCGGTCGACGACGAGGTCACGGACCACCGGGAAGGCGTCGGAGCGCCACGGCTCGATGGTGATCGTGTCGCCGTCCTTGAAGGAACGCATGTGCAGCTGGCAGGTGGCAGTGACCTCGGGGCCGTGCGCCTCGCCGTTGATCATCAGCCCGCACTGCCCGCAGACGCCCTCGCGGCAGTCGGAGTCGAAGGCGATCGGCTCCTCACCCTCGGAGTTGAGCCTCTCGTTGAGCACGTCGAGCATCTCGAGGAACGACATGTCCTCGGAGACGTCGTCGAGCTCGTACGTCCGCATCTCACCCTTCTGGGACGCGAGCGCCTGGCGCCAGATCTTGAGGGTGAGCCTCACTTGTAGGACCTCTGCTTCATCTCGATGGCCGTGTAGACCAGGTCTTCCTTGTGCAGGACGGGGGTGTTGCCCTCACCGGTCCACTCCCAGGCCGCGACGTAGGCGAACTCGTCGTCGTGGCGCAGCGCCTCGCCGTCCTCGGTCTGGGACTCGGCGCGGAAGTGGCCGCCGCAGGACTCGCGCCGGTTGAGCGCGTCGATGCACATCAGCTCGCCCAGCTCGATGAAGTCGGCCACGCGGCCGGCCTTCTCGAGGGACTGGTTGAGGCTCTCGGACGTGCCGAGCACGCGGACGTTGCGGTAGAAGTCGTCCTTGAGGGTGCGGATGAGGTCGATGGCCTTGCGCAGGCCGTCGGCGCTCCGCTCCATGCCGCAGTACTCCCACATGATGTTGCCGAGCTCGCGGTGGTAGGAGTCGACGCTGCGGGTGCCCTTGACGTGGAGGAAGTGGTGGATCCGCTTCTCCACCGACTCGCGGGCCTCCAGGACCGCCGGGTGGTCCTCGGCGACCTTCTCGAACGGCCCGCCCGCGAGGTAGTCGCGGATGGTGTTCGGCAGCACGAAGTAGCCGTCGGCCAGGCCCTGCATCAGCGCCGAGGCGCCGAGCCGGTTGGCGCCGTGGTCGGAGAAGTTGGCCTCGCCGGTCACGAACAGGCCGGGGATCGTGGACTGGAGGTCGTAGTCGACCCACAGCCCGCCCATCACGTAGTGCACGGCGGGATAGATCCGCATCGGCACCTCGTAGGGGTCCTCACCGGTGATCCGGGAGTACATGTCGAAGAGGTTGCCGTACTTGGACTCGACGGCCTCTCGACCCAGTCGCCCGATCGCGTCCTCGAAGTCGAGGTAGACGCCACGACGGACGCCCTCCACCTCCGGGCCGACGCCGCGGCCGTCGTCGCACTGGTACTTCGCGGCCCGCGACGCGATGTCGCGGGGGACCAGGTTGCCGAACGCCGGGTACATCCGGCCGTCGTTGCGCAGCGACTCCGACATCAGGGTGAGCTTCGACTGGTGGGCGCCCGAGACGGGGATGCAGGTCGGGTGGATCTGCGTGTAGCACGGGTTGGCCATGTAGGCGCCCTTGCGGTGCGCCCGCCAGATCGCGGTGGCGTTGCAGCCCATCGCGTTGGTGGAGAGGTAGAAGACGTTGCTGTAGCCACCGCTGGCCAGCACCACGACGTCGGCGAGATGCGTCTCGACGGCGCCGGTGACCATGTCGCGGGCGATGATGCCGCGGGCCTTGCCGTCCACCACGATCAGCTCGAGCATCTCGTGACGGGTGTGCATCGACACCGTGCCGGCGGAGATCTGGCGCTCGAGCGCCTGGTAGGCGCCGATCAGCAGCTGCTGACCGGTCTGGCCGCGGGCGTAGAACGTGCGGGAGACCTGCACGCCGCCGAAGGAGCGGTTGTCGAGCAGGCCGCCGTACTCCCGGGCGAAGGGGACGCCCTGCGCGACGCACTGGTCGATGATGTTGGTGCTGACCTCGGCCAGGCGGTAGACGTTCGACTCCCGCGAGCGGTAGTCCCCGCCCTTGACCGTGTCGTAGAAGAGACGGTGGACGGAGTCGCCGTCCTCCTTGTAGTTCTTCGCGGCGTTGATGCCGCCCTGGGCCGCGATGGAGTGCGCCCGCCGTGGGGAGTCCTGGTAGCAGAACGTCTTGACGTTGTAGCCCGCCTCGCCCAGGGTCGC
>CADCUM010000058.1 GCA_902805885.1 uncultured Nocardioides sp. | reverse complement strand
AGGTAGACGTGCGGCTGGCCCAGTCGGACTAGTTCCACTGAGTGGTTCTTGACGCTTTCCGGAGAGAACGTCTACGAAACGCACACGCGAGGTCTACGGCACGGATAGCGTTCCAGTCAGCGCCACCCCCTTACGGGGGTACTGCACCAGAAGCACGCTTCCCCACTGACGCCGCCCCGCCCCCACGGCGTCGCGGCACGCCCGGCAACGTCCGGCGGCACCCCGTACCTCCGCATGCGGTGGCCAGCACCGAGCTCGGCCTGCCGTATCACCTGGCGCGACCCGGGACGACGCCGTCCCGTCACTGACCCCTGTCCTGCTGACCCCTACCCCTGTCGACCCTCCCCGTGCTGACCCCTGCCCGGCTCACGTCTGCCCGGCTCACGTCTGCCCGGCTCACCCCTGCCCTGATGAACCTCGCCAGCTGAGCGGTGCCCCACGGCACCTGAGCTGGACCCCACACCCCTGAACCCCCTCAAGGAACTCTCGCATGCGCAATCGAATCTCGGCCACGCTGTCGGTGCTCGTCGTCACCGCCGGCCTCGCTGCCCTCCCCGACGTGTTCGCCCCGCCGTCAGCCACGGCCGGCACCGGCACCTTCGCCCCTGCCGCGTCCTCCGCTGATGCCGAAGAGCGTGCGTCCCGGACGGTCCGCGGATCGAACGACCTGAACATCATGCTCGACGGATCGGTGGCTCAGCAGGCGGTCGGCCTGCGACTGCCGGCTGTCGCCATCCCGCGATCCTCCGCCGTCACCAGCGCCCGTCTGCAGTTCACCGCGGTCGGCACGAGCAGTGGCGCGGCGAGCTTCACGATCCACGGGCAGGCCTCCTCGAGCGCAGCCCCGTTCACCACCGAGGACAACGACATCACGGCCCGCCGCCGCACCACCAGCAAGGTCAGCTGGACGCCGCCCGCCTGGAACACCCCGGGTGAGCGCGGCGCCGCCCAGCGCACGCCCAACCTGGCGAGCATCGTCCAGGAGATCGTCAACCGTGACTCGTGGAACTCGAACGACCCCATGGCGTTCATCATCACCGGCAACGGACGTCGCACCGCCGAGGCGTGGGACCGCTCCACGAACGGTCACTGGACCCTGAGCGTCGAGTGGACGAGCCCCACCACCCCGACCACCACCACCACGACGCCCACCACCACGACCCCCACCACCACGACCCCGGTCACCACGACCCCGGTCACCACGACCACGCCGGTGTCGAGCCCCACGCCGTCCCCGGTGCCGACCCCGGTGCCGGACCCGGCGCTCATCCCCTACAGCGCCGACTCGTACCACAAGAGCGTGGTCGCAGGAGCTCCCGTCGACGCCGTCCAGACACAGCAGTTCCACGCCTTCATGGCCTCGCACCCGGAGCAGGCGGGCACCAAGTACCCCGTCATCAAGGGTGTCGACGGCAACAAGTGGGGCACGCCCTACGCGCAGGGCCGCTCCGGCGACCCGGTGTGGAGGGTGCGCACCATCGCCGGCAACAACAACTCGAAGAACGCGATCCTGCAGACGCAGGGCTTCCGTGCCCCGGAGTGGCTCGGTACGGCGTTCACCGGCACCTCGGACTCTCCGGTGGCCATCATGGACGTCGCATCCGGGTTCACCGTGTTCCTGACGAAGGCGTCCCTCGTCGGTGACCACCTCATCGACGTGGAGTCGGCCGGCATCACCTGGCACAGCTCCAACGGGCTCGACTACCGCAGCCCCCGCAGCAACGACGCCCGCAACTTCACCAGCCGCGGCCGCATCTCGGACGCGATGGTCATCCGCAAGGACCTCGTCTCCCGGGCCATCGCCCACGACACCGACCTGGGCCACGTCCTCCAGCTCTTCATCGTCGAGTCCTCCACCGCCGCCGGGTACACGCATCCGATGGTGGGGACCGAGTCCGACAAGTTCGGGTGGGGCGCGGAAGGCCAGCGGCTCGCGATCCGCGCCGACATCGACCTGACGACCCGGGGACTGTCCCCGGCCGGACTGGCCATCGCCCGGACGCTCCAGCGTCACGGCATGTACATCGGGGACAACGCGGGCGGAGCATCGTCGTTGAAGGCGGAGCAGGACTCGGCCGCTCGCCCCGTGTGGGGTGGCCTGCTGCGCGCCGACAGCCTGGCCGGGATCACCTGGTCCGACTTCGTCGTCCTGCAGAGCTGAGACTCGTCCGTCGGAGAGCTCGACCCGAGATCGGACCCGAGGAGCGGGGTGGAGGAGCTGCGTCAGTGGCTCCTCCACCCCGCTCGCCGCGCTCCGGGCAGGGCGCACGCGAAGGTGTGTCCCGGGCCGGGTGTCGCGGCTGCGCGATGATCTGCCGGATCCTGTTCCCTGGATCCGGCTGGGGTGACGAGGGCGCGGCCCCTCCCTGCTTCTCGCCAGCCACCACGGACTCGACGAGTTGCTGAGGCGGGCGCGCAGCCATCATCGGCGCGCCGCCGGACGCGCGGGAGCTCGATCCTGGTGGGGCGGGTGGGGCTCGAACCCACGACCCAAGGATTATGAGTCCTCTGCTCTGACCGACTGAGCTACCGCCCCCACGCCGCTGGCCACAGGAGCCTAGCCAACGGCGCGCATGTGCAACCGGGGAGCCAGCCGACGTGCAGCACTCGGCGCGTCGGAGCTCGTGTCATGCTCGCCCCATGAGTGACGCACCCCGTTTCGAGCCGCTCCCCGAGGACTGGGACACGGCGCTCGCGATCGTGGCCCACCCCGACGACATCGAGTACGGCGCCGCCGCTGCCGTCGCCCGGTGGACCGGCCAGGGCAAGCGCGTCGCCTACTGCATGGTGACGAGCGGCGAGGCCGGCATCGATGGGCTGCACCCGGATGAGTGTGGGCCGGTGAGGGAGGCCGAGGAGGTCGCGTCGGCGGGCGTCGTCGGCGTGGACACGGTGGAGTTCCTGCGCCAGCCCGACGGCATCCTGGAGTACGGCGTCCCGCTCCGCCGCCTCCTCGCCGAGGTCGTCCGTCGCCACCGCCCCGACGTCGTGCTGACCATCAACTTCCGCGAGACCTTCGGCGGCACCAGCCTCAACCAGGCCGACCACATCGCCGTGGGCCGCGCGGTGCTGGACGCCGTACGGGACGCCGGCAACCGGTGGATCTTCCCCGAGCAGCTCGCCGACGGCCTCGAGCCCTGGGGCGGTGTGCGGGCCGTGTGGTCGGCCGGCTCCCCCGGCGCCGCGCACGCCGTCGACGTCACCGACAGCTTCGAGGCGGGGGTGGCGTCCCTGATGGAGCACCGCGCCTACATCGAGGGACTGGGGTGGGAGAACTGGGACCCGCGCGAGTTCCTCGAGGGCATCCTCCGCGGAGGGGGCCAGGGGCTCGGCGTCCCGTTCGCCGCGCCGTTCGAGGTCTACCCGCTCGGCTGGGGCTGAGTCCGACAGGCCTCCTGCACGCGACCGTGGGTACTGGGCGGGAGTGCGCCTCGACCGCCGGTCCACGCTCCGCGCCGCCTGTGTCGGTGCCGCTGCTGCGCTGACGGGGTGCACCGACGACGCGAGGACAAGGACGGGAGCGATGGGCCCACGGGACGCGGCCGGTGACGAGCACGTGCGGGGACGTCTCTCGTACCGGCCGACGCCATCCGCCCGGGCCGCGGGCGCGCGCACCGGCAGCTTCACCGTGGACGTCGGTGGCCGCCGGCCGGCGGCCCTGCACGTCCCGGACTCGGACGGGCCGCTGCGGCTGGTCGTCCTGCTCCACGGCGCCGGCGGCGAGCCTGTGAGGACGCGCAAGCTGCTCCTGGCCCATGCCGACCAGCACCGGCTGCTCCTCGTCGCACCGGCCTCGAGCGGGCCGACCTGGGACGTCATCCAGGGCGGGTTCGGGCCCGACGTCGCGACGATCGACACGTTGCTGCGCCGTACGACCGATCAGTACGCGGTCGAGGGCCTCACGGTGGCAGGGTTCAGCGACGGCGCGAGCTACGCGCTCACGCTCGGGCTCTCCAACGGCGACGTCTTCGACTCGGTCATCGCCTTCTCCCCCGGCTTCGCGGCCGCCCAGCTGCGGCACGGCGACCCGCGGTTCTTCGTCTCGCACGGCACCGCGGACCGGGTGCTGCCGATCGAGCGGTGCAGCCGGCGCCTGGTGCCGGCGCTGCAGCAGCAGGACTACGACGTGACCTACGAGGAGTTCGCCGGCGGTCACGAGGTGCCGACCGAGATGCGCCGGGCGGCCGTCGAGTGGCTGGGCCGGCACTGACGGGTCGGCTCGATCGCTCGACCCCCAGCGAGCCAGGGCAGCGCCGGGTGCCGCGGACCGAGGGACATCGCGCCTGAGTCCCTCGACAGGGACCAGCAAGGTCTGACCGAGTGTCGGTGTGTTCAGCACCCACCTGACCGGTCAGCGCGCAGCAGGGGGCGTCCGAGCGGACACCGGACGGCCCACCCACGTGAAAAGACCCCCTCCGACCTGTCTTCACAGGCCAGAGGGGGTCTCGCCGCTCCCCCGGTTGGACTCGAACCAACAACCCTCCGGTTAACAGCCGAATGCTCTGCCAGTTGAGCTACAGGGGATCGCGTGCAGCGAGGCAGAACAGTAGCAAGGGCCCGGACGATCCAGAAATCAGGTCGCGGCCGACGGACGTCACGGCAGGCCGACGTCGTGGCGCGCCAGCTCCAGCGCCTCGCGCGCGGCCTCGGCGACCTGCGGGTCCGCAGGGTCGACGCCCTCGTCGTACTCGTAGACCCACTCCAGCGGGCGGTCCCCGCGGGGCGCGCGGCGGGCGATCACCCGAACCCCCCGCCTGCCCTGGACCGGCACGTGGCGCTGCAGCACGACGCTCGCGGTGACCCGCTCGCGGACCAGCTCGAGCAGCCGGCCGGGCTCGTCGAGGACGGCGACGTGCGTGCCGCGCGGCCGGCCCCAGGCCCCGACCTCCGTCAGGCGGAACGTGTCGGTCTCGGCGTCCCACGTGGCCGCCTCCACCTGCTCCCACGGGACCCGGGTCACGGCCCCGTCGGCGGTCTGCGCGTAGAACGCGTCACGCGTCCCCGCCAGCACGGTGCCGTCCCGGGCGGTGGTCGTCGCCAGCACCCGCTCCCCCGGCCCGACCGGGACGGAGGGCGTGCGGCCGCGCCTCACGTCGCTCCCACCGCGTGGTCGCGCAGCGTGCGGCGGTGCTGCTCGAGCGCCACGAGCTCGCCGAACATGCGGTTGTACTCCGCGGCGTGCTCGACCGGGTTGGTGCGCTGGAGCCGCGACTTCACCTCCGCGATCCGGCGCGAGGTGGTCAGCTCCTGCAGACGCGCGACGTGCGCGGCGACGTACGTCGGGGTCGGCGTGGCGGTGGTGCGGACCGGCTCCACGCCGAGCTCGGTGACCGCCGCGGAGACCTCGGCGTCGCCGGCGGCGGCACGCACGCGGTTGACCCAGCCGGGGTCGTCGGCGCCCGAGACGACCCCGCCGGCCGTGACCACGGCCTGCCAGACGCCTCGGTAGGTCGGGTGGGTGAAGTCGTCGACCGTGACGTGAGCCGTCGTGCGGCCCACGCCCGCGGGGTGCTGCACGACGAGCTTGAGGGTCTCCCGCTCGATGGCGAAGCGCGGGTCGGACAGGCTCGGCAGCGGGGCACGAGCGGGCTGCGGCGCGACGTCGACCGGACGTGCCGTCGTCGTACGGCGCTCGTCGGGTCGCGTGCGTGCCGCGGCACGGCGGAGCTCCGCCCGCGCCTCGTCGACGTCGACGCCGATCATGTGGGCGATCTCGCGGGCGAAGGCGTCGACCTTGGCCTTGTCGCGGATGCTGGAGACGAGCGAGGCGCTCTCCCTCAGCGCGTCGACGCGGCTGTCGGCCCGGTCGAGGTCGTGGCGGGCGAGGACGTTCTCGAGGACGAAGCGGTAGAGCGGTCGCCGGGTCGCCACCAGCTCGCGGACGGCCGCGTCACCGTCCTTCAGCCGCAGGTCGCAGGGGTCCATGCCCTGCGGTGCCACCGCGACGTAGGTCTGGGAGGCGAAGACCTGGTCGCTCTCGAAGACCTTCATCGCGGCCTTCTGGCCGGCGGAGTCGCCGTCGAAGGTGAAGATCACCTCGCCACCGGTGTCGGCATGGTCCCCGAGGAAGCGGCGCAGCACCCGCGCGTGCTCCTGGCCGAAGGCGGTCCCGCAGGAGGCCACCGCCATCCCGACGCCGGCGAGGTGGCACGCCATGACGTCGGTGTATCCCTCCACCACCACCGCCTGCTGGCTGTCGCGCATGGCGGAGCGGGCGAGGTCGATGCCGTAGAGGACCTGGCTCTTCTTGTAGATCGCCGTCTCGGGGGTGTTGAGGTACTTCGCGTCGATCTTGTCGTCATCGAAGATCCGACGGGCGCCGAAGCCGATGGTGTCGCCGTTGGCCTCCCGGATGGGCCACAGCAGCCGCCCCCGGAACCGGTCGTAGAGCGACCGCCCCTGGGCGACCAGGCCGGCGGCCACGACCTCCTCCTCGCTGAACCGGCGTGCGCGGAGGTGGCGCACGAGCGCGTCGCCGTCACGGGGCGCGAACCCGACGCCGAACGTCCGCGCGGCCTCCTGGTCGAAACCCCGTTCGTGCAGGAACTGGCGGGCCGCCAGGGCCTCCGGGGAGGCCAGCAGCTCGGCGTAGAGCTCCTGGGCGACCTTGTGGGCCTCGATGAGCCGCGCTCGGGCGGGGCCCCGTGGGCGCTGGGGCTCCTCCTCGCCCTCCTCGCGTCGCAGCTGGACGCCGTACTTCTCCGCGAGCCGCTCCACCGACTCGACGAAGGTGAGGCCGTCGACCTTCATCAGGAAGCTGATGACGTCGCCGCCCTCCTGGCAGCCGAAGCAGTGGAAGAACTGGCGAGCGGGGTTCACGTTGAACGACGGCGTCTTCTCGTCGTGGAAGGGGCACAGCCCCTTGAGCGTCCCACCGCCGGCGTTCTTGAGCGTGACGTACGACGACACGACGTCGTCGATGCGCGCCTTGTCACGCACCTCGGAGATGTCGTCCTCGCGGATCCGCCCTGCCACGTCGGGGAGTCTACGGGCGGACGCCGACGTCCGGACGGCGTCCACAGGGTGCAGCACCCACACCCCTCCGGGTGCTCCGGCTGGTCAAGGTCCACGCGGTTTGGAAGTGTCGATTCCCCGGACCCGAGACGTGAGGAAGGGAGACACCATGAGGAAGCTGACGATGCTCGTCGCCGGAGGTGTGGGCTACGTGCTGGGTGCCCGCGCCGGCCGTGAGCGCTACGAGCAGATCAAGAGGACGGCCACGCGCGTCAAGGACGACCCCCGTGTCCAGGACAAGGCGTCGCAGGCCGCCGACCTGGCCAAGGAGAAGGCTCCGGTCGTCAAGGACAAGGTCACCTCCGCCGCGAGCAGCGCGGCCACGAAGGTGACGCCGTCGGGCAGCGGGGAGCACCGCTCCGACCTCGAGGCGCAGCTCAACCCCGAGAGCACCGCGCTCCAGGACGACCCCTACCCGCAGGGCAACCTGCCCTGAGGCACGTCCACGCTCCCTGGCCCGGGCTCAGCCCCGGGTCAGGGCGGCGTGACGCGTGACGGCGCTGGCGTCGGTGAGCGACGCGACCTGGTCGACCACCACCCGCCGTCGGCCGGCGTCGTCCGCCGCGGACCGCCAGTCCTCCGCGAACGCCCGGTCCAGGGCGCTCTCGCCGCGGTCCCAGATCACCTCGACGAGCTCGGTCAACAGGTCCCGCTGGCGTCCCATGAGCGCCACCCGGTCGTCGGCCTGCATGACGTAGTGGGCCGCGATCCCCTTGAGCACGCCGATCTCCACCTCGGTGGCGCGGGGCACGACGAGGTCCGCGCCGTGACGCACCCGGGGGTCGTCCCCACGCTCCGCGAACGTCGCCTGCTGCACGCTGCCGCAGAACCGACCGATGAGGTCGCTGGTGAGGTTCTTGATGGCGGCCAGGCTCCGTCGGGTGCCGTCGTACGACGCGTGCGGCCAGCTGCCGACGGCACGGAGCGCGGCCAGCGCCTCGTCGAGGGCGGCGTCGTCGCAGCCGGGGAGGTACCAGGCGCGGACCGTCTCCCAGAGCGCGCCGGTGTCCATCCGGGTCAGGTCGAGCCGCCCGGCGACGATGCCGTCCTCCACGTCGTGGACGGAGTAGGCCACGTCGTCGGCCAGGTCCATCACCTGCGCCTCGACGCAGCGCCGGCGGCCCGCGACACCGGCACGGAACCAGTCGAAGACAGCGCCGTCGTCGTCGTAGACGCCGAACTTCACCACCACCCGGGGCGTGCCGTCGCTGTGGACGCCGGCCGGCTCGGCCGCGTCGGCGCGGCGCCAGGGGTACTTGGTGCAGGCGTCGAGGGTCGCGCGGGTGAGGTTGAGGCCGGCCG
Organism: uncultured Nocardioides sp.; assembly: GCA_902805885.1. Lineage (GTDB taxonomy): Bacteria > Actinomycetota > Actinomycetes > Propionibacteriales > Nocardioidaceae > Nocardioides. The sequence continues at coordinate 23,678 of CADCUM010000058.1, read as the reverse complement.
ACCGCCCGGTGTCGTCGAAGGTCTTGGCCTCGAGCCGGCTGAGCAGCCGCAGCGTCTGGGCGTTGCCCTCGAAGCCCCCGCACTCCCCGCTCAGCGCCGCCAGCGCCCGCTCGCCGTTGTGGCCGAACGGCGGGTGCCCGAGGTCGTGGGCGAGCGCGGCGGTCTCGGCGACGTCGGGGTGGCAGCCCAGGGCACGCGCGAGGTCGCGGGCGACCTGGGCCACCTCGAGGCTGTGGGTGAGCCGGTTGCGGACGAAGTCGTCGGTCTGCGGGCCGACGACCTGCGTCTTGGCGGCGAGACGTCGCGAGGCCGCGGCATGCACCACGCGCGCCCGGTCCCGCTCGAACGCGGTCCGCTCCGGCGCCTCGACGCGCTTCGGCGGCTCCGGGACCAGGCGCTCGCGGTCGGCGTCGTCGTACAGCTCGTCGGGGCTCATCGAGCGCTGAGCCTACGGCGTGGGTACGACGGCGCAGGAACGCGGATGTGCCGGCCTCGCCGGCCGCCTACGGTGGCCGCGATGGATCTTCCCCAGGTCGAGGGTGCAGCACCCGCAGAGCTCGCCCTCCCCCTCGCGCGCGAGTGGCTGCGCCTCGCCGAGGCGCTGGGACGCGTGCCTGAGGCAGGCCCCTACCCGGAGCTGGCAGGTCTACGTGGGGTCCGCCTACTCGTACGCCCGTGCTCGGGCCGTCCGCGCCATGTCCGCCACGGACCCGCGCTTCCGACACGTGGGCCACCGGGTGCCTCTGGGACTGCGAGGCGGTCACGCGCACCGAAGGGGCCCGGTGGGCGCCGCTCTCGGCGGTTGCGCTGCGCAGGCTCCGTGAGCCGGCCGCCGATCCGTACGAGGACGAAGAGGTCCGCGACGCGGCGGGCCGACGGCTCGGCGACCTCTAGGTTGGCACTGTGGCGATGACGTGAGGGGCTCACTGCCCGCCCGGCTCACGACGACGGGTGGGCGGCACCGCTTCCTGGTGGAGAACCTTCCCCCACCCTCGATCGGGGACAACGAGGACACCGAGGTGCAGCTCAGCGACCCCGACGCGCCCCTCGAAGCCGTCTTCCGCGTCACCACATCGCTCCAGCAGCCCGGGGTCGTCGATGTCGAGGCCGGCACCTACAGCGTGCTCAACACCAACCGGGGCGCCATCCAGGTGGAGGGCTGTCCGGACGTCGCGCTCAGCGACGTCCAGCCGGCCGCACCCGAGACGGTGCTACCCCGCCCCGAGAGCCCGGAGCCGCGTGCACCGGACCCGGGCACGTCGGAACCGGGGACCGGTGGGCTCCCGTGAGCCGGACGGCCGACTGAGGCGTCGATCAGTAGACGGTGACGTGCACGTGGTCGTAGTGGTTGGCGGTGGTCGATCCGCGGTCGGACATGCCCCGCCAGCCCTCGCCGCCCCGCTCCACCGACCAGATGTTCTGGGAGTAGATGAGGTACTCGATGCCGAACGCCGAGTAGTTGGCGCGGAGGAAGTTGGCCACCTCCCAGCCCGTGGCACCGGTGACCATGATGTCCATGGCCCGGCCCTGGCCGTGCTCGCCGTCCCCGCGCCACGTGCCGTACGCCGTGATCTCCGGCCAGTTGGAGCAGACCGCGTCGTGGATCTCGTAGAGCGTGGCACGGCCGGCGTCGATCGAGGAGCCGTTGGCGCACTGGCCGCCCAGCGAGGGGCCTGCCGGCTCCGGCGGGGCGGGCTTCTCGGCGCTGAGGTAGTCGTCGCTGACCCAGCGGGCGGTGCCGTCGATGACGACCTCGGCGCGGCCGGCCGCGCGGCGGCCGGTGACGAGGACCTTCCGGCCCTCCTCCAGGACGGCGACCCGGGCGGCGTCCTCACCGGGTCCGTCCCAGAGGTTGAGCGGCGCGGTCGTCCAGAGCGCGTCGTCGGCGCTGCGTACGGCGCGCAGGGTCGCCTGGGCCGCCTCGCGCTCGGCCTGGCGCTCGGCCTTCTCCGCCTTCTCCGCCTTCTCGGCGGCGGCCTCGCGGCGCTCGCGCTGCTCCTGCGACCGGGCACGCTCCGCTTCGCGCTCCGCGTCCCGCTCGGCCTGTGCGTCGTCGCGGTCGGCGGTGCGTGACCTGGACCGGGAGACCGTCACGCCACGCCGGTCCGTCAGCGCCGTGCTGCTGCTCAGCGAGGTGCCCGCGGAGGAAGCGAGCAGCTGCGAGTCGGACGCCGCGGGGTCCGCCGAGAGCACGCCCATCGTGACGGCGGACATGGTGGCGACGACGGCAAGGGGAGCGGCGACGAGGACGGATCGGGGCAGGCGGGCATTGGTCTCCCGCTTGTGGCGATGCTGAGCCACAGGCGCTGGTCCTTTGCTTGTTGCTGGCAGGGGGCGACGTACCTGCATCAGGGGGGTTGCCGGGCGACCGGCGCAGGCACGATCACCGAGTCAAACACAATCGGTCCGCCCTGTCCGCATCTCGGGCCCGAATGTGGGGAGTGTTACCCGCCTGTGGTCTCCGCCGTGTCCTCGCGCAGGTGCGTGCCGCTGCCGTCGGTGTCGTCGAGCCAACCCTCTGGCAGCACGACGCGGTTGCGCGGCGAGCCCTGGCGTCCGCGTGGGGTCCCCAGCTCGCCCGTGGGGAACGGCTCGTCGGGGTCGAGGTCGGCCAGCAGCTCGTCGAGGTCGGCGAGCGAGTCGACCAGGGCGAGGCGGTGGCGCAGCTCGCCGCCGGCGCGGAAGCCCTTGAGGTACCACGTCACGTGCTTGCGGAACTCCTTGCAGCCGCGCTCCTCCCCCATGTGCTCCGCGAGGAGCTCGGCGTGGCGCCGCATCATCACCCGCACCTCGCCCAGGGTGGGCAGCGTGCGGGCCTGCTGGCCCGAGAAGGCGGCCGCGAGGTCGCGGAACAGCCACGGCCGGCCGAGGCAGCCACGGCCGACGACGACGCCGGCGGCCCCTGTCTGCTCGACCATGCGGAGCGCGTCGGCTGCCTCCCAGACGTCACCGTTCCCGAGCACCGGGATGTCCACGTGCTCGACGAGGCGCGCGATCGCGTCCCAGTCGGCCTCGCCGGAGTAGGCCTGCTGGACCGTCCGCCCGTGCAGCGCGATCGCGGCGGTGCCCGTCTCCTGGGCGATCCGGCCCGCGTCGAGGTAGGTCAGGTGGTCCTCGTCGAGACCCTTGCGCGTCTTCATGGTGACGGGCACGCCGTACGGCGTCGCTGCGGTCACCGCCGCGGTGAGGATCTCCGCCAGGAGGCCGCGCTTCCACGGGAGCGCGCCCCCGCCGCCCTTGCGGGTCACCTTGGGGACCGGGCAGCCGAAGTTGAGGTCGACGTGGGCCACCCCGTGCTCGGCGCACAGGATCTCCACGGCCTTGCCGATGTAGGCCGGGTCGGTGCCGTAGAGCTGGACCGAGCGGATGGACTCCAGCTCGTCGAACACGAGCATCTTCCGGGTCGTCTCGTCACCCTCGACGAGCCCGCGACTGGTGATCATCTCGCAGACGTAGAGGCCCGCGCCCTGCTCGGCGCACAGCCGTCGGTAGGCGGCGTTGGTGATGCCCGCCATCGGCGCCAGCACCACGGGCGTCGAGACGCGCAGCGGACCGAGGACGAGCTCGGTCGGGAGTGCGGTCATGGCGCCATTGTCGAGGCGGCCCACCGGGGTGCCCAAATCAGCCGCGCTTCTCCTGGTCCCTCGTGACCTCGGTCGCGCTCGCCGCGCCTCTCGGGCTCCGTCGCCTTCCCCGACCGAGCGATCCGGTCACCACTCTGTCGCCTCGGATTCCAGGTTCTCGACCCGGGCCCCGTCGGGCGAGAGGCACACGAGGCACAGGTCGATCTCGGCGGGTCCACCGCCGTCGTCGGCGCCGGGGACCGAAGTCCACTCCGGGTCGCAGGCGCGCACGCAGGTCCGGCAAGCACCAGGACCGTCGCAGGGAGCGGCACACGCCGCATGGCGACCTCGTCACACGCTAGGAGACGACTCCTTCCCAGGTCGGCACGCCGGCCTCACCCAGGAGCGAGACGCCGCGAACCCGCTCGGGTCGCGGTCCGGGGAAGACCACGCACACGTCGACAGGCTCGCCCGCCGGGAGGGTGACGCCGTCACTTGTGCTCGGGCACGGTGGGAACGGTCGGTACAGCGCCAGCGGGGCGTGGTGGATGTTCAGCTCGCGCGAGCCCTGGGCGAGCGTGAGGAAGGGCGTCACGTCGATGACGCCGAGGCCCTCGAACGTCAGCGTCATGTCGGCGTAGTAGACGCGACGCGGCTTCGCCAGCCCGCGGGGGCGGGCCTGGTCGACCGCGGCGGCGTCCCCGCGTCGGATCGCATGCACCCTGATCGCGACGGGCGCCCAGGCGTCCTCCCCGATCGGCATGTGAACGACCTCGGCGGCTCCGAAGGACAACGTTCTGGGGGGGTCCGCGAGGTCGCCGGGCAGGGGGCCGACACCCGAACGCTCCGCACCCGGCAGCGGCAGCACCGGGCCGTGGTCGCCCCTGGAGTCGAGCGGCTCGAGCGCCGGGCCGTCGTCGTCCTGCCACACGCCCAGGACGATGAGGGCGAGGACGAGGGCGACGGCGAGCGTGCATGCAACGACCACGGGACGACGGCCGACTGGTGAGCGCACCGGCGCATCATGCCTCGCCCGGACCCAGCTCCGCCGGGCTTCGACGCAGTCCGCCCGGGACGCTCAGCAGCCGAGCAGCTTGTCCGCGAACCAGCGCGTGATGCCCTCGAGGGGGACCCGCTCCTGCGCCATGGTGTCGCGCTCGCGCACGGTCACGGCACCGTCCTCGAGCGTCTCGAAGTCGACCGTGACGCAGAACGGCGTGCCGATCTCGTCCTGGCGGCGGTAGCGGCGACCGATCGCGCCGGAGTCGTCGAACTCGACGTTCCAGCTCTGGCGCAGCTCCGCAGCCAGGGCCTTGGCCTTGGGCGAGAGGTCCGCGTTGCGGCTCAGCGGCAGCACCGCGACCTTGACCGGGGCCAAGCGCGGGTCGAGCTTCAGCACCACGCGCTTGTCGACGCCGCCCTTGGTGTTGGGGGCCTCGTCCTCGGTGTAGGCGTCGATGAGGAACGCCATCAGGGAGCGGGTCAGGCCGGCGGCCGGCTCGATGACGTAGGGGATGTAGCGCTCGTCCGCGGCTTGGTCGTAGTAGGACAGGTCCTTGCCCGAGAACTCGCTGTGCTGCCTGAGGTCGAAGTCGGTGCGGTTGGCGATGCCCTCGAGCTCCTCGAAGTCACGACCCGAGAAGCCGAAGCGGTACTCGATGTCGGTCGTGCCCTTGGAGTAGTGCGACAGCTTCTCCTCGGGGTGCTCGTAGTGGCGCAGGTTGTCGGGGTCGATGCCGAGGTCGACGTACCAGCGGGTGCGCTCCTCGATCCAGTAGCGGAACCACTCGTCGTCCTCGCCGGGCTTGACGAAGAACTCCATCTCCATCTGCTCGAACTCGCGCGTGCGGAAGATGAAGTTGCCCGGCGTGATCTCGTTGCGGAAGCTCTTGCCCATCTGGGCGATGCCGAACGGCGGCTTCTGACGGCTGGAGGTCACCACGTTGGCGAAGTTGAGGAAGATGCCCTGCGCGGTCTCGGGCCGCAGGTAGTGCAGGCCCGACTCGTCCTCGATGACACCGAGGTAGGTCTTCAGCATCATGTTGAAGTTGCGTGGCTCGGTCCACGCGTTGCGGGTGCCGCAGTTGGGGCAGGCGATCGACTCGTTGAGGTCGACCGAGTCGGCGTCGTCGATCCCCTTCTTGGCCGCGTGGTCCTCCTGCAGGTGGTCCTCGCGGAACCGCTTGTGGCAGGACTGGCACTCCACCAGCGGGTCGCTGAACGTGCTGAGGTGGCCACTGGCCTCCCACGTGCGGGTCGGCAGGATCACGCTGGAGTCGAGGCCGACGACGTCGTCGCGGCGGGTGACCATGAAGCGCCACCACTGGCGCTTGATGTTCTCCTTGAGCTCGACGCCGAGCGGGCCGTAGTCCCACGCGGACCGGGTGCCGCCGTAGATCTCACCGCAGGGGAAGACGAAGCCCCGCCGCTTGGCGAGGGAGACGACGTTGTCCAGGGCGGTGGGAGCAGGCTTGGCCACGATCAGTCCTTGCAGGAGGTGTCGGCCGGCTGGCTGCCGGTCGGGCGAGCGAAGCGCTCACCCTATCGATCGGGGGTCGGCGACGTTGAGGTCGGTGCCGCGCTCGTCGACCTCGTACGCGCTGGGCTCGTCCACGGCGTGGTACAGCAGCGGCTGGACCAGCAGCTTCGCCTCGTACGACGACAGCGCCCGGCGATAGCTGCCCACGTTCTCCCAGCGGGTGCAGAGCACCCAGAGCCCGGGGTCGTCGACGTTGCGGCCGACCTCGCCGCCGACGTACCCCGGCTTCGCGGCCAGCACCTCGAGGGCGCGGTGCAGCCCGCTGCGGAGCTCGGCGGCCGCCGCGAGGTCCTCGGACGGGGGACGGAGGCGGGTCACGACGAGCACGCCGGCCACCCTAGTCGGCGTGAAGTTGACAACGGTTCTCAACTCCTCTGAGAATCGTTCTCATGTCGTCCGTCGCCCGCTCCTCCACCCTCGCCGTCGCGCTGTCCGCCTCCCTCCTCCTTGCGGGGTGCGGTCAGTCGAGCGACGCCGCCGGGAACGGTCGCCTGGCCGTCGCGTCGTTCTATCCGCTGGCGTGGGTGACGGAGCGGGTGGCGGGTGACGACTGGACCGTCGAGAGCCTCACGAAGCCGGGGCAGGAGCCGCACGACCTCGAGCTGGACGTCGCTCAGACCGCGCAGCTCGAGAGCGCCGACCTCGTCGTGCTGCTGCACGACTTCCAGCCCGCGGTCGACGATGCCGTGGAGACCGCCGGGGTGGACGCCCTGGATGCCGCCGAGGCCGTCGAGCTCATCCCCGTCGCCGAGGAGGCAGAGGGCCACGAGGACGAGGGTCACGAGGAGGGCCACGAGGAGGAGGACGACCACGGCCACGGCGACCTCGACCCGCACTTCTGGCACGACCCCCTCCTCATGGCCGACCTGGCGGACGCGGTGGCCGAACGGCTCGGAGAGGCCGACCCGGACGGCGCCGCGACGTACGACGAGAACGCCGCCGACCTCCGCTCCGACCTGGAGACGCTGGACGAGGAGTACGAGGCGGGGCTGGCCTCGTGCGAACGTGACGCCACCGTCGTCAGCCACGACGCGTTCGGCTACCTCGCCCGCCACGGACTGCACCTCGAGGCGATCGCCGGCCTCTCACCCGACGCCGAGGCGACCGCGGCCGACCTGGGTCGCCTGCAGGGGCTCATCGAGGCGGAAGGTGTCACCACGGTGTTCTCCGAGCGGCTGGCGAGCCCCAAGATGGCGGAGACGCTCGCCGAGGACCTCGGCATCACCACCGACGTGCTCGACCCGATCGAGGGGCTCGCGGACGAGACGGCCGACGAGGACTACCTTTCCCTCATGCGCCAGAACCTGGAGGCCCTGCGGCGGGCGAACGGCTGCTCGTGACGCCTCCGGACCCCTCACCTGCGCCAGTGGCGCTCGCCGGCGGCGCCGTGGCGATCGGCGGCCGCCCGATCCTGCGCGGCATCGACCTGACGGTCCCGGCGGGACAGTTCCTCGCGCTGCTGGGCCCCAACGGGTCGGGCAAGTCCACCCTCGTCCGTGCGGTGACCGGTCTGCTGCCGCTCACCGCGGGCCGGCTGGCGCTCTTCGGCACGCCGTACGACGACTTCGCCCAGTGGCACCGCATCGGCTTCGTGCCGCAGCGCTCCGGTGCGACGGGTGGGGTCCCGGCGACCGTGCGTGAGGTGGTGTCCTCCGGTCGCGTCACCCGGCGGCGTCTGCTCCGACCGCTCAGCGCTGCCGACCGCCGGGCGGTCGACGAGGCGCTCGAGGTCGTCGGGCTCACGGACCGCGCTCGGACGGGCGTCTCCCAGCTCTCCGGCGGCCAGCAGCAGCGCGTCCTCATCGCCCGCGCCCTCGCCGGAGAGCCGGAGCTGCTCGTGCTGGACGAGCCGACCGCCGGCGTCGACCTGCCCAACCAGCAGGCGCTGGCCGCAGCGCTGCGGGTCCTCAAGGAGCGGGGCGCCACGATCGTCCTGGTCGCCCACGAGCTCGGTCCGCTCGACCCGCTGATCGACCGGGCCGTGGTGATGCGTGACGGCCGGATCGCCTACGACGGGCCGCTGCGCAGCCACGCGGACGGTGCGCACGGTCACCACCATCCCGACGGCCGGCGCCACGACCACGTCCCGCACGTCGGGTCGCCCTTCGACAGCCTGGGAGGCCATTCGTGACCCTGTGGGAGCTCTTCGGCCTGCCCTTCATGCAGCGTGCGCTGGTCGCTGCTCTGCTCACCGGCCTCGCCGCCCCGGCGATCGGCACCTTCCTCGTCCAGCGTCGCCTCGCGCTGCTCGGTGACGGCATCGGCCACGTCGCGGTCACGGGTGTGGCGCTGGGGCTGCTCACCGGCACCTCGCCGACGTGGACCGCCGTGGGCGTGGCGGTGCTGGGCGCCGTCGCGATGGAGGTCATCCGCGAGCGCGGCCACACGAACGGCGACGTGGCGCTCGCGCTGCTCTTCTACGGCGGGCTCGCCGGCGGCGTGCTCATCACCGGCATCGCCGGGCAGGGTGCCGCCACGCTCCAGGCCTACCTCTTCGGGTCCCTCAACAGCATCTCCCAGGCCGACGTGTGGTTCACCCTGGGGCTGACCGTCGTGGTGCTGGTGGTGACCCTCGGGCTGCTTCCCCAGCTCTTCGCGGTGTCCAGCGACCCTGAGTTCGCGCGCGTCGCCGGCCTCCGCGTGCGGGCGTACAACCTGCTGGTGGCGGTCCTCGCGGCCGTGACCGTGACGGTCGCGATGCGCACCGTCGGCCTGCTGCTGGTCTCGGCACTCATGGTCGTGCCGGTGGCCACCTCGCAGCAGCTGGCCCGGTCGTTCCGTGCCACGCTGCTGGGCGCGATGCTGGTCGGGACGCTCGCCGCGACGGGAGGGCTGGTCATCAGCGCCGTGCTGTCGTTCCGGGCCTCGGTCCAACCCGGCCCGACGATCGTGCTGCTCGCGCTCGCGATGTTCGCGTCCACGTGGCCGATCGGCGTGTGGCTGCGTCGGCGGCAGCGGCTGCTCACGCCCTTCCCCGAGGTCACGGTCGTGCCCCACACCACGACAGCCGAGCACCCGCACGCGCACGGCCCGGACTGCGGCCACCCGGCGGTGCCCCACGGCGACCACGTCGACTACGTCCACGGGGGTCATCGGCACGCGATGCACGGGGAGCACTATGACGAGCACTGACAGGCACACGGGCGAGGACCGTCCCCTCGCCGGCGTGCGCCCCACGCGGCAGCGCCGTGCCGTCGCGGCCGCGCTCGACACCTTCGACGACTTCCGCAGCGCCCAGGAGATCCACGACCGGATCACCGCCCATGGCGATTCCGTGGGCCTGGCGACGGTCTACCGCACCCTCGGCACCCTCGCCGACGCGGGAGAGGTCGACATGCTGCGGACCGAGGACGGCGAGGCCATCTGGCGGCGCTGCTCCGACGCGCACCACCACCACCTCGTCTGCCGGAGCTGCGGCGCGACGATCGAGGTGGAGGGACCCACGGTGGAGGCGTGGACGCGATCGATCGCCGAGCAGCACGGCTTCGCGGACATCAGCCACACCCTGGAGATCTTCGGGACCTGCACGGCGTGCCGCTGAGACGGTCGACCCGGCTCAGGGTCGTACGTCGTTGGGCACGGCGCCGCCGTACCGTCGGTCGCGGCTGGCGTAGGTCTCGATCGCGTGCCACAGGTGGCGCCGGTCCACGTCGGGCCACAGGGTGTCGGTGAAGACGAGCTCGCTGTAGCTGGACTGCCAGAGCATGAAGTTGGACAGCCGCTGCTCGCCGGAGGAGCGCCACACCATGTCGGCGTCGGGCAGCTCGGGGACGTAGAGGTGCCGCGCGAGCGTGCGCTCGTCCACCTTGTCGGGGTCGATGCGCCCCGCGGCGACACCACGGGCGATCGACCGCGCGGCGTCGGCGAGCTCGGCGCGACCGCCGTAGTTGACGCACATGGTCAGCGTCAGCACGTCGTTGTCGCGGGTGAGCTCCTCGGCGACCTGGAGCTCCTTGATGACCGACTTCCACAGCCGGGGCGCCCGGCCGGCCCACCGCACCCGCACGCCGAGCTCGTGCATCTCGTCGCGGCGCCTGCGGATGACGTCACGGTTGAAGCCCATGAGGAACCGCACCTCGTCGGCCGACCGGGACCAGTTCTCCGTCGAGAAGGCGTACGCCGAGACGGCGCGGACGCCGATCTCGATCGCCCCCTCCACGACGTCGAAGAGCGAGGACTCCCCCTCCTCGTGGCCGCGGGTGCGGGGCAGACCGCGGTCCTTGGCCCACCTGCCGTTGCCGTCCATGACGATCGCCACGTGCGCGGGCACGAGCTCCTGCGGCAGGTCGGGTGGCCGGGCGCCGCTGGGGTGGGGGCTCGGCGGGCGGACGGGTCGCTTCACGCAGCGCAGAGTAGCCGCGCCGCCTGCGGTCAGCGCTCGAGGTGGGCGAACGAGCGCAACCCGCGCTCGAGGTGCCAGGACAGGTAGGCCCCCACGAGGTTGCTGGCCTCGCGCAGGTGGCGGGGGTCCGTGGCGTGGACCACCGGCCAGTCACCGGTGAGCAGCGCTGCCAGCGCGCGGACGGTCGCCTCCGCGGGCGAGGCGGAGCCGGGGAGCTTGCAGCCCGTGCACATCACCCCGCCGGCGGAGGGGTTGAAGAACCGGTGCGGGCCCTCGTCGCCGCAGGCCACGCAGTGCTCGAACGACGGGGCGTAGCCGGCGACCGACAGGGACCGGAGCAGGTAGGAGTCCAGCACCTGGCCCGCTCCGTGCTCGCCGGCCGACATCGCGCGGAGCCCGCCGACGAGGAGCAGGAACTGCTGCACCGAGGGTTCCTTCTCCTCGGTCACCAGCCGCTCCGCGGTCTCGAGCATGACCGTGCCGGCGGTGTAGCGCTCGTAGTCGAGCCCCAGCCGGGCGTGGAACGGGTCGAGGGTCTCGGCCTGGGTGACGACGTCGAGGCTGCGGCCCTCGGCGAGCTGGAGGTCGACGTGGGTGAACGGCTCGAGCCGCGAGCCCCAGCGCGACGTCGTACGGCGCACGCCCTTGGCGACCGCCCGGACCCGGCCGTGGTGGCGGGTCAGCAGGGTGATGATGCGGTCGGCCTCCCCCAGCTTGTGGGTGCGGAGGACGACCGCCTCGTCGCGATAGAGGGGCACCCCCCGATTGTCCCCTACCGACCCGCCTGCCGGCTCGCGGCAGGCCGGTCCGACCAGCACCCGAGCGCGAACTCCACGGCCGCCTCGGTGAGCCGCTCCGGACGCACGCGCCACTCCAGGATGCTGCTGGCCCGCTCGAAGCGCGCGTGAGGCAGCTCGGCCGCCAGCATGTCGGCGTCGACGAAGGGGTGGATCGGGTCGATCGGGTGGCCGACGACCAGCGTCGGCGCCGCGATGCGCCGGCGCTGGCTCGAGGACGGCGCGACCCGTCCGAAGATCACGCCGTGCAGCACGGCGGCGACGCTGTCGGCCGGGTGGTCCAGCGTGTCGAGGACGATGCCCGCCCAGAACGGCACGATGCCGCGCGGCACGGCCCGGGTGATCCGGCGCACGGTGTTGACCGTGAACGGCAGGTAGCGCGCGGTCAGCATGATCGGCACGAAGAACGCGAGGCCCGCGACCAGCGCGTTGTCGAGGACCGGCATCTCCACGACCAGCCCGGCGACCCGCTCCGGTGCGATGACCGCGACCTCGAGGGCCACGTTGGCGCCCAGCGACGACCCCCCGATGACCGCCCGCTCCGCGCCGAGGTGGTCGAGCAGCGCGACGACCTGCTCGGCGAAGGCGGTCATCGAGTAGACCAACGGGTCGGCCGGCTTGTCGGAGCGCCCGTGCCCGAGCAGGTCCACCGTGACGACGTGCAGGCCCTGCGCCGCCATCGCTCGCGCGAGCGGGCCCTGCATGCGCCGGGGCATCAGCAGGCCGTGGACCAGGACCACCCACCGGTCCCCCGAGCCGTGCTCGGTGTACTCCAGCCGGTCGCGCCCGGCGTCGGACTCGACGAAGAACTGGCCGATGCGCTCGCTCACCAACATGTGGGGAATCTAGACCCGGGATCGGCCCGGATCGCGGAAGCGTGACGGAGTCGACGGCCCTGGGATGCTCCTCCCATGGGAGACATCGAGACCGGGATCGACGTGGTCGAGGCGGGGCCGGAGGACTGGGAGCTGGTGCGGGACGTGCGGCTGAGGGCCCTGGCGGACAGCCCCGACTCGTTCGGGGCGACCCTCGCCCAGGCCCGCACGGAGCCGGAGCGCGTGTGGCGCGAACGGCTCGCCGGGACGGACCCCACGCTGGTCGCCGTCGAGCACGGCGCGGGCGTGGCCATGGGCGGCGTGTTCTCCGTGCCGGACTCCGACGCGGCGTGGATCTACGGCATGTGGATCGACCCGGCGCACCGCGGGCGGGGGCTGGGACGACGGCTGCTGGTGGAGCTCGTGTCCCGCGCGGAGAGCACCGGGCGCACGCCGTACCTCCACGTGACGGAGGGCAACGACGGCGCCCGGGCGCTCTACGTCTCCTGCGGCTTCGTCCCCACCGGTGTGTGGCAACCCCTGCGCGAGGGCTCGCGGCTGAGGATCGAGGAGATGGCCCTCAGGCGCGGTTGACGGCGCTGACGACCGCCTTGAGGGAGGCGGTCACGATGTTGGCGTCGAGCCCGACCCCCCACAGCACCTTGTCCCCCACGGCGCACTCGACGTACGCCGCTGCCGTCGCGTCGCCGCCGGCGGACAGGGCGTGCTCGGCGTAGTCGAGGACCCGTACGTCGTGGCCGAGCGCCGCGACCGCGTCGACGAACGCGGCGATGGGGCCGTTGCCCTCGCCACGCAGCTCGTGGCGCTCGCCGCTGGCGTACACCCCGACGGTGAGCTGGTCCTTCTCGCCGGCCGCGCTCGAGGTGTGGACCGTGTCGAGGCGCAGCGGCGCCTCGCGGTCGAGGTACTCGGTCCGGAACACCCGCCAGATCTCCTCCGGCGTGATCTCCCCACCGGCGGTGTCGGTGTGCTGCTGGACGACCCGGCTGAACTCGATCTGCGCCCGGCGGGGCAGGTCCAGCTTGTGCTCGGACTTCAGGACGTAGGCGACCCCGCCCTTGCCCGACTGGCTGTTGACCCGGATGACCGCCTCGTAGGTGCGGCCGACGTCCTTCGGGTCGATCGGCAGGTACGGCGCCTCCCACGGCATCTGCGAGACCGGCACGCCCTGCTCGGCGGCGCGCCGCTCGAGGTCCTCGAGGCCCTTCTTGATCGCGTCCTGGTGGGAGCCCGAGAAGGCGGTGTGGACGAGGTCGCCCGCGTAGGGGTGCCGCGGGTGCACGGGCAGGTTGGTGCAGTACTCCACCGTCCGGCGGATCTCGTCGATGTCGGAGAAGTCGACCTGCGGGTCGATGCCCTGGCTGAAGAGGTTCATCCCGAGCGTCACCAGGTCGACGTTGCCCGTGCGCTCGCCGTGCCCGAACAGGCAGCCCTCGACGCGGTCGGCCCCGGCCATCAGCGCCAGCTCCGTCGCGGCGACGGCAGTGCCCCGGTCGTTGTGGGGGTGGAGGCTGATCGCCGAGTGCTCCCGGCGGGTGAGGCCGCGCGAGAAGTACTCGATCTGGTCGGCGTAGGTGTTGGGCGTCGACATCTCCACCGTGGCCGGCAGGTTGAGGATGATCTCCCGGCCGGCCTCGGGCTGCCAGACGTCGGAGACCGCCTCGCACACGCTCAGGGCGAAGTCGGTGTCGGACTGCGTGAAGATCTCGGGGCTGTACTGGTAGCCGAAGTCCTGGCTGCCGACGATCGCGCCCAGCAGCTCCTCGGCGTACTTCACGACCAGCTCGGTGCCCCGCGTCGCGATGGCCCGGCACTCGTCGGGGGTGACGTGGAAGACCACGCGCTGGAAGAGGGGTGCGGTCGCGTTGTAGAGGTGCACGGTCGCGCGGTCGGCGCCGACCAGCGACTGGACGGTGCGCTCGATGAGGTCCTCGCGCGCCTGGGTCAGCACCGAGATCTGCACGTCGTCGGGGATGCGGTCCTCCTCGACGAGCTTGCGCACGAAGTCGAAGTCCGTCCGGCTGGCGCTGGGGAAGCCGACCTCGATCTCCTTGTAGCCCATCCGCACGAGCAGCTCGAACATCCTCAGCTTGCGGGCCGGGGTCATCGGGTCGATCAGCGCCTGGTTGCCGTCGCGCAGGTCGGTGGAGAGCCACCGCGGGGCCTTCTCCACCCGCTTCGTCGGCCACGTGCGGTCCGGCACGTCCACGGGCACGAAGGCGGTGTAGCGCCCGAACGGCATCGGGCTGGGGGTCTGCTGGTTGCTGGTGTTGCTGAGGTGGGTCATGTCGTCCTCGCTGCTGGGCCGATGGGGCGAACGGCGCGCGCCACACTCCGCAGCGAGGGGGCCGTTGGTCAGGCCTCGCTGCGGCGGCGAAGAAGGAGGCTGCGCATCATGACGGGACCAGCGTACGACGCCCGGCCGCCTCGGTGCAGCGAGTCCGCCGCGACGTGAGACGGACGTCGCCCGTGGGCGCAGGCTCCTAGGCGCGGGCGCGCGCGCCGTACGCCACGGCGGTGACGTCGAACGGTCCGGCGCCCAGCCGCTCGCGGCCGGCGGCGGCGAGGCGCTCGCGGCCGTCGACGCCGAGGGCGGCCAGCGCCTCGCCGATCGGCCCGACGCCGTGGAGGTAGGGCTCCCACCACTCGTCGAAGGAGGGATGCGTGACGGTGACGGACAGCTCTCTCTCCTCGACGTCCCCCAGGCCGGCAGCAGCGAGGATCCGAGCCAGGTCCCCGCGCGACCCGCCCTGCAGGTGCCCCTCCCCGCGATGATCCGGCTGGACCTCGGTCATGGCCTCCCACACGGGCCACATCGGCGCCCGGTTGCCGGCGAGGTCCCAGACGGTCGCACCGACCCAGCCCCCCGGCCGCGTCACGCGGGCCATCTCGGCCAGGCCTCCGACGGGGTCCTGCATGAAGTGCACGACCAGGCACGCGGCCGACACGTCGAAGGCGTCGTCGTCGTACGGCAGCGCCTCCGCTCCGCCCGATCGCACGTCGACCCCGGGGTGGCGGGTGCGGCACGCCTCGACGAACGGCTCGGAGGGATCGATCGCGGCGACGTGCTCGGCGCCGAGGCGAGCCACCAGCTCGTGGGTGAGGGCCCCGGGACCGCAGCCCACGTCCAGCGCGCGCTGCCCGTCGGCGACCTCGAGCCAGTCGGCGAGCTGGCCCGCCAGGGGCCGCGAGTAGCGGCCCATGAACCTGTCGTAGGCCTCCCCGGCCACCTGGAAGGACATGACGGCGGCCGTCAGGCCAGGTCCTTCTCGGCGTCCGCGAGGGCGGCGAACTCCTCCTCCGGGGCACTGGCGACGAGGTGGTGGCGGCTGTAGAACCAGAAGTAGGCGAGCGCCGCGACGAAGATGGCCGCGGTCCAGCCGGCCGCGACCTCGTCGACGAAGAACGTGGCGATGACGGCCGTCACGGCGAGGACGAGGGCGATCCCGGTCGTCGCGGTGCCGCCCGGGGTGCGGTAGGGCCGCTCGAGCTCCGGCTCCTTCCGGCGCAGGAGGATGTGGGCGAGCATCAGCAGGACGTAGGACACCGTCGCGCCGAAGACGGCGATGTTGATGAGCAGTGCGCCGGCGGAGGCCATGCCGTCCGCCAGACCCTCGTCGGGACCGTCCATGCCGTACGTGAGCGCCGTCGCGAGGATGAACCCGATGGCACCCGGCACGATGAGGGCGAGGTGCGGAGTCTTGCGACCGCTCGTCACCGACAGCACGCGCGGCAGGTAGCCGGCGCGTGAGAGGGCGAAGAGCTGGCGGCTGTAGGCGTAGATGATCGAGAAGAAGCTCGCGACGAGCCCGGCGAGCCCGATGTAGTTGACCAGGTCCGCGATGGTGCTGTCCTCGCCGAGGGCGATGCGCAACGCCTCGGGCAGCGGGTTGCCCGAGGCCTGCATCGCCTCGGCGCCCGCGGCTCCGGGCACGAGGAAGAGCATGAGCGCAGCCGTCACGAGGAGGATGGACATCGCGGCGATGATGCCCTTCGGCATGTCGCGCTGCGGGTCGCGCGCCTCCTCGGCAGCCAGCGGCACGCCTTCGACGGCGAGGAAGAACCAGATGCCGTAGACGAAGGCGGCGAGAACGCCTGCATACCCGAACGGGAGGAACTCGCTGGCCCCCGCTGCCGCGCCCGGGTCGATGTTCGTCAGGTTCGACGCACTGAACTTCGGCAGCAGCGCGATGACGGTGATCACGAGACCCACCACGGCGAGCGCGGTGATGGCGAACATCAGCTTGAGCGCCTCGCCCACGCCGTACAGGTGGATCCCGACGAAGACGCCGTAGGCGAGCAGGTAGATGACCCACGGCGCGAGACCCCCGAACAAGCCCAGGGCCTGGATGTAGCTCGCGATGAACGCGGCGATCGCGGCGGGCGCGATCGAGTACTCGATGAGGATCGCCGTGCCCGTGGCGAAGCCGCCGAGCGGACCCATCGCCCGGCGGGCGAAGCCGTAGCCCGCGCCTGCGACGGGCATGGCGGACGCCATCTCGGCGAGGCCGAAGACCATGCAGGTGTACATGACCGCCATCAGGACCGTGGCGATGAGCAGCCCGCCCCAGCCGCCCTCGGCGATGCCGAAGTTCCAGCCGGCGAAGTCGCCGGAGATCACGTAGGCGACCCCCAGCCCCGCCAGCAGCACCCAGCCGGCGGCTCCCTGGTTCAGCTGCCGCTTCTGCAGGTAGTCACCTCCGACCTGCTCGTACTCGGCTCCGCGCACTCGTCGTCGATCGTCGGTCATGCCGTCCTCCGGTCCTGCCGCGTCTGCCCGAGACTCCGAACAAGGAAATGGACCATTGCTGGACCATTGATGGGTGCTGGGAACGATCGTGAATCGGCGGCCATCTGTCAATAGGTCCACCGATTCCTCCGATTCCGCCGGCGAAGACCGCGTGGGTAGCCTCGGCCGCGTGCCGCGCCTCCTGGTCGTCCACCACGCACCCACCCCCGCCGTGCGATCGCTCGCCGACGCCGTGGAGGCGGGGGCGCGCGACGACGCCATCTCGGGGGTGGACGTGCTCGTGCGCAGCGCGCTCGACGCGCGCGCCGACGACGTGCTGAGCGCCGACGGGTTCGTGCTGGGGACGCCGGCGAACTTCGGCTACATGAGTGGGGCGCTCAAGCACTTCTTCGACACGATCTTCCTCGAGGCCGGCGGCGCGCTCACCGACGACGGCTCCGCCGGCGCAGGCACGAGCGGCCGGCGTCCCTACGGCCTGTGGGTGCACGGCCGGTACGACGTCACCGGGGCCGTGCGGTCGGTGCAGTCGATCGTCGGAGCGCTGCCCTGGGTCCAGGCGGCCCCGGTGCTGGAGGTCCTCGGCGACGTCGGGGCCGAGCACGAGGAGGCCGCCTACGAGCTGGGCGCGACCGTCGCCGCGCTGGTCGCCTCGTGAACCGTCTCGTCGCACTGGTGGGCTCCACGCTGACGACCCTCGCCGTCCTGGGCGCCTGCACCGTCGCCGCCGACCCGCCGGAGGCCACGCGGTCGACCTCACCGAGCCCGTCGACGAGCGCTGCCGACCCCACGTCCGGCACTCCCGCGCCGGCCGAGCCGACGCAGGCCGTCCCGGAGGTCGGTGAGTGTCGCGCCTTCGGGCTCGACGCCGCACTCGCCCCGGTCTCGCGCGTCGACCCGCGGCCGTGCCGCCGTACCCACACGGCTCAGACCTTCCTCGTCGGCCGGCTCGACCTGGTCCAGGACGGTCGCCGGCTGGCCGTGGACTCCCCCGCGGTCCAGGCGCGCCCGGCCGAGCGCTGTGACGACCGCCTGCCGCGGCACCTCCGCGCCGACGCGCGGGCGCTGCGGCTGAGCATGGTCCAGGCGGTCTGGTTCACCCCCTCGGTCGAGGATGCGGCAGCGGGCGCGGACTGGTTCCGCTGCGACGTCGTCGTGCTCGGCGCCGCCGACCGGCTGCTGCCGCTCCCTGCGCGTACGGCGGGGATCGGCACGCCCGAGCGCTTCGCGATGTGCGCGACCGCGGAGCCGGGCACCGCTGCGTTCGCGCGCGTCGCCTGCTCGCGTCCGCACAGCTGGCGGGCGGTGTCCACCGTCGACCTCGCGGGCCCGGAGGTGCCGACCCCGGCGGAGGCGGCGACTCGCATGGAGGCGCCCTGCCGAGCCGTCGCCCGGGCTCGCGCCGGCGATCCGCTCGACTTCGCGTGGTCGCAGGAGAGCCCGACGCGCGAGCAGTGGGCGGCGGGGCAGCGTCACGGCATCTGCTGGGTACCTGCCTGAGCGACCGACCTCCCACCACGCACGAGGAGCGCCCATGACCGTCCAGGACCCCGGCCCACGTCCGAGCTCGTTCGACATCGAGACCGCCACCCGCGAGAACGACACCTACCGCACGGTGGCATGGACGGGCCGCTACCTCCAGGTCACCCTGATGTCGATCGGGCCCGGCGACTCCATCGGCCTGGAGGTCCACCACGAGACGGACCAGTTCCTGCGGGTCGACTCGGGGCGCGGCCGGTGCGTGATGGGCGCGAGCGAGGACGACCTCGACTTCGAGCAGGAGGTCTCCGACGGCTGGTCCATCCAGGTGCCGGCCGGCACCTGGCACGACGTCGTCAACACCGGTGACGAGCCGCTGCGCCTGTACGCCGTCTACGCGCCGGTCCACCACGCCCAGGGCATCGTCCAGCAGACCAAGGCCGACGCAGACCGCGACGAGGAGTCGGGGGCCGACGAGCCGCCCGAGTGGACCGTGCAGCCCGGTGCGGGTGTGCCGGACGAGCACGCCGGCTGAGGACGCCGGCCCGTCGTCGACGCTCGCTGACGGAAGGGTCGGGGCTGTGCCACGCTGACCGCCATGGGCTACTCGGTGGATACGACCGGACGTGTGCTGCTGCCCCTCGACCGCGAAGGGGCTGCCTTCGCAGCGCTGACGGCGGCGATGGCCGACAAGGACGGGTGGTTCGACGCCGGGGATCCGCAGTGGCCGGTCGACAGCCTGGCCGACCTCGCGTCGTACGCCGCCGCCTCCGTCGCCCGCGACGGCGACTGGCTCGTCTTCACGCCCGACGAGGAGGGCGACCCGAAGTGGTCCGAGCAGGCCACCGCCTTCTATGCCGAGCTGGCCCGATGGGTCACCGAGGGCACCATCGTGATCACCGGGGAGGACGACGAGGAGTGGAGCTACACGTACACCGCGGGTCGGCTCGCCCAGTCCGGCACGAACGGGTGGGACGGGGCGACGGAGCCCTCGGGCGAGCCGGTCGAGGTCGCGGAGCAGGATCCGTCCGCAGAGCGCGCCCGGCGACGAGGATGGCTCCGGCGGCGCTGAGCCGGGTTCGCTGACGGCTCAGCGGCCGTCGGACGTCACCAGCTCGGCCACGATGTCGAGGTGACCGGCGTGCCGGGCGTACTCCGCGAGCACGTGGAAGCAGATCCACTCCAGCGTGGGCGGATCATCGGCGAAGCGCCCGCCCGACGCGGCCCGAGCGTCGAGCGGGTGCTCGCGCAGCACGGAGCGGGTGCGCTCGGCGATCCGGTCGAGCCGGTCCACGAGGTCGGCGGCCGTGACGCCCTCGGGCACGACCCATCGCGCACGGGGCGCGGTCTCGTCCGAGTCGTCGGACAGCCAGGGCTCGTCGGTGTTCCAGTCGCCCCACGGCTCCGCGACCTGCTCGCCGAGGAACCCCCAGACGAACCAGCGCTGCTCCATGTGGAGGCAGTGGCTGAGCATCTCGAGCGGCGTCCACCCGCTCGGCACCCGGGCCGTACGCTGCTCCGCCTCCGGCAGGGCCAGCACCGTCCGGCAGACCTCCGCCCGCACCCAGTCGAGGTAGTCCGACCAGCGCGGCGCGCCCGCCGGCCCGGTCTTCGCGGGCTCCCCCGTGCTGCGGGCGACCCGGGCGTCCTCGGTCATGCGGCGCTCAGAAGCCGAGCTTGCGGAGCTGGCGCGGGTCCCGCTGCCAGTCCTTGGCGACCTTGACGTGCAGGTCGAGGTAGACAGGTGTGCCGAGCATCGCCTCGATCTGCTTGCGCGAGGCCGTGCCGACGGCGCGCAGCCGTGAGCCCTTGTGGCCGATGAGGATGCCCTTCTGGGAGTCGCGCTCGACGTAGACGTTGGCATAGATGTCGAGCAGAGGCTTGTCCTCGGGCCGGTCCTCCCGCAGCCCCATCTCCTCGACGACCACGGCGATGGAGTGCGGCAGCTCGTCGCGGACCCCCTCGAGCGCAGCCTCCCGGATGAGCTCGGCCGCGATCACGGCCTCGGGGGTGTCGGTGAGGTGGCCGTCGGGGTAGAGCGGCGGACCCTCGGGCAGCAGCCCCACCAGCAGGTCGGCCAGCAGGCCGACCTGGTCCCCGGCCACCGCCGAGACGGGAACGACCTCGGCCCACTCCGTGCCGGTCTCACGACCCAGCTCCGCGATCGCCAGGAGGTGCTCGGCCAGCTGTTCGGGCGTCACCAGGTCGGTCTTGGTGGCCACCGCGATCTTCGTCGTACGGCGCACCTTGGCGAGCTCCTTGACCAGGAAGCGGTCACCCGGACCCGGCTTCTCGTCTGCCGGGAAGCAGACCGCCACGACGTCGACCTCCGCCCACGTCGTCCTGACCAGGTCGTTGAGGCGCTCGCCCAGCAGGGTGCGCGGTCGGTGCAGCCCGGGGGTGTCGACCAGGATCAGCTGCGCGTCGTCGCGGTGCAGGACGCCCCGCACGACGGTCCGCGTGGTCTGCGGCTTGGAGGAGGTGATGGCGACCTTGGTGCCGACGAGCGCGTTGGTGAGCGTGGACTTCCCGACGTTGGGCCGCCCGACGAACGACGCGAAGCCGCTGCGGAAGCCCTCCGGCGCCGACCAGGACATGATCGCCGGCGCCACCCCGGCCAGTGCGAGCTCGTCCTCGTCGAGGTCCTCGTCCTCGAGGTCGTCGTGCTCGTCGGCCTGGTCGTGCTGCTCGTCAGTCATTCGCCGGCCTCTCGTGCCGCGTCGTAGTCGGCCCAGATCTGCTCGTCAGTCTTGCCTGCCGCCTTGCCCGCGCGCCACACGGGGCCCGGGTCCACCGCGCGCGGCTGCCGTCCGAGGGTGGCCCGCCAGTAGCCCATCACGTCGTAGTGGGTGGACGGCATCCTGACCTCGCGCATCAGGTGCTTGCGGATCGCCCGCATCTGGGCGGACTCCCCCGCCATCCAGAAGTAGCCCTCGCCGTCCGGCCACTCGAGTCCCTCCACGACGGACGCCAGCGCGCTCTGGGCGGGAGCGGGTGGACGCAGCCACGTCACCTGCGCGTGCGCCGGCAGGTAGTCGGTCAGGTCGTCCGGGACCTCGGCCCAGACGTACGTCGGCAGGTCGGGCCGGGACTCCGCGATGCGCGCCATCGCCGGCATCGCCGTGAGGTCGCCGACGAGCACCAGCCAGGCCGCGCTCCCGGGCGGGTCGAAGCCGGCCTTGGGCTCGGTGACCGTGACGACGTCGCCGACGCAGTCGCGGGTGGCCCACTCCGTCACCAGACCGGTGTCGTGGACGACCACGTCGAGCGTCAGCGCCCCGTCGGCGAACGAGCGCACGGTGTAGTAGCGGCTCTGGAACTGTCCCGGCACGACCAGGCCGACCCACTCGTCGGCCACGCCGGTGGAGACGAAGCCGTCGAGACCGCCGAGGACGAGACGGACGAGGTGGTCGGACAGCGGCTCGCGACGGCGTACGGTCGCCTGGAACGACGCTGCCCGGGTGCTCACCGGCAGCAGGCTATCCGCCGGTGGGTCAGGAGCTCAGGCTCCGGTCGATCGAGCCGCGCTCGTCGCCCACGTGGACGGGCACGCCGGTGCCCGCGAACTCCCGTACGACGGCCAGCTCGGGGTCGACGTCCGCCAGCACGACAGCGGCCTCGAGACCGGTCGCGCCCGACGACACCGCCATCGCGACGCAGACCTCCAGCGCCGCGAGGCGCAGGGAGGGCAGCTCGACGGACGCCGCGGCGTAGGTCCGCCCGTCCAGGTCGCGGACCGCGGCGCCCTCCGCGGCCCGGGTCCGGGCGCGCGTGGCGCGCGCCAGCGTCACCAGCTTGGCGTCCTCGGGGGCGAGCTCAGTCATGGTCCTTCTCCTCGTCGGGCGCGTCCGGCTCGATCACGCTGATCAGCACCGTCTCGATCTTGTTGCGCCGACCCGTGGCGCGCTCGGCCTCCAGGCGCAGGCCGTGGCACTCCACGATCGACCCGGGCAGCGGCACCTTGCCGAGGTGCTTGGCCATGAGGCCGCCCACGCTGTCGACGTCCTCGTCCTGGACGTCGACGCCGACGGCCTCGTCGAGGTCGTCGACGGGGTAGCGCGAGGACACCCGGACGACGCCGTCGTCGAGCCGCTCGACCTCGACCTCCTCGGCGTCGTACTCGTCGGTGATCTCCCCGACGATCTCCTCCAGCACGTCCTCGATGGTGACCAGCCCGGCGGTGCCGCCGTACTCGTCGACCACCACGGCGATGTGCTGGCGGCGGGCCTGGAGCTCGCGGAGCAGGGCGTCGACGGGCTTGGACTCGGGCACGTAGTGGACCGGGCGCATCACCTCGTCGACGCGCTGGGTGAACTCGACCTCCGGGGCCTCGAAGTCGCGCCGGACGAGGTCCTTGAGGTAGGCCATGCCGACGATGTCGTCGAGGTTCTCGCCGACGACCGGGACCCGGGAGTAGCCGCTGCGCAGGAAGAGCGAGAGCGTCTGGCGGATGTTCTTGTGCCGCTCGACGTAGACGACGTCGGTCCGCGGCACCATCACCTCGCGCGCGATGGTGTCGCCCAGCTCGAAGACCGAGTGGATCATCCGGCGCTCACCCGACTCGATGACCGCCGACGCCTCCGCCATGTCGACCAGCTCGCGCAGCTCCGTCTCGGTCGAGAACGGGCCCTCGCTGAAGCCGCGTCCGGGGGTGATCGCGTTGCCGACCAGGATCAGCAGCCGCGGAAGAGGGCCCAGCACCTTGGTGATCAGTGCCAGCGGTCCCGCGGCCACGAGCGCCACCCGGTTGTCGTGCTGGCGGCCCAGGGTGCGCGGCGCGACGCCGATCACCACGAACGAGATCACCAGCATGGCGCCGACGGCGGTGAGGTAGGCGGGCCAGAAGTCGCCGTCGTACCCGTCGTGGACCCACAGGGCGACCAGCACGATCGCCGCGATCTCGCACAGCAGCCGGAGCAGCAGCGCGGTGTTGAGGTAGCGCGCCGGGTCGTCGAGGAGCCCGACGAGCCGGCGGGCACCGCTGCGTCCCGCCGCGAGGAGCTCCTCGGCGCGGGCGCGCGAGAATCCGGCGAGGGCGGCCTCGGCCGCGGAGAAGAGCCCGGCCAGGAGGACCAGGAGGGTGGCGAAGACGAGCAGCCACAGGTCGTTGCCCGTCATGCGTCGGTGTCGACCACCGATCGCCAGCGCGCGAGCAGCTCGCCCTGGAGGCCGAACATCTCGGCGTGCTCCTCGGGCTCGGCGTGGTCGTAGCCGAGCAGGTGGAGGATGCCGTGCACCGTGAGGAGGTCGATCTCGGCCTCCCGCCCGTGGCCCGCCTCCTCGCCCTGCCGCTCGGCGACGGACGGCGCCAGGACCAGGTCGCCCAGGACGCCCTCCTCGGGCTCCTCGTTGACCTTTCCGGGACGCAGCTCGTC
>CADCUM010000057.1 GCA_902805885.1 uncultured Nocardioides sp. | reverse complement strand
CGGCCCCACTTGTCCAGGAGGACTCCCCATGCGCACGCTGCTGCACCCCGCCCGCACCACCCCCGCCCTGCACGACGTCGCCCTGCTCGTCGCCCGCGTCGCGATCGGCGTCATCCTGCTCGCCCACGGCTGGCAGAAGTTCACCGAGTACACCCTCGACGGCACCGCCGCCGCCTTCGCCGACATGGGCGTCCCGGCAGCCGCCGTGGCCGCGGTGTTCGCCGCCGTCGTCGAGCTCGTCGGCGGCCTGCTGCTCATCGCCGGGCTGCTGACGCCCGTCGCTGCCCTGCTGAACGCCCTGAACCTGCTCGGCGCCCTCGTCATCGTCCACGCCGGCAACGGCGTCTTCGTCGAGAACGGCGGCTACGAGCTCGTGCTCGCCCTCATCGCCGGCCTGCTCGTCATCGCAGCCCTGGGCGCCGGCCGCTACAGCGCCGACGAGCTGCTGACGCGACGCCTCCAGCACGCCTGACGCGGGCACCTGGGGCGGGGGCGGTGACGCCCCCGCCCCTTCTGTGCTGCACGGTGACGCCCGGTTCGGACCGTCGAGCTGAACGTGTCAGCCTCAACGCTCAGCATGACTGCTGCGGGCACGTCCTGGGGCTGGAGGTGCTCGAGGAGACCGGCGACGTCGTCCGCCTCAGCACCTCCGTCGACGAGCTCTTCCGCTCGGTCGGCACGGGTGACACAGGGCCGGCGCAGACCGCGGGCCTTCACCACGCGGCGGTCCTTCTAGCCAGACGAGGTCTCTCGGCCGCCGCCCTGAGCAAGGTGGGCCAGAGGGCCGCCGGCTCCTACCAGGGCGACTCGGACCACACCGTCAGTGCCAGGCGTTCACGGAAGCCTCCCCCTGCAGAAGCCGTCGCCCCGTCGGCCGTGCAGCGCGCTGCACGGGCGGCCGTCAGCCGATGACGTCCGGGTACTCGGTCGTGTTCAGGAGCACCCCGTGCGCACCGAACTGGTGGTGCAGGATCTCGCCCGTGCGGTGCTCCCACCCGTACATGCGGCCGAACGTCTTCATGTTCGCGAGGTCGACGAACAGCATCGACTCGACCGGCTGGACGTGCTCGCTCCAGCCGAAGAAGAACAGGTCCGGCGCGACCTCGTACGTGCGGGTGCGGTCGAGCTCGGTCAGCCCCTCCTCGACGCCCGACACGCACTGCCAGGCGAAGTTGTGAGCGTTCATGTAGATGTGGTCGTACCGGTCGGTGTCGCTGTACTGCCACAGGACCCGCTTGCCGACCATCCCCGTCGAGCGCTGGTGGGGGACGCGGTGCGGCGCGTCGGCCAGCCAGAGGTGCTCGTCGACGCTGCGCACCCAGCGCGAGCCGTCCGGCCGCTCGCGCACGAACGAGGTCGTGGAGGTCACGGTGCCGGCCGCGAGGTCCAGCGCCCACGTCTGCTCCAGCGGCAACCCCGCCACCGCCTCGTAGCGGTACGGGCCCTCGATGACGATGTCGACGAGGTA
Source organism: uncultured Nocardioides sp. (assembly GCA_902805885.1). Lineage (GTDB taxonomy): Bacteria > Actinomycetota > Actinomycetes > Propionibacteriales > Nocardioidaceae > Nocardioides. The sequence goes on along the minus strand of CADCUM010000057.1, from coordinate 5,360 downwards.
GATGTCGTCCCGGACCACAGTCGCGTCGTACGTGGCGGAGACCGCCTGGCCGGCCATGGTGATCTCGACGTGGTGGGCGTCGGCAAAGGCGCAGGTCCGCTCGGTGCCCTCAGCGTCCACCAGGGCCAGGGTCCGACCGGCCAACGCGTCGGTGAAGGGGGGGCGGTACTGGGTCTGCTGGCTGATGCCGACCGCGAGCAGCGGCAGGTCGTCGGGCGAGGTCCAGTCCTGGAGCGTCACGTGTCTGCCGTTCTCGTGTCGTCGGGTGGTGGGGTGCCCTTCGCCCGGTCGGGCGGGAGCGGGATGCGGAAGGCGACGACGACGGACAGGCGGACGCCGCCGCGGGGTCGACCCGACGACTCAGAGCTCGGCACCGGCCGCCGGCAGGAGGTGCCCCATGCGCTCGCGCTTGGTGCGCAGGTAGCGGACGTTGTGCGGAGTGGTCCTCGTCGGTGCAGCGACCCGCTCGACGATGTCGATGCCGTGCCCCTGCAGGCCGCCGTACTTGGCGGGGTTGTTGGTGATCAGCCGGATGCGCGCGACACCCAGATCTGCGAGGATCTGTGCGCCCACCCCGTAGGCCCGGGAGTCGACCGGCAGTCCCTGGGCGGTGTTGGCCTCCACGGTGTCGAGCCCCTGCTCCTGCAGGTCGTAGGCCCGGATCTTGTGACCCAACCCGATCCCCCGGCCCTCGTGGCCCCGCAGGTAGACGACCGCACCCACACCCTCGGCCGCGATCGACAGCAGCGCCTGCTCGAGCTGGCTGCCGCAGTCGCAGCGCAACGAACCGAGGATGTCCCCGGTCAGGCACTCCGAGTGCACGCGCACCAGCGCACCCGCCGCACTGTGCCCGGCGGTCGCGACATCCCCCATCACCAGCGCCAGGTGCTCGGTCCCGTCCACCGTGCTGCGGTAGGCCACTGCCCGGAAGTCGCCGAACTCCGTCGGCATCGTCGAGGACGCCACCGCCTCCACCGACCGCTCCGTCGCGCGGCGGTGCCGGACCAGGTCGGCGATGGCCAGCACCGGCAGCCCGTGCTCTGCGGCGAAGTCCCGGAGGTCGGCTCCGGTGCGCATGCTGCCGTCCTCGGCGACGATCTCCCCGATCACCGCCACCCCCGACAGGCCGGCCATCCGGGTCAGGTCCACCGCCGCCTCGGTGTGGCCCGCTCGCACCAGGACGCCACCCTCGCGGGCCCGCAGCGGGAAGATGTGCCCCGGACGACGCAGCGACGCCACCGGCGTGCTCGGGTCGGCCAGCGCCCGGACCGTGGCGGCTCGGTCCGCGGCCGACACCCCGGTGCCCGTCCCTGCGGCGTCGACGCTCACGGTGAACGCGGTGCCATGGGCATCGGTGTTGTCGCTGACCATCAGGGGCAGGCGCAGCTCGTCCGCGCGCTCCGCGGGCATCGGCGCACACACGATCCCGGTCGTGTGCCGGACCAGGAAGGCCATCTGCGCAGCGGTGATCCGCTCCGCCGCGACGATCAGGTCACCCTCGTTCTCCCGGTCCGGATCGTCGACGACCACCACCATCCCGCCCTCGGCCAGCACGGCAACGGCGCGCTGAACGGCTTCGGCGGGGGCTGGACGCATCACAGGACATCGGTCCGATCGAGTCGAGAGGACTGGTTGGCGTTCCGTTCAAGCGTATGGTCGTACTCTTATACAGACCGCCAGCGCTGTCAAGGGGTCCTGAGCACGCAGCCTCCTGGGCAGTCGTCCCGTCGCCTCCTGCCGGTCGCGCCACCGCCCGAGCGCTGCCCATGCGACCTCCCGCCTCGTCCGTCGGCGTCCCGGGTGACCGGTCGGCGGGGCCGTGCGCGCGTGCAACGATGCGCCCGTGAACGCGAACCTGCAGGCGCTGGCCGCGAACGTGCGGGCACTGCGGGAGGCCAACGGACTGTCGCTGTCCCAGCTGAGCGAGCGGTCCGGGGTGGGCAAGGCGACGCTGTTCAAGATCGAGCAGGCACAGACGAACCCGACCCTCGAGACCATGACGGCGATCGCGGACGCGTTCGACGTGCAGGTCACCGAGCTGATCGCCCACCGGATCAGCGCCGGGGTGGACGTCGTCCGGGCCGGTGAGGGCGACCGGCTGCTGGACGACTCCTCCGACGGCCACGCGCTGCGCAAGCAGGTGGTGGCCGGAGGAGTCCTCAGCATCGACTCCGCCCGCTTCTTCGCGGGCACGTCGATGCTGGTACCGAGCCACGGGGTGGGCGCGCGGGAGCACATCCTGGTCCGGGAGGGCAGCATCGAGATCGGCCCGACCGGTGAAGAGGTCCTCCTGCACGCCGGCGACTACGCCACGTTCCTCGCCGACCGGCCGCACCGTTGGCGACCTGTCGACGGCGACGCCACCGTGTGGATCGTCGGGACCTTCCCCCGCCCCGCCGCCTTCGCGGAGCAGGGGGCGGACGGCCCGTAGCCGCCCGCCGCCCCCGCTCGCGGGCGTCCTGTTCCGATCAGCGGCCGGCGGCGAGGTGCTCCTCGAAGAAGCCTGCCACCGCGCCCACGGTCGACGGGGAGTCCATCCGAGGGTCCTCGTGACCGGCCCCCCCGAAGACCAGCAGCGAGGACGTCGCGCCCGCACGGACCAGCGCGTCGTGCATCCGCAGGCTGCCCGACCAGTCGGTCACCCGGTCACGGTCGCCGGTGACCAGCAGCAGCGGGGCTGCGCCCGCCGAGGCCAAGGAGAGGGGATGGGCAGCCCGGTGGCGCGGGTCGCCGAGGTCGAACGAGCCCCCCAGCAGGGCATCGGTGGCGGAGGGGAGGATCTCCCGCTCGAGCGGAGAGCCTCCGGTCAGCACGGAGAAGTCGACGGCGGCGAACCACGCGACGCCGGCCTCGACGTCCGGACGCTCTCCCGCCTCGGGGTTGCCCAGCGCGAGCAGAGCCGCGAGGTGCCCACCGGCGGACGCGCCCCAGGCGCCCACCTTCGTCCCGACGACCCCGTCGCGGGAGGCCTGTCCGCGCAGCCACTCCACGGCGGCACGCGCGTCCTCCAGCTGCGCGGGGAACGGCGCTACCGCGGTGAACCGGTACTGGAACGACGCGACCAGGAACCCCTGCTCGGCCAGCGGGACCATGCGGCCGGCTTCGTAGTCGGTCCGCTCCCCCAGCTCCCAGCCGCCGCCGTGGAAGTAGGCCACCGCTGCTCGCGGGGCCTGCCCCTTGGGCCGGTACAGGTCCACCCGCAGGGTGGTCCCGGCGACCTCGCGGTAGACCCGGTCTCGCTCGATGTCGATCGTGGACAAGGTGCTCACTCTCCTCGCCTGCGCGGAGCGGTGGGTGGACGACGTCGCACGAGGTCGTCGCCAGAGGCATGTTGCCTCATTCCGAACGTTCGTGTTCTATATCCGGGAGACCACCGACCACACCGGGAGCCCCTGTGAGCTACATCGTCACCGTCATCTTCGAGACCGACGTCGCGAACCTGGAGAAGGCCGAGCGGGAGAACCCGGAGATCATCGGGGGGATCCTGAAGGCCGCCGAGGGTCGCATGCTGGGCCACACGCGCTACACCCGCGAGGGCCAGACGATGGACGTCGACGAGTACGCGTCCGAGGAGTCCTACCGCGAGTTCTTCGCCGACGCCGGGGAGCTGATCCGCCAGTACGGCGCGGCGGCCGGCGCCGCTGCCTCCGACACGCTGTGGAAGCGGTACGAGGGTGAGTGAGGCGCACCGCGACCTGGAGGTCGTGCGCATCGCACCGCTGGTCGGCATGCAGGAGGAGCTGCTGACCCTGCGCCCCAAGCTGATCGAGGAGTACCGCGTCCTCTTCGGCGACCGGTTCTCCGCGACCCTGTCCGAGGCGGAGGACGGCGAGTGGGTCGACGTGTGGTCCTGGGTGGACCGCGCCGACGCAGAACACGCCCTCGCGAACCTGGAGCTCGTCCCGTCCTTCGTGGAGTGGGGGCGGCGGGTCGAGCTGCGCTCCCTCACCTGGGCCAAGATCATCGGCTGAGCCGTGGGCTCGTGGGTCGGCCGGCCAGCGCGCTGACGCAGGCCGGCCGGCTGCCGGGCTCCAGGTCCCGCACGCTCGAGCCCCCGGGGCTGCGCTCCCCCCGTACCGTTTATCGGTCACGGTGCTTGCACAATCGAACGTCACACACGATCCCGGAGGACCCGTTGAGCAGCCCCGCACCTGCCACTCCCGACTGGGCGCACCGACGCGACCCGGACACCTCGTCAGTGGGAGGGCTGAGCGTGGCCCTTCGCCGCGACGGCTCCGGCCAGCCGCTGCTCTACCTGCACGACGTCTGGTTCACCCGCCAGTGGCTGCCGTTCCAGGCCGCTCTCGCTCAGCGCTTCGACGTCCTCGCACCCGAGCACCCTGGCTTCGGTGACACTCCGCAGGACCCGCGCTTCGAGGGCTTCCTGGACTACGTCCTGCACTACGACGCGCTCCTCGACACGCTCGGTCTCGATGGCGTGCACCTCGTCGGCCACGGCCTCGGTGGTCGCCTGGCTGCCCACCTGGCCACCGTCTACCCCCGCCGGTTCGCGTCGCTGACCCTCATCGCCCCGAGCGGCCTGCGGGCCCCGGACGAGCCGCTCATCGACGTCTTCCGGCTGTCGCCCGAGCAGCTGGGGGAAGCGCTCTTCAACGGCCGCGCCGAGCGCTACACCGAGTTCACGGAGCTCAAGGGCTTCCCCGACGACCGGCTCGACGCCTACGTCGACTCGCAAGCGCATGCCCTCCTGACCTGGACCAACCGGTTCGACCGGCAGCTGGAACGCCGACTGGGCCGGGTCGCGACTCCCACGCTCGTCGTCGCTCCGGAGCTCGACCAGCTGACCGGGCCGTCCAGCGCCGCGCGCTACGCCGAGCTGGTGCCGGGCGCACGCCTGGAAGTGCTGCGCGTACCGGACGGTCAGAGCGCCCACGCGCTGCCCATCGAAGCGCCGGACGAGCTCGCTGGGCTCATCGCCTCGCACGCGTCCGGGCACGCCACCACGGAGGACTGAGACCATGACGACGCGCGAGTACCACGTCATGCTGCACGGCGCCTACCCGAAGGTGCCCCATGCCGGCAAGCGGGGGTCGAACTTCATCGACCTCCCCAGCTCGGCCTACGACCGCGTGGAGGGGCAACGCGCCCTGGAACGCCAGCTCCAGACCTTCGTCGAGCTCGAGGAGCTGGGCTTCGACGGCGGCATCATGAGCGAGCAGCACAACGGCCCCATCGGTCTGCTCGGCAACCCGGTCGTGGCTGGGGCCTTCGTCGCCGCACGGACGTCGTCGATCAAGATCGGCGTCGTCGGCCCGATCATCAACGCCTACCTGACGCCGGTCCGCATGGCGGAGGAGGTCGCAGCGCTGGACACCATGTCGCGTGGGCGCGTGCTGCTG
>CADCUM010000056.1 GCA_902805885.1 uncultured Nocardioides sp. | reverse complement strand
GCCTCCTCGCGGTCGACCCCGCGGACCCGGACCGGCCCGACCCGGACACCGACCCCGCGGTCTGTGTCGCCGAGGACGCGATGTACGCCCCCACCACCTTGTTCACTCGGCACGGTGGTGCCGGCACGGGCGGACGGGGCCGCGACGCGACGGTGGTGTTCCACGTCACCGACCGTGACCTGCTGCTGGACCCGCACGCGCCGGGCCGGGGTGGGGTGGCGCGGTCGGACCGGCTGGGGCCGGTGCTGCTGACCCAGCTCGCCCGGTGGCTGGCCGGCGCGGACAACGTCACCGTCCGCCCGGTCCTGGACCCGGACGCGATCCCCGCGGTCGATGTCCATGACCCGCCGGCCCCGATGGCCGAGGCGGTGCGGCTGCGGGACACGGTCTGCGTGTTCCCCCGCTGCGCACGCCCCGCCGGGCGGTGCGACCTCGACCACATCGACCCCTACGTCGCCCTCGACGAGGGTGGCCCCCCGGGCCAGACCTCGATGGAGAACCTCGCCCCCCTGTGCCGGCGCCACCACCGCGCCAAGACCTTCGCCGGGTTCGCCTACCACCGCCGACCCGACGGGTCCTACGAGTGGACCCTGCCCGGCGGGAGCAGGGCCACCACCGACCCACCCACCCCACGACCGGGCCCGACCCCACGCCCGAGACCGAGCCCGACACCACATCGGAGACCGAGCCCGACGGCACGCCCGAGCCCGGGCCCCCGTCCGGGCGGCACCCGCGAGCACCGACAACCCCTCCCGCCCTGCTGAGCCCGACACCCACGCGGTGATCGGGCCAGCAGCGCAGGCGTGAGCTCAACTCCTGCCGCCGTGGCCCGGCGCCCGCCGGAACCCGACCAGCCGCAGCCCCGTCCGACCGGCATGCACGCTCCAGCTGTCGCCGTCGCAGCTGCCCTCTGCGCGCTGCTGACCGGCTGCGGGAGCCAGGGACTCCCGACGTCGGCGACGGACCCGTCGCCGGGCGCCCAGGGCCGAGCGGGTGCTGTTCCCGACGTGCCCCCCGCGTACCGCTTCGTGCTGACCTCGTCCTGCGGGGAGCGAGGGCTGCTGGGCGACTACGGGGTCACCGTGCGGGACGACCGGGTCACCGTGGTCGAAAACCTCAACAAGGGCTACCCCTACGAGCCCCGCCTGGCCGAGGTCCCGACCCTGACCGATCTCGCCTTGATGGGCGAGTCCGAACCGGAGGGCGGCGTCGTCGACTACGTGGTGGACGACGACGGGCTGCCCAGGTCCCTCACCCTCGACCCGCTCCCGGACGCCGTGGACGACGAGGAGTGCTACGTGGTCTCGGACGTCCAGCCGCTGGGCGACAGGCCCGAGCCTCAGCCGCAGGGGCAGCACAGCCCGACAGCCGGCCGCAGGGGTCCGCTCCCGGACGGCGGCGCCGCTTCCTGCGTCGAGGAGTACACCCCCGGTGCCATTGCCGGCCGCGCATTCGCGTTCGACGGGATCGTCACCGCAATCGGTTCCTCGGTCTCCGACCGCGGCGACGAGGCGGACCTGGATCTACCGGGCGTCACCTTCGAGGTCCTCGAGTCGTTCTCCGGCAGCCAGGGCGACACGGTCACGGTCGACCTGCAGCCACCGACCTGGCCAGCCGACCCGTCGGACCCCCTGTACGCCTATGGCGTCGGCTCACGGTTGCTGGTGAGCGGCGAGGCACGGTGGGGCGGGTCGCCGTTGCAACGACCGATCGCATGGGGCTGCGGGTTCACCCGCTACTTCGACCGCGACACCGCGGACCGCTGGAGGAATGCTGCCGCAGGCTGAGCGCCGGCCGGCCGCACGAGCCGAGGAGACGCCCTACGACACGCGCGCGACCGGCGCGGGCGGGCCAGCCTCGGGATGCAGTAGAGCGCCGCGGCGACACCCGCCGCGGGGACGGCGACGGCGGCGAGGGCCAGGACGCCGGCGCGAACCCGACCGAAGCGCCCACTCGCTGCCCCCACGATCAGGAACACGGCGACGGCGAGGCCCAGCAGGAGCGAGGCCGCCGGCGCGATCTCCACAGGGGTGAGCGGCGAGACGGCTGTCCACCGTGGTCTCCGATCGTCGAGCACGCAGGCCCCGTCGGGCTGCGCTGCGAACCACAGCGGAGCTCGTTGCCGCGGTTGGCCGCGCTCCGCGGGGTCTGCGGGTCGTGGACGCCGGAGCGGGTACCGGTCCCCATGACGAAGTTCGTGATGGCGCTGTTCGTGATCCAGGTCGTGGGCGGTCTGTTCCAGATGGGCACCCTGATGACCGCGGGATCGAGGAACAGCACGGCCCGGGCCAGCCGGCTGCCCGACCTGCTCGTGTTCTCGCACGCCGTGCTGGGCTTCCTCGCCGCCGGCCTCTGGGTGGGACAGCTGCTCACCGGCGACGACCGTTTCGCCTGGGTCACGCTGGCGGTCGTGGCGCTGTCCATCGCCGGTGGCACCGTGATGTTCCTCAAGACGGAGCTCGGGAGCGAGACGCTCGACCGACCTGCGGCGGACCCGGCCGACGTCCGGGTCGCCGAGAAGCAGATCCCCAAGACCGTGCTGCACGGTCACGGGTTGGGGGCCGCCGTGCTCGCGGTCTGCGTGCTCGTCGTCGCCCTGTAGCGGTCACCGGCAGGCTGTAGCGGTCACCGGCAGGCCGGGACAAGGGTCACTCCTGCGTCAGCAGCCGGAGGTAGGCCTCGATGTCCTCGGCCGGGGCGGAGCCGTAGACCAGCACGGCCTCGTCCCCGAGCTCGGTCGAGTAGCCCCGGTCGCCGCCCTCGTCGGTCCACGTCTGCCAGGTGTCGGTGACGTCGGACGCGACGGCGGCGTCCTCCCCCGCGACGGCCTCCTCGTCGACGTACGTCCGGACGAGCTCCTCGACCGAGCTGTCCTCCTGGCGGATGCCGATGAACTGCTCGTCGTCGGTCAGCACGCCCAGCCCCCACCGCGGGTCGTCGCCGGCCCGCAGCTCGACGCTGGTCGCGGTCCAGCCCTCCGGCAAGGCACGGGGCCGTACGACGGGGAGCCCGGCCTCGTCGGCCAGCTCGACGCTCTCCGTCCACTCGACGGGCGCCGGCTCGATGTCGACGTCCGACCGGAAGAGCGCGCGCCAGCCCACGAACACCAGGACGAACGCGACCGTCACCAGCATCGCGCCGACCAGCGCCGGGAAGGACCGCTGGTAGCGACGGCTGGGCTGCTGGCTCACGGCCCCATCCTCCCAAGTGGTCCGCGAGACAGCGAGGCGGCCCGGCTCCTGCCGCAGATGCGGTGCCAACTGGCCGGAATGACCGCACGTGCGGAACAATGGACGCGTGCACACCTACCGGATCGCGGAGGCAGCCGAGCTCCTCGCCGTCAGCGACGACACCGTACGACGCTGGGTCGAGGCCGGCCGCCTGGCCAGCCACACCGCCGACGGCCGGGCCGTCGTCGCGGGCGCTGACCTCGCGGCCCTCGCCGAGCAGCTCGCCGAGCAGGCCGAGCAGCACGAGCGCGACCGCACCCGGGCGGGCCACGTCAGCGCGCGCAACCGGATGAGCGGGATCGTCACGCGGGTGAAGAGCGACGAGGTGATGGCCCAGGTGGAGATGATCTGCGGCCCCTACCGCGTGGTGTCGCTGATGAGCAGCGATGCGGCCGCGGAGCTCGGTCTCGAGCCCGGCGTCCGCGCCATCGCCAGCGTCAAGTCCACCAACGTCGTCGTGGAGGTCCCGTGAACCGCGCTCTTGCTGCCCTCGTCCTGCTCGTCGCGCTCGTCGCGTGCGGCGCCGAGGAGGGAGACGGCGGGACGGCGGGTGGAGAGACCCTGACCGTGCTGGCGGCAGCCAGCCTGACCGAGACCTTCACCGCCCTGGCCGAGGAGTTCGAGGCCGAGCACGAGGGCGTCGAGGTCGAGCTGGTCCTCGGCTCCTCGACGGCCCTCGCCGAGCAGGTCAACGACGGCGCTCCCGGCGACGTCCTCGCCACGGCCGACGAGACGTCGATGCAGGTCGCCGCCGACGCGGACTCGCTGGCCGACGGCGCGGAGCCCTTCGCCACCAACACCCTGACCCTGGTCACGCCGCCCGACAACCCGGCCGGCATCGGGGCCCTCGCCGACCTCGCCTCCGCCGACGTCGAGTACGTCGTGTGCGCCCCCACCGCCCCGTGCGGCGCCCTCTCCGCGCAGCTGCTGGCGGAGGCGGACATCAGTGCCGCACCGGCGAGCGAGGAGGTCGACGTCAAGGCGGTCCTCGCCCGCGTCACCCAGGGCGAGGCCGACGCCGGGCTCGTCTACCGCACCGACGCGGCCGCTGCCGGCGACGACGTCACCGAGGTCCCGGTCCCGGAGGCCGACGACCTCGCCACGACCTACGTCGTCGCGCCGCTGCGGGCGGCCGGCGACCGCGCCGACCTGGCCGCGGAGTTCGTCGAGCTGGTCCTCGCCGAGGACGGTCGGCAGCTCCTCGAGGAGGCCGGCTTCGGTCCGGCCACCGCCGAGTGACGGGTCCCCGCCTCGGTCGCGTCCCCGCGGTCCTGGTCCTCCCTGCGCTGGTCGCGACGACCCTGCTCGTCGTCCCGCTCCTCACGCTCGTCCTCGACACCCCGTGGCGCACGCTGCCCGGGCACGTCGCCTCCGAGGCGGTGCAGGACGCCCTCCTGATCACGGGGCTCACCAGCCTGCTCACCGTCGTCGCGTGCGTGCTGCTCGGCACCCCGCTCGCGTGGCTCCTCGCGCGCGTCGACTTCCGCGGGCGCCGGGTCCTCCGGGCGCTCGTCCTCGTGCCGCTCGTGCTGCCGCCGGTCGTCGCCGGCGTCGCCCTGGTCACCGCGCTGGGGCGCAGCGGCGTCATCGGCCAGCACCTGCCGTTCACCATCCCCTACACGACCGCAGGTGTGGTGCTGGCACACACCTTCGTCTCGATGCCGTTCTACGTCCTGGCCGTCGAGGGCGCCCTGCGCACGCACGGGGCGTCGTACGACGTCGTCGCGGCGACGCTCGGCGCGGACCGCTGGACGACGTTCCGCCGGGTCACCCTGCCCCTCGCGCTCCCCGGCATCCTCGCGGGCAGCGCGCTGGCCTGGGCTCGCAGTCTCGGCGAGTTCGGCGCGACCATCACCTTCGCGGGCAACTACCCCGGAACCACCCAGACGATGCCGAGCCTCATCTACGTCGCCCTCAACTCCCAGCCGGAGGTCGCCCGCACCCTCAGCCTCGTCCTGCTCGTGCTGTCGGTCGGCGTCCTGGTCCTGCTCCGGGAGCGATGGGCGGTGGCGCGGTGACGGACGGGCTGCGCGTCGACGTCGACCTGCCCGGACGGGTGCGCGCCGAGCTCGAGGCGGCCGCCGGCGAGGTGGTCGTGCTGATCGGGCCGAACGGAGCCGGCAAGTCCAGCGTCCTCCAGGCCGTGGCGGGGGTGGAGCCGGGCGCGGTCCGCGTCGGTGCCACCGACTGGACCCACCTCCCCGTGCCCGCCCGCCGGGTGGGGTACGTCGTCCAGGACCGCAGCCTGTTCCCCCACCTCACCGCCCTGCAGAACGTCGCGTTCGGTCCGCGCGCGAGGGGCCGCAGCAGGCGCGACGCCGAGCGGACGGCACACGAGTGGCTCGCCCGGTTCGGCCTGGCCGACCTCGCCGACCGCCGGCCCGACCGCCTCAGCGGCGGGCAGGCGCAGCGCGTCGCGATCGCGCGTGCCCTCGCGACCGAGCCGGAGGTGCTGCTCCTCGACGAGCCCTTCGCCGGGCTCGACGTCGGTGTCGCGGCGGCGCTGCGCGTCGAGCTGGCCCGCCACCTGCGCGACTTCGCCGGGGTCACGCTGCTGGTCACCCACGACGCCATCGACGCCCTGACCCTCGCCGACCGCGTGGTCGTGCTCGACGAGGGACGGGTCGCACAGGCGGGGACGCCCGCGGACGTCTCGGCGCACCCCCGCACCCGCCACGTCGCCCGGCTGGTCGGGCTCAACGTCGTGACGGCCGGGGACGACCTCGTCGCCTTCCGGCCCGACGCGGTCGTGGTCTCCCCGCGCGAGCCGCAGGGCTCGTCGCGCCTGCGCTGGCACGGCCCGGTCGCGAGCATGACGCCGCACGGCGACGCCGTACGGCTGCTGGTGCACGCCGAGCAGGACCTGCTCGCCGACGTCACCCCGGGGGCCGCCGCGGAGCTCGGTCTCGAGCCCGGTCGCGAGGTGTGGCTCTCGGTCAAGGCCACCGCCGTGCGCCGCTACGCCGCCGATACGATGCGGCCATGAGCCCCACCACCAAGCCCGATCGCAACCTCGCCCTCGAGCTGGTGCGCGTCACCGAGGCCGCGGCCATGGCCGCGGGGCGCTGGGTCGGGCGCGGTGACAAGAACGACGCCGACGGCGTCGCCGTCAACGCGATGCGGGTGATGATCTCGACCATCGGGATGCGCGGCACCGTCGTGATCGGTGAGGGCGAGAAGGACAACGCCCCGATGCTCTACAACGGCGAGGAGGTCGGCGACGGCACCGGCCCGCTCTGCGACGTGGCCGTCGACCCGATCGACGGCACGACGCTGACCGCCAAGGGGATGAACAACGCGATCTCCGTCCTGGCCGTCTCCCCGCGGGGGTCGATGTACGACCCGAGCGCGGTGTTCTACATGGAGAAGCTCGTGACCGGGCCGGAGGCCGCCGACGTCGTGGACATCCGGCTGCCCGTGGCGGAGAACGTCCAGCGCGTCGCCAAGGCCAAGGGCAGCTCGCCCTCCGACGTGACCGTGGTGCTGCTCGACCGCCCGCGCCACGCCCAGCTCGCCGAGGAGATCCGCGCCACCGGCGCGCGCATCAAGTTCATCACCGACGGCGACGTCGCGGGCGCCGTCATGGCGGCTCGCCCCGACACCGGCATCGACCTGCTGCTGGGCATCGGCGGCACCCCGGAGGGGATCATCGCGGCGTGCGCGATGAAGTGCATCGGCGGCACCATCCAGGGCCGCCTGTGGCCCCAGGACGACGACGAGAGGCAGCGAGCGCTCGACGCCGGTCACGACCTCGACCCCGACAACGTCCTCCACACCGACGAGCTCGTCACCGGTGACGACTGCTTCTTCGTCGCCACCGGCATCACCGACGGCGAGCTGATGCGTGGCGTGCGCTACCGCGGTGACCACGCCACCACCCACTCCCTGGTGATGCGGTCGCGCAGCGGCACCATCCGCTCGATCACCGCGGAGCACCAGCTGTCGAAGCTACGCGCTTTCGCCTCGATCGACTTCGAGCACTGAGCTGCTGCCGGCCCGCAGCGCGGCCGCGACCGCGGCGATGACCGCCGGGTGGAAGGCCATCCCGGTGTGGGAGGCGGCCACCTCGACCGGCACGGCCGCGGGGTCGAGGCACGCCCGCCAGTCCACGATGCCGTCGAGGCGGCTGTAGATCGCGGTGAAGTCCACGCCGGCCGGCATCTCGGCCCGCGCCTGGGCGAAGCTCTCGCGCGCACACTCCCCCGCGACGCAGTCCTCGGCCATCAGGCCCCGGACACCGGCCCGGCTCAGCCGGACCAGCAGCTCGACGCTGCGGGCGAGGCTGACGTGGTGCGCCCCGGGCGCGAGCACCGGGCTGCCGAGCGTGACGATCGCCGAGACGAGATCGGGGCGCCGGGCCGCCACGCCCCGGGCGAGCATGCCCCCGAGGCTGTGCCCCACGACGCGCACCCGCGAGCCGCGCCGCTGGGAGATCTCCTCGAGGCGCTCCTCGAGCTGGCGGGCGGCGGCGAGCGTGCACCCGATGTTGGCGTGCACGTGGGAGCGGTACGTGCGGAACCCCTGCCGCCGCAGCGCCGCGCTCATCAGCCGCAGGCTGCCGTCGCCCGCCAGGAAGCCCGGGACCAGCAGCACGGGGTCACCGGTGCGCGGCGGGAGGGTGCCGGCGTACGGCGTACGGCGCCGCGTGCCGCGCTCCGACAGGGCTGCCAGGGCGTAGTGGCCTGCCTCGCGCACGACCGCGCGCTCGCGCAGCACGGCCCCGACCCCGGGCTGTGCGAAGCCCTCCGGAGTCAGGAATGCCGCCACTGTGCGGTCCGTCACAATTGCGGAACTTAGCCCAGAGGGCTGTGCCGGTGGGGGATGCAGGCACGTTCAATAGGGGGATGAGCACCCCCGACAGCCAGGTCAGTCGTGCCTCGGGTCGCGCCGGACGCCGCAGCATCGACGTCTCCGAGGAGCTGTTCGCACCCGTCGCACCCGACGTGGAGCTGTGCTACCAGACCTTCGGCGACCCCACCGACGACCCGCTGCTCCTGGTCATGGGCCTGAGCGGCCCGATGACCTGGTGGGACGAGGAGCTCTGCGAGCAGCTCGCCGAGGCGGGGTTCCACGTCATCCGCTACGACAACCGCGACACCGGCCGGTCCTCGCGGCTGCGGGCCCGCGTCCGCCGCGACCACCTCGTCCGCGCCTTCACCACGGGCCGCGGCCCCGCGCCGTACACGATGAGCGACCTGGCCGCCGACGCCGTCGGGCTGCTCGACCACCTCGGCATCGACTCGGCCCACGTCGTGGGGATCTCGATGGGCGGCATGATCGCGCAGACCGTCGCGATCGAGCACCCCGCCCGGGTGCGCTCGCTCACCAGCATCATGTCGACGACGGGCCGGCGCACCGTCGGCTGGCAGAGCCCCACCCTGCTCCCCCGGCTCATCGCGCCGCGGCGGCGCGGCGTCGACTCCTTCATCGAGGACAGCCTCGTCACGTGGGCGATGATCGGGTCGCCGGCCTACCCGAACGACCCGGAGGTGCTGCGGACGCGTGCGCTCGAGACGTTCGAGCGGGGCGTCAGCTCCAGCGGCGTGATGCGCCAGATCATGGCGATCCTCACCCAGCCCGACCGCACCGGCCGGCTGCGCAGCCTGCGCCTCCCGGCGCTGGTCCTGCACGGGCTGGACGACAGGATGGTGCACGTCAGCGGCGGCCGCGCGACGGCCGCGGCGATCCCCGGCGCCGAGCTCGTGCTCGTCGACGGGATGGGGCACGACCTGCCGCCCGCGCTCTTCGCGACCTTCGTCGAGGCGATCCGGCGGACCGCCGACCGAGCCTGAACGGCTAGAGCCGTCGCGCCCCGGCCTGGGGCGTGGCGGTGAACCAGTCGGGCTCGCCGAACCCCGCGTCGGAGAAGGCGCGTCGTACGCCGTCGGCCGCGGCGTCGACGCCGTCCTCCGGCACGAGGCCGATCACGCAGCCACCGAACCCCCCGCCGGTCATCCTGGCCCCGAGCGCGCCGGATGCCAGGAGCGCCTCGACCGCGGTGTCGACCTCGGGGACGGTGATCCGGAAGTCGTCGCGCATCGACGCGTGCGAGGCGGTGAGGAGCGGCCCGGTGTCTCCCACGCGACCGGCCTCGAGGTGACGGGAGACCTCCAGCACCCGGGCGTTCTCGGTCACGACGTGCCGGACGTAGCGACGGTGCTCGTCGTCCTCGAGCCGGCCGAGGGCGTCGTCGAGGTCGTCGGACGACACGTCCCGCAGCGCCGGCACGCCGAGCAGCCGGGCCGCCTCCTCGCAGCCGCGGCGGCGGGCGCCGTACTCGCCGTCGGAGTGGCGGTGCGGTGCCCTGGTGTCCACCACCAGCAGCGCCAGCCCGGCAGCAGCCAGGTCGAGCGGCACCAGCGTCGTGGTGTGGTCGCGCATGTCGCAGAGCAGGACGTGGCCCTCGCGTCCCCGCAGGCTCACCAGCTGGTCCATGCCCCCCGTGGGCGCGCCCACCGCGTCGTTCTCGACGTCGCGGGTCAGCGCGAAGAGCGCGTCGTCGTCGAGACCGAGGCCGAGGTGGTCGTCGAGGGCACCGGCGACCGAGCAGACCAGGGCGGCCGAGGACGACAGGCCCGCACCGGTGGGGACGTCGGCGTCCACCACGACCTCCAGCGGTGGGACGTCGACCCCGCGGTCGGTGAGC
Organism: uncultured Nocardioides sp.; assembly: GCA_902805885.1. Classification (GTDB taxonomy): domain Bacteria; phylum Actinomycetota; class Actinomycetes; order Propionibacteriales; family Nocardioidaceae; genus Nocardioides. The sequence continues at coordinate 23,229 of CADCUM010000056.1, read as the reverse complement.
AGCCACAGCGCGCCGAGGACGTAGCGCGACCACTCCGGCACCTCCCCGGCACCGGCGAGCCCGCCGCGTCGTACGACGACCGGCTCGTCCTGCTGGGCCGAGCGCACCGACCAGTCCTCGGTCGCGTCCTCGACCGTGGCGGTGCACCCGACCTCGAGCGCGAAGGGCAGCACGAAGCCGTCGTTGTAGTCGGTGTGCTCACCGACCACGTTGATCCTGCCGGGGGCGCGCCAGACCGTCATCGAACCCCTGCTCAGCTCGCTCGTCCAAAGGGTGTGAACCTTGTTGCCAAGGGACACGGTAGGGCACTAGACCAGTTACTGGACCAGTGGCCTGAGTCACAGCCAGTCACAGCTGAGGAGGCACGCGGATGGCACGACGATCGTCGACCCGACAGCGGGGACGGCCAGGAGCCAGACGGGGCGTGGCGACGGTCGCGGTGCTCGCCCTCAGCGGCAGCCTGCTGAGCGCCTGCAGCGGGGACTCCGGCAAGCCGACGCTCAACTGGTACGTCAACCCCGACGGGGTCGACACCTTCAAGGAGTACGCCGCGACGTGCAGCGAGGGCAAGGACTACGAGATCGCGGTCCAGCTCCTCCCGGCCAGCGCGACGGACCAGCGGACCCAGCTCGCCCGCCGCCTCGCGGCGCAGGACTCCTCGACCGACCTGATGAACCTCGACCCGGTCTTCGTGGCGGAGTTCGCCAACGCCGGCTGGCTCGCCGAGGTCGAGGGGGACCTGGCCGAGGCGATCACCGGTGGCGAGTACCTCGAGGGTGCCGCCGAGACCGTCCTCTGGGACGACAAGGTCTACGCCGTCCCGCTGTGGGCCAACACGCAGGTCCTCTGGTACCGCAAGTCCCTCGCGGAGGCGGCCGGGCTCGACATGACCCAGCCCGTCACCTGGGACCAGGTCATCGAGGCCGCCGACTCCGAGGGCGGCACCGTCGGCGTCCAGGCCAACAAGTACGAGGCCTACGTCGTGTGGATCAACTCCCTCGTCCAGGGTGCCGGCGGCCAGATCGTCAGCGAGACCGAGGCCGGCCGCGACGCCAAGGTCGAGCTCGACAGCGACGCCGGTCGCAAGGCCGCGGAGGTCATCCAGAAGCTCGCCGACAGCAAGGCCGCGCAGGCCGACTTCACGGTGTCCAACGAGGGCACCAGCCTCGGGCAGATGTTCCCCGAGGAGGGCCCCGGCGAGTTCATGACCAACTGGACCTTCGTCTACGCCAACTACAAGGGCCTCGTCGGCAAGCCGGGCGGGCCCGCCGACGAGGAGGAGTTCAAGGACCTCGGCTGGGCGCGCTACCCCGCGACCGTGGAGGGCGAGCCGTCCAAGCCGCCCATCGGCGGCATCGACATCGGGATCGGCGCCTACTCGGAGAACCCCGAGGAGGCGATGGAGGCGGCCGAGTGCATCACCTCCACCGAGGCGCAGGTCGACCTCGCGATCAACGACGGGCTGATGCCCTCGACCAACGCGGCGTACGACGAGGTGGGGGCCAGCGGCGAGTTCCCCGAGGACCTCCTCGACCTCTACCGCACCAGCGTCGACGAGGGCGGGCCGCGGCCCAAGAGCCCCTTCTACAGCCAGATCTCGAGCGCTGTGCAGTCCGTGTGGCACTCCCCCACGTCGGTCGACCCCGACTCGACGCCCAAGGAGTCGGCGGAGTTCCTCGCCGACGTGCTGGCAGGAAGGAGCCTGCTGTGACCACCACCTACGTCGCGCCCGACGACAAGCGGGACGTCAAGAAGGCCCAGAAGGTCGCGGCCAGTGACAGGTCCAAGGCGGAGAACAGCCTCGGCATGAAGCTGGTGGCCCCCGCCATCTTCCTCATGCTGCTGGTCACGGCGTTCCCGATGCTGCGGGCGCTCTACCTCAGCCTCTTCAACTACAGCCTCACCGTGCCGGAGGAACGGGAGTTCGTCGGTCTCTCCAACTACCTGACCGCGCTGAGCGACCCGTTGTTCTGGCGCGACACCGGCAACACCGTGCTGATCATGGTGATCACGGTCGCCGTGGAGCTCGTGATCGGCTTCATCTTCGCCATGGTCATGCACCGCGTGATCTTCGCCCGCGGCGTGATCCGCACCTCGATCCTCATCCCCTACGGCATCATCACCGTGGTCTCCGGGTTCGCCTGGCAGTTCGCCTTCAGCAACTCCAACGGCTTCGTCAACGGGTGGCTGCCGTTCATCGGCAACGACTTCAACTGGTTCGGCGAGTACGGCAGCTCGATGATCGCGATCATGGTCTCCGAGATCTGGAAGACCACCCCGTTCATGTCGCTGCTGCTCCTCGCCGGGCTCGCCCAGGTCTCCGAGGACATGCTCGAGGCGGCGAAGGTCGACGGGGCGACGTGGTGGCAGCGGCTGTGGAAGGTGATCCTGCCGAACATGCGCTCGGCGATCATGGTGGCGGTCCTCTTCCGCGCGCTCGACGCCTACCGCATCTTCGACAACATCTTCGTGATGACGGCCGGCGCGCAGGGCACGGAGTCGGTGTCGTTCCTGACCTACCGGCAGGTGATCGAGCAGTTCCAGCTGGGCATCGGCTCCGCACTGTCGGTGCTGCTGTTCCTCTCGGTGCTGCTCATCGCGTTCCTCATCGTGAAGATCTTCCGCGTCGACCTGGCCGCTGCCAGGCAGGAGGGCTGACATGTCCGGCAAGAACAAGATCGGCGTGGTCATCGGCGCCGTGCTCATCCTGCTGTGGTGCCTGCTGCCCGTGGCCTGGATCATCGCGCTGTCGTTCAAGAGCCAGGAGGCCATCACCAACGGCAGCCCGGGGTTCCTCCCGAGCGACGGCGGCGGCGCCGGCTTCCAGAACTACGCCGACGTCCTCGCCGACGAGCAGTTCCGCCGGGCGATCTTCAACTCCATCGGCATCTCGCTCATCGCCACGCTGCTCTCGGTCGTCATCGCGACCCTGGCGGCGTACGCCATCGCCCGGCTGGAGTTCACCGGCAAGCGGTTCGTGCTGACGTTGGCGCTGGTGATCGCGATGTTCCCGGTCGTCTCGCTGGTGGGCCCGCTGTTCGACATGTGGCGCACGTTCAACATCTACGACACCTGGCCCGGCCTGATCATCCCCTACATGTCGTTCACGCTGCCGCTGGCGATCTGGACGCTCTCCGCGTTCTTCCGGGAGATCCCGTGGGAGATGGAGCAGGCGGCCCAGGTCGACGGCGCCACCTCCTGGCAGGCCTTCCGCAAGGTGATCGTCCCGCTGGCCGCGCCGGGTGTCTTCACCGCCGCGATCCTGACGTTCTTCTTCGCGTGGAACGACTTCGTCTTCGGCATCTCGCTCACCTCGACGGAGCGGGCGAGGCCGATCCCGGCGGCGCTGTCGTTCTTCGTGGGCTCCGACCCGTTCAACCGACCGGCGTCGCTGCTGGCCGCAGGGGCCGTCGTCTCGACGATCCCGATCATCGTCATCGTCCTGCTGTTCCAGCGCAAGATCGTCGCCGGCCTCACCTCCGGCGCAGTGAAGGGGTGAACCTCTGATGGCCGCCATCGAGATGAAGAACATCGTCAAGAAGTACGGCGACGGCTTCCCGGCCGTCAACGACGTGAGCATCGACGTCGCCGACGGGGAGTTCCTGATCCTCGTCGGCCCGTCGGGCTGCGGGAAGTCGACGCTCCTGCGGATGATCGTGGGGCTGGAGGACATCAGCTCGGGCGACATGGTGATCGGCGGCAAGAAGGTGAACGACCTCGCGCCGCGCGACCGCAACCTCGCGATGGTGTTCCAGAACTACGCCCTCTACCCCCACCTCACGGTCTACGAGAACATCGCGTTCCCGCTCCGCCTCGCGGGGGCCTCCGACGGCGACGTCGACAAGAAGGTGCGCGAGGCGTCGAAGACCCTCGAGCTCGACGAGCACCTCGAGCGCAAGCCCGGCAACCTCTCGGGCGGTCAGCGTCAGCGCGTGGCGATGGGGCGCGCGATCGTCCGCGAGGCACAGGCGTTCCTCTTCGACGAGCCGCTGTCCAACCTCGACGCCAAGCTCCGGGGCCAGATGCGCACCGAGATCTCCCGGCTGCAGAAGCGGCTCGGCATCACCACGGTCTACGTCACCCACGACCAGACCGAGGCGATGACCCTCGGCGACCGGGTCGCGGTGCTGAAGCGGGGCGTGCTCCAGCAGCTGGCGACGCCGCGCGAGCTCTACGAGAACCCCGCCAACCTCTTCGTCGCGGGCTTCATCGGCTCCCCCCCGATGAACTTCGTGCCGGCGAAGGTCGACGGTGACTTCGTCGAGCTGCCCTTCGGCCGGGTCAGGATCCCGGCCGAGAAGGCGGCCAGGGCCCAGGGCAAGGGCCTGCTCATCGCGGGCATCCGGCCGGAGCACTTCGAGGACGCCTCCGTCGTGGACGCCGACAAGGTCAGCGACGAGGCGACGTTCCAGGCCCGGGTGGACGTGGTGGAGTGGCTCGGCAACGAGGCCTACGCCTACGTGCCGTTCGAGGCACCGCCCGAGGTGCAGGAGCAGCTGACGCAGCTCGAGCGCGACCTCGACGGTGAGTCGATGCGCACCCAGCTGGTGATCTCGCTCGACGGGGCCAGCCGGATCCGTGAGGGCGACGAGGCGCGGATCTGGGTCGACGCCCGCAAGATCCAGCTCTTCGACCCGAGCACCGGCGAGAACCTGACGATGGACCACGACCGGGCCGGGACCTACGTCGGCGCGCGTGAGACGACGGCCAAGACGGAGCGCGCGGCCCAGGCGCAGGACCACGTGCACGACGCCGGCGACACCGAGGGCTCGACCGGGACCGTCGACCGCGACACCTCCCGGGACACCGACCGCGACGCCGACCGGGACCCGGAGACCAGCACGACCTGGGGGGCCGCCGAGTCCGCGTCCGAGCGCGAGGGCGGGACCACCGGCGGCTCCACCCGGCTCTGAGTCAGTCGACCCCACGACCGGATCCCGGAGGCTGAGCCTCCGGGGTCCGGTCGCTGTCGTGCAGCCACGCCGCGGCGTACGGCGCCAGGGCGACCGCGCCGTCGTGCAGCACGGGAGCGCAGCCCGACAACGCGTCGCGGAGGCCGGCGGTGTGCAGGCCGAGCCAGTGCAGCACGTCCGCCGCGACCCAGGCCTCCTCGGACGAGACGTTGTGGGCGGCGAGCAGCGGCCCGGCGGGGTGCCTGCGCACCACCAGCAGCACCCGTGGGTCCCTCGGGTCCCACACCTCGGTCGGCGTGGCGGCGTGCAGGTGCGGGAGGCCCCGCCTCACGGCGAGGAGGTGCCGGAGCCCGGCCGCGACGCCGTCCGGGTCCTGTCCGGAGTGCACGACGTCCCACGGCATCCGCGGCCGGTGCGCCCACCGGTTGTCGGCGGCGTGCGCCGGGTCGGCCGCCCACTCGGGGTCATCGACGAGCCCGATCTCGTCGCCCATCCACAGGACGGGCAGCCCGCCGAAGCCGAGGACGAGCACGTGCGCCAGCAGGATGCGCGCCACGGCACCCGGGTCGCCCGCCTCGGCGCCGGCGAGCGAGGCGAGGGAGCCGGAGATGCGGCGGTCGCCGGTGGCGGCGTTCTCCTGGAACACCAACCCCCGCGCCCAGGTCCCCGGGTGCGTCCCGGAGTACCAGTCGGACAGGAACCGGCGATGGGCCGCGGGGTCGAGGCCGACAGCGCGGGCGTCGTCGTCGGCGATGGCCCAGCCGATGTCGTCGTGGCACCGGGCGTAGGTGACCCATGCGGTGGTCGCGGGCGGTGGGGGAAGCTGCTGCAGCGCGTACGCGGCCAGCCGGGCGTCGCCTGAGGCGAGCATCGACCAGATCTGCACCATCAGGCTGTTGTGGTAGGCCAGGTCGCTCACCCGGCCGGCGTGGTGCCCGACCCCGAGGTAGGCCGGAAGATCAGCGGGCCCGACGATCGCCTCCGCCTTGAAGAGGACCGCGGGAGCCGCGATCCGCGCCACCGTGCGCAGGGCGCGCGTGAGCTCGTGGACCTCCGGCTCGTTCTGGCAGCTCGTGCCCAGCCGCTTCCACAGGAACGCGATCGCGTCGAGGCGGAAGACCTCCACACCGAGGTTCGCCAGCGCCAGGATGATGTCGGCGTACTCGCACAGCACCGCCGGGTTCGACCAGTCGACGTCCCACTGGTAGTCGTTGAAGGTCGTCCACACCCAGCCGGCCAGCTCGTCGTCCCACGTGAAGTTGCCCGGGGCGAAGTCCGGGAAGACCTCCGGCAGCGTCGCCTCGAAGGCGTCCGGCACCTCCCGGTCGGCATGGACGTGGAAGTACGCGCGCTTCTCCTCGTCGCCGGCCCGGGCGGCGACAGCCCACGCGTGCTCGCGAGCCACGTGGTTGAGCACCAGGTCCAGGCACAGGCTGATGCCGTGCTCCCGCAACGTGGTCGTGAGCGCGCGCAGGTCGTCGGTGGTCCCGAGGTCGGCGCGCACGGACCGGTAGTCCATCACCGCGTACCCGCCGTCGTTGGGAGCCGGACGCGGCGTCAGCAGCGGCATGAGGTGGAGGTAGCCGATGCCGAGGTCCCGCAGGTACGACGCCCGCTCCCCCACGCCCGCCAGGGTGCCGCCGAAGCGTTCGGCGTAGGCGGCGTACCCGATCATCTCCGGGCGCTGGAACCAGTCGGGTTCACGGATGCGGCGCTCGTCGAGCTCGCGCAGGTCGTCGGGACGTGCCGCGTGCGCAGCGCGTGCGAGCGCGACCAGCCGCTCCACGACGTCGGTTCCCGGACCGGGGCCGTAGACCTTCTCGAGGGTGGCGAGCAGGTCGCGCCTGCCTTCCCGGAGCCTGCTCTCGAAGCCGGTCTCGGAACGGGTCACACGCAGAGTATGACCAGAAGGGCGGACCCGCGCCTCACCCCGAGCCGTACGCTGACGCGTCGTGAGCACCTTCCCGGACCGGCGTCCACCTGGTAGGCCCCGTGACCACTTCACCCCGCGCCGTGGATGGCTGAACGACCCCAACGGCCTCGTCCACCACGAAGGCGAGTACCACCTGTTCTTCCAGCACTCGCCGGACACGATCGTCTGGGGGCCGATGTCCTGGGGTCACGCGGTCAGCACGGACCTGGTGGAGTGGAGCGAGCTCCCGGTGGCCCTGCCCAGCACGGAGGCCGAGCACATGTGGTCCGGGAGCGTCGTCCACGACGTCGCCAACAGCTCCGGCCTCGGCACCGGCGGGACCGGTCCGCTCGTGGCGCTCTTCACGAGCCGGGACACGACGACGGGACGCCAGAGCCAGCACCTCGCGCACAGCGTCGATGACGGGCGGACCTGGGAGCCCCACGCGAGCAACCCCGTCCTGGACATCGGCTCGACCGCGTTCCGCGACCCGAAGGTGATCCGGCAGGACGACCGGTGGCTGATGGTGCTGGTGCTCGCGGACGAACGGACGGTGGAGACCTACCGCTCGTCCGACCTCCTGCACTGGGAGCACGCAGCGAGCTTCGGACCCGAGGGGTCCGCCGACGGCGTGTGGGAGTGCCCCGACCTGGTCCGGGTGCCTGTCGAGGGCACGGACGCCTACGCCCACGTGCTCCTGGTGAGCGTGCTGGCCGGCGCTCCCGCCGGGGGTTGTGGCACGCAGTACTTCGTGGGCACGCTGGAGGGCGACCGCTTCCGGTCCACGCAGAGGGCGATGTGGATGGACCACGGAGCCGACTTCTACGCCGCCGTCTCCTACTCCGGCTCGCCCGGGGTGATGCCTGTCGTGCAGGCGTGGATGAGCAACTGGCTGTACGCCGACCGGGTCCCCGCCACCGACTTCCGCGGCTCGATGACCGTGGCGCGCCGGTTGACGCTGCGTCGCCGCGGCGACACGCTCACGCTGGTCCAGCATCCGGTCGTGCGGCAGGGCCTGCTGGTCCACGAGGTCACGGACACCGAGCTCGCCGGCGTCGTCCGGCTCCCCGTCGAGGCGACGGCCTGTCGCCTGGTCGCCGAGGTCGAGCCCGGGACGTCGGGACGCTTCGAGCTGCACGTGAGAGTCGGGCCGGGCGAGCGGACCGTCGTGTGGGTGGACTGGACGGCCGGCCTCGTCGGGATCGACCGGACCACGGCCGGCGCGACCGCCTTCCATCCGCAGTTCGCGGCCGTCCACACCGCGCCCGCCCCGCCCACCGACGGCCCGCTGCGCCTCGAGGTCGTCGTCGACCTCTCGTCCGTCGAGGCGTTCATCGGGGACGGGGAACGGGTGCTCACCGACCAGGTCTTCCCCGGGGGCTCGAGCACGGGGCTCGCTGTCGCGGCGCACGAGGGCGCCGCCACCCTCCACCGCCTCGCGGTCTACGTCTGAGCCGCGGCCCGGGAGCGTCGGCCCCCGGGAGCCGTGCTCCCGGGGACCGACACCAGCGTCCTCACCTAGTCCGAGAGGCGTTCCCCGGAGTCGGTGTCGAACACGTGGACGTGCTGGGGGTCCGTGGTGACGTAGAGGACCTCGCCCTTGCGCGGGTGGTGGCGGCCGCTGACCCGCACGATCACGTTGGAGGGCACCCCCTCGACGTCGCACGTGCCGTAGACGAAGCTGTCGGCACCCAGCTCCTCGATGACGGTCACGTCGACGGGAAGACCGCCCTCGGCGGCCGTCACGATGCGCCAGTTCTCCGGCCTCACCCCCACCGTCACCCGGCCGCTCATACGGCGCTCGGCCGTCGGGTCCACCGGCACCTCGAAGCCGCCGACACTGACCTTGCCGTCGACGGCCACGCCCTCGAGCAGGTTCATCTGCGGGGACCCGATGAAGCTCGCCACGAAGAGGTTCCTCGGCCGGTCGTAGAGGCGGAGAGGAGTGTCGACCTGCTGGAGGTAGCCCTTCTCCATGACCGCCACGCGGTCGCCCATGGTCATCGCCTCCACCTGGTCGTGGGTCACGTAGACCGTGGTCACGCCGAGGTCCTGCTGCAGCTTGGCGATGTCGGTCCGGGTGTGGACGCGCATCTTGGCGTCGAGGTTGGACAGCGGCTCGTCCATGCAGAACACCTGGGGCTGACGCACGATCGCCCGCCCCATGGCCACCCGCTGTCGCTGGCCGCCCGAGAGAGCCTTGGGCTTGCGGTCGAGGTACTCCTCGAGGCCCAGGATCTTGGCGGCGTCCTGCACGCGCTTCTTCCGCTCCTCGGTCGGCACCTTGGCCATCTTGAGCGAGAACGCCATGTTCTCGGCGACGCTCATGTGGGGATAGAGCGCGTAGTTCTGGAACACCATCGCGATGTCCCGATCCTTCGGGGGGACACTGGTGACGTCGCGGTCACCGATGTAGATGTGGCCCTCGTTGACCTCTTCCAGTCCTGCGAGCATCCGCAGTGTCGTCGACTTGCCGCAGCCCGACGGCCCGACGAGAACCATGAACTCGCCGTCCTCGATCTCCAGGTCGATGCCGGGGACCGCGGGCTCATCAGCTCCGGGATACCACCGTTGTGCCTTCTCGAACCGAACGCTTGCCATTCCTTGCTCCTTCACCGGCAGGTACGTGCCGGACGATCCGTAGTGAAGTGACGCCGCTCACAGTAGGGCTTCGGAGGACCGGGCGACAACGCCGCAGCGTCTCACCGCCGGCGCACCGAGCCGCCGGCCCGGACGGACAACGGCACCGAGTCGGTCCCTCCGTGGTCGTCGGGGTCCAGGAGGCGCCGCACGGCCAGGGCGCCGAGCTCGGGGAAGGGCAGCTCCACCGACGTCAGCTCCGGTCGGAGCCAGCTCGCGAGGGCGGAGCCGTCGAAGGACACGACGCTGATGTCGTCCGGCACGCGCAGGCCGGCCTCGGCGAGGGCCTGGTAGGCGCCCATCGCCAGCCTGTCGTTCATGCAGATCAGACCCTCCGCCCGGCCACCCCGCGTCAACCAGTCACGGGTCGCGGCGAAGCCCTCGCCGACCGTCCAGTCGCAGTCGACGACTCCGGCGACCGCGATCCCGGCGAGCGCCAGCTCCGCGCGGATGCCGACCATGCGGCGCCGGCCCGCGGTCGCGTCGGGCACCGGATCCACCCCGAGCACCCACACGTGGACGAGGCCGGCGGCGACCAGCTCGGCAGCAGCCAGCCGTCCCCCGCCCTCGTCGTCGGGCAGCACGCACGCGACCTGCGCCGTGGGGTCCTCGCAGTTGAGCAGGACGGCGCGCACGCCGCGGAGCCCGGCCGGCAACCGGATGGTCCGCGCGGTCCGGGTCGCGTAGACCACACCGTCCACGTGACGGTCAACCATCTCCTCGATCAGCAGCCGCTCGAGCTCCGGGTCGCCGCCGCTCTCGCCCATCACGACCAGGTGGTCGAGCTCGCGGGCGGCGATGCTCGCCCCGGTCAGCATGCTGCTGCCGTACTGCTCTCCGGCGATCTGGTCCGAGATCAGTCCGACGGTCGCCGTACGGCGGGTGCGCAGGCTGCGCGCGCTGCGGTTCGGCCGGTAGTCGAGGTCGGTGGCGGCACCTCGCACGCGCGCCTCGGTGTCGGGCGAGATCCGCATCTGAGCGCTGTGGCCGTTGAGGATGTAGGACGCCGTGGTGCGCGAGACCCCGGCGCGCCGAGCCACGTCCTCGAGGGTCACCGACCTGCGCAACGCCATCAGAGCCTCCCCGTGTCCGATCTGTGCCTTGACACCCGATGTCGCGATGAGACACTGTGCTGATTCGATTCAGCATGTGGTGTCTATCACATCTGGCGTCGCTATATCACCCTCCCGCCCCTTGGGGCTCCTGCACCGGACGAAGGGAATTCCATGCGAATCACGCGTCGAACGAGACGGACCGCCGTCGCGACCTTGGCCGCCTCGACACTTGCACTCACCGCGGCCGCGTGCGGCGGGGACGGGGGCTCCGGTGGAGACGACGGAGGTCCCGTCACCATCTGGATGAGCCTCGACCAGACCGTCGTCGACGGGATCCAGAAGCAGCTCGACGTCAAGGCGGAGGAGGCCGGGATCGAGGTCGAGATCGAGCGCGTCGACGGGATCGACAAGCTCATCAAGACGAAGATCCAGGCCGGCGACACCCCTGACATCGCTCTGCTCCCCCAGCCGGGCGTCGTGGCGTCCGTCGTGGAGCTCGGGGCCGCGTTCCCGATCGACGACGTCGTCGACACCGCTGCACTCGAGGAGAGCATGGTGCCAGGCGCGCTCGAGGCGGGGACCGTCGACGACGAGCTCTACGGACTACTGGTCTCGATGAACGTGAAGTCGCTGATCTTCTACCCCAAGAAGGCCTTCGAGAAGGCCGGCTACGAAGCCCCCGAGACGCTCGACGACCTGACGGCTCTTGCCGACCAGATCAAGTCGGACGGCGGCACCCCGTGGTGCCTGACCATGGAGTCCGGTGATGCCACCGGATGGGTGGCCACGGACTGGATGGAGGACCTCGTCGCCCGCTACGGCGGCGTCGACGCCTACAACGACTGGGTCACCCACGACATCCCCTTCGACGACCCGGCCGTCCAGGAGGCGGGAGCGTACTTCGAGGACGTGGCGCTGACCGAGGGCAACGTGCTGGGCGGCGCCAAGGCGATCACGGCCACCCCCTTCACCGAGGCGGCGAAGCCGATGTTCGACGCCGAGGGACCGTCGTGCTGGATGCTCAAGCAGGGGTCGTTCTTCGTCGGACCGGACTTCCTCCCCGAGGAGGTCTACGCCAACCTCGACGAGGAGCTCGGGGTGATGGGCTTCCCGGCAGCCGAGTCGGGCGGGGAGAACCCGGTGGTCGGCGGGGGCGACCTCGCGGTGCTGATGAGCGAGTCGGAGGACGCCAAGAAGGCGATGGAGCTGCTGTCCGAGACGGACATCGGCAACGAGGCGGCGCCCGTGTCGTCGTTCATCTCGCCCCACACCGACTTCGACACCTCGCTCTACCCGAACGAGACGACGCGCGACATCGCGAGTGTCGCCTACGAGTCCACCGCGTTCCTCTTCGACGGCTCGGACTCGATGCCGGCCGAGGTGGGAGCAGGGTCGTTCTGGAAGGAGATGACGGCGTGGCTCAACGGTGACCAGGACATCGACGAGGCGCTCACCAACATCGAGTCCAGCTGGCCGTCCAGCTGACCAGCCGACCACCGCTGGTCCGCGGGCCCCGTGACGGGGCCCGCGGACCAGGGCGGGGTTCTCTTCAGGAAAGGCAGCACACATGCTCGAGAAGACCCTGACCGCCTTCGTCACCGTCCTCGCCGGAGTCGGCGCCGCCCTGGCTCTCTTCTGGATCCTCAACAAGGTCTCGGAGCTGCTTCCGGCCAAGTACGAGGAGCGGCTCAAGCCGTGGTTCTACATCCTCCCCGCCTACGCCGCGATCGCCATCTTCGTCCTCTACCCCGCCGTCCAGACCGTCATCTACAGCTTCAAGACCAAGGTCGGGTTCCCGGCCGAGGACTGGGTGGGCCTGAAGAACTACCAGGACCTGCTCGGCAGCGACGCCTTCCGGGGCACGCTGCTCAACACGCTGCTCTGGATCGCCTTCGTGCCGGCTGCTGTCGTCGTCCTCGGCCTGCTCGTCGCCGTGCTCGCCGACCGGCTCGCGACGCGGGGCGAGAACGCCGTCAAGACCCTCATCTTCATGCCGATGGCCATCAGCATGGTCGGTGCGGCTGTGGTCTGGGGACTCGTGTACGACTACCGCCCCCCCGGTCGTCCACAGGTCGGCCTGCTGAACGGCATCCTCGACGGGTTCGGAGCCGGGCCCGTCGCCTGGCTCCAGGAGAACACGCTCCACTTCAACAGCTTCCTGCTCATGGTCATGCTGCTGTGGATGAACGTGGGCTTCGCCATGGTGCTGCTCTCCGCGGCCGTGAAGGGCGTGCCGACGGAGACGTTGGAAGCGGCCCGCATCGACGGGGCCAACGAGCGCTCGGTCTACTTCTCCGTCGTGCTGCCCCAGATCAAGGGCACGATCGTCACCGTGTTCATCACGGTGCTGATCGGTGTCATGAAGGTCTTCGACATCGTGTTCGTGATGACCAACGGAAACTTCGACACCAACATCATCGGCAACGAGTTCTACCTGCAGTTCTTCAACAACAACAACCAGGGCGCCGCAGCCGCGATCGCCGTGATGCTCATGCTCGCGGTGATCCCCATCATGATCTACCAGGTGCGCAACTTCAGGGCCGAGGAGGCCGCACGATGACCGCCGTCGCCACACCTCCGGCTCCCGCCGCCACCGTTCCTGGGGGACGACCCCCGAAGGAGACCCCCAACCGGGCCGGCTGGTTCACCTACCTCGCCCTCGGCGCGGTGGTGCTCCTCTGGGTCCTCCCGACGCTGGGGATCGTGCTCACGTCGTTCCGCAGCCGGGACGACGCCGCGGAGGGGGGCTGGTGGCAGCTGTTCCTCCAACCGTCCCAGTTCGGCGACCTCAGCTTCGACAACTACCAGCGCGCGGTGCAGGGCACCAACCTGGGCGAGGGGTTCGTCAACAGCCTCGCGATCGCGTTGCCGGCGACCTTCATCCCCATCCTGGTCGCCGCGTTCGCGGCCTACGCCTTCACGTTCATGAGGTTCCCGGGCCGCGACGTCCTCTTCGTGGTCATCGTCGGGATGCTGGTGGTGCCGAACTTCGTGTCCTTCGTGCCGGTGCTGCGCATCTACCGCGACCTCGGCATGGGCGGCACGTTCCCAGCCGTGTGGCTGTTCCACGTCGGCTTCGGCATGGCTCTGGCGATCTTCATGATCCGCAACTACATGGCCACGCTGCCCTCCACGATCATCGAGTCCGCCAAGATCGACGGGGCCAGTCACTTCCAGACGTTCTTCCAGCTGGTGCTCCCGATGTCCGTGCCGGTCCTGGCGTCGTTCGCGATCTTCCAGTTCCTCTGGGTCTGGAACGACCTGCTGGTCGCCCTCGTGTTCCTCGGCCCGGGCGACAAGGCGCCGATGACCGTGTCGATCTCCCAGCTGCTCGGACAGCAGGGCCAGAACCAGGAGCTCGTGACGGCGTCCGGCATGTTCTCCATGATCGTGCCGATCATCGTGTTCCTCTCGCTGCAGCGCTTCTTCGTGCGCGGCCTCACCGCGGGTGCCGTCAAGGGCTGAGAGGCGCGACCTACGAGGAGGGCGCCGGGAGACGGTCTCCTGGCGCCCCTCCTCGTGGCAGGACGGCCGCGATCAGTAGGTGCCGAGGAACCGGCGCGGCGTGCCGGGCGCCGGCTGGCGCTTGACCTGGACCGATCCCATCAGCGCCACCCCGCGCACCCGGATGGTCGGCGACCCGGGCCCGAGCTCGGCCGGGACCTCGTCCTTGGACTGCCCGTAGTCGCCCATGATGGGGGTGCCGTCGACGACCACGTTGACGTGGGCGGGGACGATGATCTTGACGTCGCCCATGATCGCGCTGGCGTTGATCCGGGTGTCGTGGCTCTCGAGCGTGGCCTGGCGCAGGTCGAGCGTGACGCTGCCCATCAGCGAGAACGCGGAGTGCTGGGACGGGAGGTGCCAGACACCCCGTCGCTTGCAGTCGCCCATGATCGCGGTGGACGAGGCGTGACCCACGCCCGGCAGGCCCGCCGGACGGGGTGCCGGGGTGGAGGCCGGCATCGGCACGGGCGCGGCCTGCGCCAGGTCCAGGGTGATCGGCACGAGGTCGCCGTACGTCTTGGCCCGCCAGGTCAGCTCGAGCCGCTCGTCGAGCTCGTCGAGGTCGAGCCGGCCCTCGCCCGCGGCGTCGCGCAGCACGTCCGCGACCCGCTGACGGTCGGCGTCGCCGATCCGCAGCTGGGACGGGTCGGGGACCCGGTGCTCCATCTCCCCCATGCGTGCAGCCTACCCAGCAGGCGCCGTCCACGCCCGTGACGGACGTCAGCCGGCCGTCACTCGGCGACGGTCTCGACGTAGACGGTGGAGCCGAGAGCGACGAGCTCGGCCGACTTCTCCCGGAAGCGCTCGCGCACGTCCTGGCTGATCCGCATCGAGCAGAACTTCGGCCCGCACATGGAGCAGAAGTGGGCGGTCTTGGCCCCCTCCGCGGGCAGCGTCTCGTCGTGGAAGGCCTGCGCCGTCTGCGGGTCCAGCGACAGGGCGAACTGGTCGTGCCAGCGGAACTCGAAGCGCGCGCGGGACAGCGCGTCGTCCCAGTCACGGGCACCGGGGTGGCCCTTGGCGACGTCGGCGGCGTGCGCGGCCAGCTTGTAGGTGATCACCCCGGTCTTGACGTCGTCGCGGTCGGGCAGTCCCAGGTGCTCCTTGGGCGTGACGTAGCAGAGCATCGCGGTGCCGTGCATGGCGATCGCGGCGGCGCCGATGGCGCTGGTGATGTGGTCGTAGCCGGGCGCGACGTCGGTCGCCAGCGGACCCAGCGTGTAGAACGGCGCGCCCTGGCACCACTCCTGCTGGAGCCGCACGTTCTCCTCGACGAGGTCCAGCGGCACGTGGCCGGGGCCCTCGACCATCACCTGCACGTCGTGCCGCCACGCGCGCTCGGTGAGCTCGGCGAGGGTGCGCAGCTCGGCGAGCTGGGCCTCGTCGTTCGCGTCCGCCACGCTGCCGGGACGCAGCCCGTCACCGAGGCTGAAGCTGACGTCGTACCGGGCGAAGATCTCGCAGAGCTCGTCGAAGTGGGTGTGGAGGAAGTTCTCCTGGTGGTGGGCCAGGCACCAGCCGGCCATGATCGACCCCCCGCGGGACACGATGCCGGTGACCCGCTCGGCCGTCAGCGGCACGTGGCGCAGCAGCACGCCGGCGTGGATCGTCATGTAGTCGACGCCCTGCTCGCACTGCTCGATGACGGTGTCGCGGAAGATCTCCCACGTCAGCCGGTCGGCCTCGCCGTCCACCTTCTCCAGTGCCTGGTAGATCGGGACGGTGCCGATCGGCACGGGCGAGTTGCGCACGATCCACTCGCGGGTGGTGTGGATGTCGTCCCCGGTCGAGAGGTCCATGACCGTGTCGGCGCCCCACGTCACCGCCCAGGTGAGCTTGTCGACCTCCTCGGCGATCGACGACGTGACGGCGCTGTTGCCGATGTTGGCGTTGACCTTCACGAGGAACCGGCGGCCGATGATCATCGGCTCGCACTCGGGGTGGTTGACGTTGACCGGGATGATCGCGCGGCCCGCCGCCAGCTCGGACCTCACGAGCTCCACGTCGCAGCCCTCGCGCGCGGCGACGTACTCCATCTCCGCGGTGACGACGCCCCGGCGGGCGTAGTGCATCTGCGTGACGTTGCGTCCGGCCACCGCACGCCGGGGCGGCCGCCGATCACCGCGCCACTCCCCTCGCGCCTCCCCCCGGCGTACGGCGGCACGCCCGTTGTCGAGCAGCTGGGTCTCCCGACCGGGATAGGTCTCGGTGTCGCCGCGCTCGTCGATCCAGGCGGCGCGACGGGCGGCCAGGCCGACCTCGGGCTCCGACCCGGGGCCGGTCGTGCAGTAGCGGTCGAACGTCTCGCCGTTGGTGAGCGACACCCGGGTCACGGGCACCTCCCACTCCCCGGTCAGGACACGCTCGTGGGCGGGGTGGACGGTCATCGGTTCTCCTCGGGACGGGTGGTCGTGCGGGATCGGACGGGGACGAGGGGGGCCGTGTGGGCGATCGGGCCGCGGCCCCTGCCGAGACCCCAGGTGCTGCTCGTGACGAGCTGGGCCGCCACGTAGTCCGCTGCTCGTAGACACGCGGACACAAGTGCCTCGGCCGACGGCTCCTCGCGCGTGACCTGGCCGCCCCGGGGCGGGCAGTGTCCGCGTGTCTCCGCGAGCCGGCACGCCAGCGCCGTGCTGAACGTGCAGCCGGTGCCGTGGTCGGCCGTGGTGGGCACGGCGGGATGGGTCAGCGGCTCCGGACGACCGCCGGGCAGGCAGAGCCAGTCGGTGCAGGTGGCGGTCCGGTCCCCCGGCCGCCACTCGGGTCCTCCGGTGAGCACCACCGCGCAGCCGAGGTCGCCCAGCCGGGCGGCCAGCTCGGGCGGCGGCCCGTCGTGGCCGACCATGGTGCGCGCCTCGGCGAGGTTGGGCGTGACGACCGTGCACAGCGGCAGCAGCCGCCGGACGTAGGCGTCGACGACCTCGACGCCGCCCAGGACGGCGCCACTGGTGGCCACGAGCACGGGGTCGACGACCAGGGGCAGGTGAGCGAGCCGCTCCGCGACGAGGTCCACGACCGCGGCCGACCCGAGCATCCCCGTCTTCACGGCCGCGACCGGCAGGTCGGCCAGGACGGCGTCCACCTGGTGTCCCACGACCTCGACGGGCACGGCGTGCACCGCGTGGACACCGGTGGTGTCCTGGGCCGTGACCGCCGTGACCACGCAGGCGGCGTGGGCACCGTGGTGCCCCACCGTCGCCACGTCGGCGGCCAGCCCGGCGGCCCCGCCGCTGTCGGTGCCCGCCACCGCCAGGACCACGGCCGGCGCGCTCACGCGACCACCGCCAGGAGGTCGGCGACCACGGCCGCGGGGTCGGCCGCCCGCATCACCGCTCCCATCACGGCCACCCCGTGGGCGCCCGCGGCGACGGCGTCCGCCGCGTTGTCCACGTCGATCCCGCCGAGGGCGAGGACGGGGACCGGGTGGCCGGCGAAGTCGCCGGGAGGCAGCGCCGGCCCGTGCCCGGGCTTGCTCGGGCTCGCGCCGTACGGCGACAGCGTCACCCACGAGGCGCCGAGCGCGGCCGCTCGCCGGACGTCGTCGCGGCCGTGGCAGCTGCGGCCCCAGGCACCCTCGGGCGGCGGCGCCTGGTCCGCGCTGAGGTGGAGGCCGTGCGCGGAGGGGTCCGGGATCCGCGACGACAGCACGGTCAGGCCGGGGATCAGCGCCAGCTCCGCGACGAGTGCCGCGCGGGCCTGCTGCGACAGGTCGTGCTCCCGGACGACGACCGCCCCGAGCCCGGCTCCGGCGCACTCGCCGATCGTGCGCACCAGCGCCCGGCCCAGCCGCAGCTGCGAGCGGTCGGTGAGCACGACCAGCCTCGGGATCACGCGATCCTCCCCGCCAGCGGGGAGGCCGTGCGGGCCACGGCACGCCGCGGGATCCGTCCCGCTCCGGCCGCTGCGTGCCCGGCCTCGACCGCCAGCCGCAGCGCTCGTGCCATGGCGACCGGGTCGGCCGCCCTGGTCACGGCGCTCGCCGCCAGCACGGCCGCGCAGCCGAGCTCCATCGCCAGGGCGGCGTCGGACGCCGTGCCCACCCCGGCGTCGAGGACGACCGGCACCTCGACGGCGGCGACCACGGCCTCGATGTTGTGGGGGGTGAGCACGCCGAGGCCCGACCCGATCGGCGCGCCGAGCGGCATCACCGCCGCACACCCCAGGTCGGCGAGCCGCCGCGCCAGCACGGGGTCGTCGGTGGTGTAGGGCAGCACCGTGAACCCCCGCCGTACGAGCTGGGCGGCCGCCTCGACCAGCTCGACGGCGTCGGGCAGCAGGGTGGCCTCGTCGCCCACCACCTCGAGCTTGACCCAGTCGGTTCCCAGCGCCTCCCGGGCGAGCTCCGCGGTGAGGACCGCCTCGCGGGCGGAGAGGCAGCCGGCGGTGTTGGGCAGCAGCCGGACCCCGCGCCGGCGCAGCGTGTCGAGCACCCCGCCGGGAGCCGTGGAGGACGTCCGCCGGATGCTCACGGTGACCAGGGCCGGGTCCGCAGCGTCCAGGACCGGGTCGAGCAGGCTCGGACGCGCCAGCCCGCCCGTGCCGAGGAACAGCCGGGACCCCAGCGTCTCGCCGCCGATCACGAGTCCGCTCATCCGCCGGCCACCGCCGTCACGACCTCGATCCGATCGCCGTCGCGGAGGACGTGGTCGGGCACCGCGCCGCGCGGCACCACCTCCCCGTCCACCGCGACCGCGCACCCGGGCGGCAACGGACCCAGCAGCCGGCCCAGCGTGAGGGCATCGGTCTCCCGGGGCTCTCCGTTGTGGGTGATCCTCATGCGCGTGTCCTCTCTGCGGCAGCGACGTGTGGCTCGGCGGCGTCGGGGTGAGCACCCGGGAGGTCGAACCGGCGCGGGTCCACGGCTCCCTCGACGCAACCCCCCTCGACGGCGTCCGCGAGCAGGCGGGCCGTCAGCGGGGCGAGCAGGACGCCGTGCCGGTGGTGACCGGCGGCGAGGAAGGTGTCCGCGTCGACCGGGCCGACGAGGGGGAGGTGGTCCGCGGTCGCGGGACGGTCACGGGCGAGCGCCTCGAGGAGCACCGCCCCGTCGAGGGAGGGCACGAGCGCCCGCGCCGCGACCAGGAGCCTCTCCACCCCACCGAGCGTGACCACCGGCGGACCCGCGTGCTCCTCCATGGAGGCGCCGATCACCACCTCGCCGTCCGGCCGGGGAACGACGTAGACCGAGTCCCCGCGCACCCAGCCGCGCAGGACGTGGCGCGGGGGGTCGTCGCAGCGGGCGCGGACGACCTCCCCGCGGACGCCGCGGACCAGGGCGTCGTACGGCGGGGGCAGCGTGCTGCCGGTCGCCCAGACCGTCACCTCGGGCCGATCGGCGGGCGGCTCGGGGACGAGCTCGACGCGCCGGAGCAGCGCGGACACGACCGCGCGGGGGTCGACGGCGTGGTCGTGCGCCAGGAGCGCGCCGGCCACCACGCGGCCGAGCGCCGGCTCATGGTCACGCAGGTCGCGCGGACCGAGCTCGGTCGCGTCCACCCCGAGGCCGGACAGCAGCTCGACCTGCCGCGCGACCAGCTGGGCGTCTCCGGCGTCGTGGCCCACGAGCAGGGTGCCGGTCCGGTGCAGCGGCACCCCGAGCCGCGCGGCGTACGCCGGCCACAGGGCAGCGCTGCGGACGCCGAGGTCGCCGGCCTCGGGCTCGCCGTGCCATGCCTCCCCCGCCGGCGCGAGCATGCCCGCCGCGGCACGACTGGCCCCGCTGCCGGGCGCAGGGTCGACGACGGTGACGCGGTGGCCGCGGTCGAGGAGCTCGACGGCACAGGCCAGCCCGATGATCCCGGCCCCGAGCACGTGGACGCGCATCAGACGACCGCCGCGACCAGCTCCTTCGCTGCACCCAGGGGATCTCGGGCGCGCCAGATCGCCCCGATCACGGCGACGCCGTGCGCGCCCGCCTCGCGGCACGCGCTGGCGCCCGCGACGCCGACGCCGCCGATGGCGACCAGGGGCAGCACCCCCGTGGCTGCCCCGATCGCGTCGGTGCCGAGCGGCGTGGGGAGCCCGGCCTTGCTCGAGGTGGCGAAGACCGGCCCGAAGCCGGCGTACGTCGCTCCGTCCCGCGCGGCGCGGGCCACCGCCGCGGCGTCGCGGCACGTCGCGCCCACCACGAGGTCCGGGGCGAGCCGGCGGGCGTCGGGGACGGACAGGTCGTGCGCGCCGAGGTGCACCCCGTCCGCATCGGCGGCCAGGGCGACGTCGAGGCGGTCGTCGACCACGACCTGGGCGCCGAACGGACGGACGGCGGCCAGGACGACGCGGGTGAGCTCCACGAGCTCAGCGGTGGTGGCCTCCTTGTCGCGGACCTGGAAGCCGCCGACACCGGCGGCGGCCAGGTCGGACAGCAGGGCGAGGTCGTCCCTGGCCGAGACCAGGCAGAACAGACGTGGCAGCAACGGGAGCTCACTTCCTTCGCCGGCATGACCCGGATCAGGTACGACGGTCGGAGCGGCTACAGCTCCCTCTCAGCCCGCTGCCGCGGACTCCCGTGGGGACGAGGGCAACGCTAGCGCATCCGGCCGCGTCCGGGATCCGGGGCAGCCACGTGCTGCCAGTCCTTCGAGGCGACCCAGTCGCCGCCCCACTCCCAGCCGATCCGTGCGAACGCGGTGACCGGCAGGTCCCCCGACCGGATGACACCGAGCGGCACGGGAGCGCTGCGTGCGCGGTCGACCCGTGCGAAGCGCCGGCCTGCGGGCGGGTCGACCGAGCCCGCCGTGACATAGGGGTTCTGCAGCGGGTTCAGGTCGATGGCGGCGCCGTACGCGTGCGCGGACCAGGTGCGCTGCCCGGCGACCCGGCGGCAGTTGAACCCGGAGGTGTTGTTGTCGCCCATCGAGGCATCGTCGTCGCCGCCGTAGTCGTCGACGAGCCGCATCTTCTCGATCGGCCAGCCCGCGTCGTACAGCCGGCCGAACACCTCGACCACGTCGGCGGCCCACCGCCGGTGCACCACCAGCTCTCCGGTCCGGGCCGCTCCGTCGAAGCCGCGGTGGGTGACCTCGACGTACCTCAGGTCGCGCAGCGGCACCGGGCAGCCCGGCCGGTGGCTGGTGCGCATGCGCGCGGCGAGCTCGTCGTCGATGCGCCGCACCGAGGCGTCGTACGTCGGGTCGGCGGCCTGTGGCTCGCCGCGCTCTGCCGCCAGTCCGGTGCAGCGTCGGCCGCTGCGCCAGTCCGCGGTGGCGGCAGTGCGGTCGCTGCCCGTCAGGGGCCGGGGCAGGCCGTCGTCGCCGATGCGTGCCGGCGTCCACGCCGTCTCCACCGACTCCTCCACGACGCCGTCCGCGTCGAGGCGCAGCGTCAGCACACCGGTGTCGGGCTGGCGGGCGTGGTACCAGGCGAAGTTGCCGAGGCCGTAGGACACGTAGGTGTCCCCCGACCAGCCGGCGCCACCCAGCACGTGGGTGTGACTGCCGACCACGACGTCGGCCCCCGCCTCGGCGAGGTCGCGGCCGAGCCGGCGCTGGGACTGCGTGGGGCAGGCCTGCTGCTCGCGACCCCAGTGGAGGTAGACGACCACCAGGTCGTCACGCTCACCGGCGTCGCGCACGGCAGCCACCAGCCGGTCGGAGCCGGCCCCACGCGCGGCAGCGCTGCCGGCGCTCCCGGGTCCGGCCGCCCACACCCCGCTGCTGCCCTCACGCTGGACCGTGTCCGCGGCGAGGAGGGCGACGTCGAGGTCCCCGACGCGCACCCGGTGCGGGGCGAACGCCTCCCCCTCGTCGCGCCCGATGCCGACCACGGCCACGTCGCTGCGCCGTGCTGCGGCCAGCGTGTCGCGGAGCCCGACCTCGCCGTAGTCCCCGACGTGGTTGTTGGCGGCACTGACGACGTCGACGCCGGCCGCCGCCAGCACGTCGAGAGCCCGCGCAGGCGCGCGGAAGTGGTAGCGGTCGACGGCCCGCTCCAGCTCCTTGGGAGCCGGCCGGCCGCGCTCGGTGAGAGCCGTCTCGAGGTTGACCATCGCGACGTCGGCGCCGCGCAGGATGCGCGTGACGGGGCCGAGGCCACCGCGGGGGCGACGTACGAGCCGTTCGAGCCGACCCTCGAAGTGCACGTCGCCGGCGAAGGCGATGGTGACCTCGCCGGAGGGGGAGGGCTGGACGGTCTCGTGCGGGAACGACCCGCCGGCCGGCGCCCCGTCGGCCGGCTGATCCGTCGAGCTCGCGGTGCAGGCCGCGACGGACAGCACCGTCGCGACGGCCGCTCCGAGGACCGGCAGCACGGGCGGGTGCGCTCGACGGTCCACCCCTCCGAGTGTGCCTGCCCCTCCCCAACCGGGCGTGGGAGCCTTGTCCGCATGACCGCTCCCGGCGCCGCCACGCGCGCCCGCGCCCTCCTCGACCTGCACCACACCGGCAGGACGCTCGTCCTGCCCAACGTCTGGGACGCCTGGTCCGCCCGCGTGGTCGCCGAGGCCGGGTTCCCCGCGCTCAGCATCGGCAGCCACCCGCTCGCGGACTCGCGCGGCCAGGGCGACGGGGAGGACATGACCCTCGACGACGCCCTCGACGGCGTCCGGCGCATCTGCTCGGCCGTCCCCGGCGTGCCCGTCACCGCCGACCTCGAGTCCGGCTACGACACCGCCCCCGCGGAGCTGGTCGAGCGGCTGCTCGAGGCGGGCGCCGTCGGCCTCAACGTCGAGGACACCGTGCACTCGCAGGGCCGGATGCGCTCCGCGCAGGAGCACGCCGAGTACGTCGCCGGGCTGCGCGCGGCCGCGGACGACGCCGGCGTCGACGTGGTCATCAACGCCCGCACGGACGTGTTCCTCGCCGGCGACCGGTTCGCCGATCCGGTCGGCGAGGCACTCACGCGACTGCGGGCCTGCGAGGAGGCCGGGGCCCGCTGCGTCTACCCCGTCGGGGTGCCGGACGCCGCGTCGCTGCGGACGCTCCTCGAGGGGCTCGCCGGCCCCGTCAATGTCATCGCCGACCCGCGCACCGGGTCGGCGGCGGGATCGCTCGGGGACCTCCGGGCGCTCGGCGTGCACCGGGTGACGTTCGGGCCGAAGCTGCAGCGGCAGCTGGCGAGCGACCTCGCCGCGCTCGTGGGCCCCTGGCGCTAGCCGACCCCACCGGCCCGCTGCAGCCGCTATCCTCCCTCCAGCCGGCCCGCGCGAGACCGGCACGCCAGGGGGAGCCGTGCTGCGTCTGTTGTTCTTCGTCGTGCCCCTCGTGCT
>CADCUM010000055.1 GCA_902805885.1 uncultured Nocardioides sp. | reverse complement strand
CGTCCCGTCCGGCAGCCCCTCACCCCGGTAGCGCTTGGTGATCTCGTGGCCGAGCATCGCCCCGACGGTGCGGTTGACGTTGCGGATCGGCAGCTGGGCGCGGACCGGCTCACCCCGCTCGAGCGCGTCGGCGCAGATCGCGACGAGCTCGTTGTCGAGGGCCTTCTCCAGGCCGTGCTCCTGGCCCCGGGTGTTGTGCCGGGCGCCGTCGAAGTGGCCCTCCCCCGGCTTCGGGACGTAGAGCATCGGCGTGAGGTCGAGCCCGCTGGCCTTCCAGTGGTCGACCGCCCGCGCGACGTCGAGCGCCTCGGCCTGCCCGACGGCCTCCTCCAGCGTGCGGAAGCCCAGCGCGGCGAGGTGCTCGCGCACCTCCTCGGCGATGAACTCGAAGAAGTGGACGAGGAACTCCGGCCTGCCCGTGAACCGCTGCCGCAGCACCGGGTTCTGGGTGGCGACGCCGACCGGGCAGGTGTCGAGGTGGCAGACGCGCATCATGATGCAGCCCGACACCACCAGCGGCGCGGTCGCGAAGCCGAACTCCTCCGCACCGAGCAGCGCGGCGATGACGACGTCCCGGCCGGTCTTGAGCTGGCCGTCGCACTGCACGACGATCCGGTCGCGCAACCCGTTCAGCAGCAGCGTCTGCTGGGTCTCGGCCAGCCCGAGCTCCCACGGTCCGCCGGCGTGCTTGAGCGAGGTGAGCGGCGAGGCGCCGGTGCCGCCGTCGTGACCGGAGATCAGCACCACGTCGGCGTGCGCCTTGGACACCCCGGCCGCCACCGTGCCGACCCCGACCTCCGCGACCAGCTTGACGTGGACCCGGGCGCTGGGGTTGGCGTTCTTGAGGTCGTGGATCAGCTGGGCCAGGTCCTCGATCGAGTAGATGTCGTGGTGCGGCGGCGGGCTGATGAGCCCCACGCCCGGCGTGCTGTGCCGGGTCTTGGCGACCCACGGGTAGACCTTGTGACCGGGCAGCTGGCCGCCCTCACCGGGCTTGGCGCCCTGCGCCATCTTGATCTGGATGTCGTCGGAGTTCGTGAGGTACTCCGCGGTCACGCCGAACCGGCCGGAGGCCACCTGCTTGATCGCCGAGCGGCGCGCGGGGTCGTGGAGCCGGTCGGCGTCCTCGCCGCCCTCCCCGGTGTTCGACTTCCCGCCGAGGCGGTTCATCGCGATCGCCAGGGTCTCGTGGGCCTCCTGGCTGATCGAGCCGTAGGACATCGCCCCGGTCGAGAACCGCTTGACGAGCTCCGAGACCGGCTCGACCTCCTCGATCGGCACGGGGGTCCGGCCGAGCGCGGCGGCGTCCTTGAGCCGGAACAGCCCCCGCAGCGTCATCAGCCGCTCCGAGGAGGCGTCGATGCGCGAGGTGTACTGCTTGAAGACGTCGTAGCGACCGGTGCGGGTCGAGTGCTGCAGCCGGAACACCGTCTCGGGGTCGAACAGGTGCGGCTCGCCCTCGCGGCGCCACTGGTACTCCCCACCCACCTCGAGCGTGCGGTGGGCGGGCAGCAGCCCGTCGACGGGGTACGCCGCGGCGTGGCGGCGGGCGACCTCGTCGGCGACGGTCTCCAGGCCGATGCCGCCGAGCTTGCTCGTCGTGCCGGTGAAGTAGCGGTCGACGAGGTCCTGGCTGAGCCCGACGGCCTCGAAGACCTGCGCGCCGGTGTAGGAGGCGACCGTCGAGACACCCATCTTGCTCATCACCTTGAGCACGCCCTTGCCGAGCGCCTTGACCAGGTGGCGGACCGCCTCCTCGGGGCTCACGGTGACGTGGTGCCCGTCGCGGGCCAGGTCCTCCACCGACTCCATCGCGAGGTAGGGGTTGACCGCCGCCGCGCCGTAGCCGATCAGCAGCGCGACGTGGTGGACCTCGCGGACGTCACCGGCCTCGACGACGAGACCGACCTGGGTGCGGGTCTTCTCACGCACGAGGTGGTGGTGGACCGCCGCGGTGAGCAGCAGCGAGGGGACCGGCGCGAGCTCGGCGGTCGAGTGGCGGTCGGACAGCACGATGATCCGGGCGCCGCCCGCGATCGCCGCCGAGACCTCGGCACAGACCTCGTCGAGGCGGGCTGCGAGCGCCTCACCGCCGCCGGCGACCTCGTAGAGGCCGCGGGCCACGTGGGTGATGAACCCCGGCATGTCGCCGTCACGGTTGACGTGGCGGATCTTGGCCAGCTCGTCGTTGTCGATGACCGGGAACGGCAGCAGCACCTGGCGGCACGACGCCGGTCCGGGCTCGAGCAGGTTGCCCTCGGGACCGATCGTCCCGTTCAGCGAGGTGACGAGCTCCTCGCGGATCGCGTCGAGCGGCGGGTTCGTGACCTGCGCGAAGAGCTGGCTGAAGTAGTCGAAGAGCAGCCGGGGGCGGTCCGAGAGGGCCGCGATCGGGGTGTCGGTGCCCATCGACCCGATCGGCTCGGCGCCGGCGGCGGCCATCGGCGCGAGCAGCACGCGCTTCTGCTCCTCGGTGTAGCCGAACACCTGCTGGCGCCGGGTGACCGAGGCGTGGGTGTGGACGACGTGCTCGCGCTCGGCGAGGTGCTCGAGCCGGATGAGCCCCGCGTGCAGCCACTCGTCGTACGGGTGCTCCGCGGCGAGACGGCCCTTGACCTCCTCGTCCTCGACGATGCGGTGCTCGTCGGTGTCGACGAGGAACATCCGACCCGGCTTCAGGCGGCCCTTGCGGACGACGCGGGCGGGGTCGATGTCGAGGACGCCGACCTCGGAGGCGAGCACGACCAGGCCGTCGTCGGTCACCCAGTAGCGGCTGGGGCGCAGGCCGTTGCGGTCCAGGACAGCCCCGACCTGGCGGCCGTCGGTGAACACCACGCACGCCGGTCCGTCCCACGGCTCCATGAGGGAGGCGTGGAACTCGTAGAACGCGCGCTTGCGCGCCTCCATCTCGGTGTGGTTCTCCCACGCCTCCGGGATCATCATGAGGACGGCGTGCGGCAGGCTGCGCCCGCCCATGTGGAGCAGCTCGAGGACCTCGTCGAAGGAGGCCGAGTCGCTCACCCCGGGGGTGCAGATGGGGAAGAGCCGCTCGAGGTCGCCGGGGATGACGTCGGAGGCGAGCAGCGCCTCGCGGGCCCGCATCCAGTTGCGGTTGCCCATGACGGTGTTGATCTCGCCGTTGTGGGCCAGGAAGCGGAACGGGTGCGCCAGCGGCCAGCTCGGGAAGGTGTTGGTCGAGAACCGCGAGTGCACGACGCCCACGGCCGACTCGACGCGCTCGTCGAGCAGGTCGGGGAAGAAGCTGTCGAGCTGGTCGGTCGTCAGCATCCCCTTGTAGACGATCGTGCGCGACGACAGCGACGGGAAGTAGGCGCCGGTCTCGTGCTCGGCGCGCTTGCGCAGGCAGAACGCACGCCGCTCGAGCGCCATGCCGAGGTGGCCGCCGGTCGAGGCGACGAAGAGCTGGCTGAACGTCGGCATCGCACGGAGCGCCTGGCTGCCGAGCAGCTCGGGGACCACCGGGACGTCGCGCCAGCCGAGGAC
Organism: uncultured Nocardioides sp.; assembly: GCA_902805885.1. Lineage (GTDB taxonomy): Bacteria > Actinomycetota > Actinomycetes > Propionibacteriales > Nocardioidaceae > Nocardioides. The sequence goes on along the minus strand of CADCUM010000055.1, from coordinate 3,503 downwards.
GGTGAGGCCCTCCTCCGCGGCGATCGCCTCGACGCGCGCCCTGACCTCGGCGGCCTCCTCGGCGTCGGCGGGCAGGAACCCGGTGCCGACGGCGTACCCGTGGCGCGGCGGCAGCGGGAAGCCGACGACCTCGCGGAGGAACCGGTCCGGGACCTGGAGGAGGATGCCGGCGCCGTCGCCGGTGTTGGACTCCGCGCCGACCGCACCGCGGTGGTCGAGGTTGCGCAGCGCGGCGACGGCCTTGGCGACGATGTCGTGGCTGGCCTCGCCGGTGAGCGTCGCGACGAAGGCGACACCGCACGCGTCGTGCTCCTGCGCCGGGTCGTAGAGACCCTGCCGCGGGGGAAGGCCGGCGGTGGTGACGGCGGTCATGGGCGAGCCCTTCCGGTCGGGGACGCCGGTGACCGCGGAGAGTCAGGGGGCTGCGGTCAACGGGCGCGGCGAGCTGCTGAGACGACGTTGGCCAGCGAGCCGCACACTACCCGACGTGGGAGTCGGGTTCCGCTGTCACGGGCTCCTGTCCATCCCCGCGCAGGACGCGCTGCTCGCGGCCGGGACGCCGGCGCGCGGACACCACGAAGTACGCGGCGGCGAGCAGGAACAGCAGGATGCTCGTCCAGACGTTGAGGCGCAGGCCGAAGACGTCGTCGGCCTGCACGGGGTCGATCCGCAGCGCCTCGATCCACGCCCGGCCGCAGCAGTACGCCGCGACGTAGAGCGCGAACAACCGGCCGTGGCCGATGCGGAACCGGCGGTCGGCCCACAGCAGCAGGACGAGGACCCCGAGGTTCCACAGGCCCTCGTAGAGGAAGGTCGGGTGGAAGGTCTCGAACTGCTCGTAGCCGGCAGGGCGCTTCGTCGCGTCGGGGATCTCCAGCGCCCAGGGCAGGTCGGTGGGGCGGCCGAACAGCTCCTGGTTGAACCAGTTGCCCAGCCGGCCGATCGCCTGGGCCAGGATGATCCCGGGTGCCAGCGCGTCGGCCAGCGGAGGGAACACCAGACCGGCGCGGCGGGCACCGATGTAGGCGCCGACGCCGCCGAGCGCGATCGCTCCCCAGATGCCGAGGCCGCCCTGCCAGACGTAGAGGGCCGCGACGGGGTCGCCGCCCTCGCCGAAGTAGTTCCCCGAGTCGGTGAGGACGTGGTAGAGCCGCCCGCCGACGATCCCGAACGGCACCGCCCACAGCGCCACGTCGCTGACCTGGCCCGGCTCGCCACCGCGCGCGACCCAGCGGCGCTCCCCCAGCCAGACCGCGGCCGCGATGCCGGCGAGGATGCACAGCGCGTAGGCGCGCAACGGGAACGGCCCGAGGTACCAGACCCCCTGGGAGGGGCTGGGGATCGAGAGCGCCACTGCGACGGAGACGCCGGTCACGAGGCCGCCTCCAGCTGGGGCACGCCGTCGGTCAGGACCTCGTCGAGGTCCGCGGCGAGCTCGGCCGCAGAGGTGTCCTCGGTCCACACCACCGGGACGCTGCCGTCGGGCAGCACCGCGAGGACCGGCGTCCCGTGCACCACCTCGTAGCCGCCGGACGGGAGCTTGCGGCCGGCCTGCATCGCGACGTGCACCGAGGAGGCGGTGGCCATGAGCGCGTCGAGCGGTCCGGTCAGCCCGGTGAACTCCGGGTCGAACCGCTCCAGGTAGGCCCCGACCGTCGCCGGGTCGTCGCGGACAGGGTCGGTCGTGACGAACCAGGTGTCCACCGCGGCGGCCTGCTCGTCGGTGAGCCGGGCCTTGGCGCTGGTGATGTTCGACAGGACCGTGGAGCAGACGTCGTCGCAGTTGGTGTAGCCGAAGAACAGCAGCGTCACCGGGGCCTCGAGCCCGTCGTGCAGGTCGAGCGAGGCGCCGCTGGTGGTGGTGAGCGTCGCGTCGCGCAGGGTGTACGGCGCGGGCAGCACGGTGCCGGTGAGGCCGTCGGGATCGGCCGGCCGCTGGACGTCGGCGACCGGGCTGTCGAGCAGCTGCATGACGGTGAGCGTCACGGCTGCGGTCACCACGACGAGCAGCAGGCGCAGCAACCACAGCCGGCCCGTCGGGAGGCGCACGAGTGCCTGGTCAGCCACCGCGCACCCCCGCGGCGAGGTCCTCCGCGAGCGCCCGCAGCCCGGCACGGGCGCGACCGAGGTCGCCCTCGGCGTCGAGCACCCGCCGGACGAACGCCGACCCGACGATGACGCCGTCGGCGTAGGTCGCGACCGCCGCGGCCTGCCGGCCGTCGGAGACGCCGAGCCCGACGCCGACGGGCAGGTCGGTGACCGCGCGGGTGCGCTGCACCAGCGGCCCCGCGAGGTCGCTGGTCGCCGCCCGCGCGCCGGTCACCCCCATGACCGCGGTGGCGTAGACGAACCCGCGGCAGTGCTCGGTGGTGTAGCGCAGCCGGGAGTCGGTCGAGGACGGCGCGACGAGGAAGACCCGGTCGAGCCCGTGCTCGTCGGAGGCCTCGAGCCACGGGCCGGCCTCGTCGGGAGTGAGGTCGGGGGTGATGAGCCCGGAGCAGCCGGCGGCGGCGAGGTCCGCGGCGAACCGCGCGACGCCGTACCGCTCGACGGGGTTCCAGTAGGTCATGACGACGGTCGCCACCCCGGTGGCGGCGACCGCCTCGGCGACCCGGATCACGTCGGTGGTGCGGACACCGTGCTCGAGCGCCTGCTGGGCGGCGGCCTGGATCGTCGGGCCGTCCATGACGGGGTCGGAGTAGGGCAGGCCGACCTCGATGACGTCGCAGCCCCCCTCGACCATCGCGCGGATGGCCTCGATCGAGCCCTCGACGGTGGGGAACCCGGCCGGCAGGTAGCCGACGAGGGCCGCGCGGCCCTCGTCGCGGGCAGCGGCGTACGCCGCGCTGAGCCGGCTCCCGGCCCGAGCGGTGCTGAGCTGGTCGGTCGTCGCTGGTGTCATCCCTGCCCGACCTCGTGGTCCTCGCCGAGCCGCTGCTCCGACGGGCCGGTCCGGTCCGCGCCGAGCCGCTCCTCGCCGAGCCCGAACCAGCTGACCGCGGTGCCCATGTCCTTGTCGCCGCGACCCGAGAGGTTCACCAGCAGCGTGGCACCGGGCATCTCCTCCGACAGCCGCATCGTGCCCGCGATCGCATGCGCGGACTCGATCGCCGGGATGATGCCCTCGGTGCGGGCGAGCAGCGCGAACGCCTCCATCGCCTCGGTGTCGGTGACCGGGCGGTACTCCGCTCGGCGGGTCGCGGCGAGGTGGGCGTGCTCCGGGCCGACCCCGGGGTAGTCGAGCCCGGCCGAGATCGAGTGGGAGTCGCGGGTCTGGCCGTCCTCGTCCTGCAGGACGAAGGTGCGGGCGCCGTGGAGCACGCCGACGTCGCCGCCGGAGATCGTGGCCGCGTGCCGGGGGGTGTCGACGCCGTCGCCGCCGGCCTCGAAGCCGACGATCCGCACCGACGGGTCGTCGACGAAGCCGGCGAACAGGCCGATCGCGTTCGACCCGCCGCCGACGCACGCGGTCACCGCGTCGGGCAGCACGCCGTACCGCTCCA
>CADCUM010000054.1 GCA_902805885.1 uncultured Nocardioides sp. | reverse complement strand
GATCAGCAGGATCGACATCGCTGCGAGGAACACGATGCCGTTGCTGTAGGCGAGCCGGTCGCCCCGCGAGCCCAGCGACCGGGGCGCGAGGCCGTCCTGAGCGAGGATCGAGCCGAGCACCGGGAAGCCGTTGAACGCGGTGTTGGCGGCCAGCACCAGGATGATGCCGGTCACCGTCACCACGAAGTAGAACCCCGGGGGGAAGCCGCTGAAGACGCCCTCGGCGATCTGGGAGATCACGGGGTGCTGCTCGTAGCCCTCGGGCAGGGCGCCGCCCGACGCGGTGCGCAGCCGGTCGAGGTGGTGGGGGTCGACGTAGCGGATGCTCATCTGCTTGGCCAGCACGATGACGCTCATCATCATCGTGACGGCGATCAGGGCGAGCAGCAGCAGCGTGGTGGCCGCGTTGCTGCTCTTCGGCTTCTGGAACGCGGGCACGCCGTTGCTGATGGCCTCCACCCCGGTGAGGGCGGCGCAGCCCGAGGAGAACGCGCGCGCCAGCAGGAACATCAGGGCGACCTGGGTCAGCGGGCCGTCCCAGCCGTCCTCGGGCACGATCTGCAGGTCCGCGCTCTCGGCCCGCGGCAGGTCACCGGAGAGCAGCCGCAGCAGCCCGAAGGCGCACATGCCGAGGATCGCCAGCATGAACAGGTAGGTGGGCACGGCGAAGAAGGCGCCCGACTCGCGCACGCCGCGGAGGTTCATCGCCGTGAGCAGCACCACGGCGAGCGACGCCACGGTCACCTCGTGCCCGATGAACCCCGGGACCGCGCCCGCGGCGTACTGCGCCGCCGCGGAGATCGACACTGCGACCGTCAGGACGTAGTCGACGAGCAGCGCCGCGGCGACCGTGATCCCGGCGTTGCGCCCGAGGTTGACCGTCGCCACCTCGTAGTCGCCGCCGCCGGACGGGTAGGCGTGCACGGTCTGCCGGTAGGACGCGACGACGGTCACCATCACCACGGCGACGGCCAGGCCGATCTTCCAGGACCAGACGTACGTCGAGGCGCCCGCCACGGCCAGCATGATGAAGATCTCGTCGGGGGCGTAGGCGACCGAGGACAGCGCGTCGCTGGCGAAGACGGGGAGGGCGATGCGCTTGGGGAGCAGCGTCTCCCCGAGCTGGCTGCTCCGGAGCTTGCGGCCCAGCAGGATGCGCTTGGACACGTCTCCGACACTCACGGGCCGCAACTGTAGTCCCGACGGGCGGCAGATCCGCGCTGGAGTACGGTTCTGGCGTGCACGTCGTCATCATGGGTTGCGGCCGCGTCGGCTCCGCCCTGGCCCGCAGCCTCGAGGACCGCAACCACACCGTGTCGGTCATCGACACCGAGCCCGACGCGTTCCGGCGTCTCGGTCCCGACTTCAACGGCGACCAGGTGACCGGGATCGGCTTCGACCAGGAGGTCCTGGAGAAGGCGGGCATCCGGCGGGCCGACGCGTTCGCTGCCGTCTCCAGCGGCGACAACTCCAACATCATCGCGGCCCGCGTCGCGCGCGAGACCTTCGGCATCCAGCAGGTCGTCGCGCGCATCTACGACCCCGGTCGCGCCGAGGTCTACCAGCGGCTCGGCATCACGACCGTCGCCACCGTGAAGTGGACCGCCGACCAGGTGCTGCGCCGCCTGCTGCCGGCCGGTGCCGAGCCCGACTACCGCGACCCCTCGGGCACCATCCGGCTGGACCACATGCCGGTGCCGGAGTCCTGGATCGGCCACCGCACCATCCACCTGCAGGAGCAGTCGCGCAGCCGCATCGCCTGGATCGACCGTCTCGGCGAGGGCATGCTGCCGACGCGGGAGACCGTGCTGCAGGAGGGTGACGAGCTCCACCTCGTCATGCGCGAGGAGCAGGCGGCCCACGCCTACGCCGTGCTGGACGCCGGACCCGAGGAGAGCTGAGGACATGCGCGTCGCCATCGCCGGAGCCGGCGCCGTGGGCCGCTCCATCGCCCGCGAGCTGATCGAGAACGGCCACCGGGTCCTGCTCATCGACAAGGCGAGCTCCGCCATCCGGCCCGAGCGGGTGCCGGGCGCCGAGTGGCTGCTCGCCGACTCGTGCGAGCTCTCGTCGCTCTCGGAGGCGCAGCTCGGCTCGTGCGACGTCGTGATCGCCGCGACCGGTGACGACAAGGCCAACCTCGTGACCTCCCTGCTGGCCAAGACCGAGTTCGGGGTCCCCCGCACGGTCGGCCGCGTCAACCACCCGAACAACGAGTGGCTCTTCACCGAGGCGTGGGGGGTCGACGTGAACGTCTCGACCCCACGGATCATGTCCGCCCTGGTCGAGGAGGCCGTCTCGGTCGGCGACCTGGTGCGGCTGTTCACCTTCAGGCAGGGCAACGCCAACCTCGTCGAGCTCACCCTGTCGGCGGACTCGCCGTACGTCGGCACCCCCAGCGGCCTGGTCCCCTTCCCGGAGAACTGTGCGCTGGTGACGATCCTGCGCGACGGCCAGGTCTACCCGCCCGACGCCCAGCAGCCGCTCGAGGCGGGCGACGAGCTGTTGTTCGTCGTCCCGGCCGAGGTCGAGCAGTCCCTCGAGCGCCTCCTGTCCCCGGGGGCGCACCCGGGCTGACTCGGGACCGCGTCCGCGCCCGGGGCGGTGAGTGAGACAGGTTTCGTCGCGCCTGAACCTGCGTCACGCACCGCTCCAGCGGGGCCCGGGATCGGAGCGGTGAGTGAGACAGGTTTCGTCGCGCCTGAACCTGCGTCACGCACCGCCCCAGCGGGGCCCGGGATCGGAGCGGTGAGTGAGACAGGTTTCGTCGCGCCAGAACCTGCGTCACGCACCGCCCCAGCGGGGCCCGGGATCGGGACGGTGAGTGAGGCAGGTTTCGTCGCGCCAGAACCTGCGTCACGCACCGCCCCGGCACGCATCGCCTCGGCACGCACCGCTTCGGCACCCATCGCCTCGGCCCGCAGCGCCCGGCGCGGGCCGCGGGTCAGGCGGGCGCGGCCTCGGGGTCGACCGGGGTGCGGTCCCGGGCGAGCAGCCACACCATCGACCCCAGCGCGGCGAGCTGCAACGGCCAGCCCATCACGATCTTGAGCACCCCGAGGGCCGCGACGGCGGCGTCGGGGTCCATCGAGCCCGAGGAGCCGGCCAGCCAGATCGGCGCCTGCACGCCCGCCCGGATGACGCAGGGCAGGACCAGCAGCCACGTGAGCCGGCTGCAGAGCTTGACCACCTGCCGGTCGCGGCGCCACGCGGTGGCGTCGCCGGTGATGCTGCCCACCATGAATCCCACGAGCGGCCAGCCCACCAGGCAGGTCGTCGCCAGGACGACGGCGTAGCCCGTGTTGTAGAGGATGCCGGGCAGGAAGTAGGCGAGCGCCTGCTCCTCCGCGCTGCCGCCCGCGGCAGCGGCGCGCTGGACGAAGAACCACCCGATGCCGATCCCCAGCAGCGCGTTGAGCACGAACTGGACGGTGGAGCGCTGGACCAGGCGGACGGCGAGCAGGACCAGCGCCGCGCCGACGCTCACCACCAGCGCCGTGCGCAGGTCGCGCACCGTCAGCCAGAGGAGCGTGAAGAGGATGGTGGGGACCGCGGCCTCGGCCATCCCGCGCTTCCCGCCGAGGGCGGTGGCGAGCTGGGTGCGGACCACGGCCTCGACGGTCGCGCGCTCGACGGGGGCTGCCTGCGTCGACCCCGGAGGTGTCTCCGGCTGCTGCTCGCTCACGGCCGCAGCTCGTAGCGAGGGTTGAACATCAGCGCGCTGCCGCCCTGGGTGCCGATGCAGCCGGTCACCGTCACCGACCGTCCCGGCTCGATGCCGATGATCCGGCGGCGACCGAGCCAGACGACGGTGACGACGCCGGTGCCGTCGTCGAGGTCGGCCTCGAGGGCCGGCACGCCGCCGCGCGGGCGCAGCGTCACCGTCCGCAGGACCCCGCACACGACGACCCGCTGACGGGTCGGCGCCTCGGCGATCGGCACCACCCCACCGGTGCCGTGGCTCGCCCGGAGGTCGCGCTGGTGCTGGTCCTGGCTGTCCGCCCAGCGGGAGAGCGCCTGGCGCAACCGGTTGGTCGCCACTGGCGTCAGCCCAGGCGCCGGGCGTCGTCGGGCAGGGCGACCGGCAGCGGCTCGCCGACCGGCATCGCCACGGTGCCGCGACGTACGACGATCTGGGCGAGCGTGTCCTCCCAGTCCCCCGCCGCGTCCGGCTCCATCGCCGGACGGCCCAGCAGCGAGGCGCGCAGCAGCCACCGGTCGCCGTTGATCCCGATGATGCGCGACGGCTGGACCGCCTGCGTGCCGTCCGTGCGGGTGACGGGCATCTGGCACACCAGCTCGGTTCCCCAGCGACCCTCCCGCTCCTCGGCGATGCCGCCACGGTTGACCAGGTCCTGCGCGATCTGGGGGCGCACGGTGCTCCACAGGTCACCGTTGCGGGGCGCGGCGAAGGCCTGGAACTCCAGCGCCCCGTCGGGGCCCGCCAGGATGACGGCGCGCACGGCGTTCGTCTGCTCGTCCACCTGGAGACGCAGCTCGCGCTCCTCCATGGGCGGCACCAGCAGCGACCCGAGGTCGACCCGCTGCACGCCGTCGCCGGCGACCTGCGACTCGTCGAAGGGCCCCTGCCCGGTCGCCGCGCCGCCGGTCGCCGTGCCCCCGACCTCCCCGGACGTCTCGCCGGACGCGTCGCCGGACGCCTCTCCGGACGCCTGGCCGTCGGCAGGGCTGCTCGCGGACTTGCGGCGGATCTTCACTCCAGCACTCCGTTCGTGTCGTTGCGGGGGCTCGGCGGCGACTCGGTGCCGAACCCACCCGTAGAACCGTAGCCCCCGGCCCCCCGGACCGACTCGGGCAGCACCCCGACCTCGACGAACCGCGCTCGCTCGAAGCGCTGGACCACCAGCTGGGCGATGCGGTCGCCGCGGCGCAGGACGACACGCTCGCGTGGGTCGTGGTTGATGAGCATGACCTTCACCTCGCCGCGGTAGCCCGCGTCGACCGTCCCGGGCGTGTTGACGATCGAGAGGCCGTGCCGCGCCGCCAGCCCGGAGCGCGGGTGCACCAGCGCGACGAAGCCCTCCGGCAGGGCGATGGCCACGCCGGTGGGCACCAGGGCCCGCTCCCCCGGGGCGAGCTCGACGTCCACGGTCGTGTGGAGGTCGGCCCCGGCGTCGCCGGGGTGGGCGTACGACGGCAGCGGCAGGTCGGGGTCGAGGCGGACCACGGACACGTCGACACCGTCCGGCGACGGGCCGGCTGACGACTCGGCGGAAGGGCCGAGAGACGAGCCGGCGGACGAGCCGGACGAGGGTGCGGCGGCGGGGTCCGGTGGGGAGGGGACGGGCGAGTCGGGCACGAGGAGCCAATCTATAGGCTCTGCGCCGTGGACCACGCCGAACGCCTGAGCGTCCCGCTGCGCTGGTGGGCGCAGGGGACGATGCTCGTGGCGTCGTTCTGGCTGGCGGTGCTGGCCGCGACGCCGGACCACGAGTGGCTCGCGTGGGCGGTCACGGCGGTCGCCCTCGCCGTCATGGTGGGCGCGTTCGCGTCCTACGGCTCCGCACGCGTGGAGGTCCGCGACGGCCACCTCCGCGCCGGCCGCGCGCGCATCCCGCTGTCGTACGTCGGCTCCGTCCAGGCGCTCGACACCGAGGGCATGCGGCGCCAGGCCGGGGTGGACGCCGACGCGCGGGCCCACCTCCTGCTGCGCCCCTACCTCAAGCGTGGCGTGCGGGTGGACCTCGCCGATCCCGACGACCCCACGCCCTACTGGCTGGTGGCCTCTCGCCGACCCCAGGAGCTCGCCGCGGCGCTCGAGTCGGCCCGCACGCACTGACGAGACCGTCGTCCGGCGGTCCCGGACGACGTGGGTACTGTGGCCCTCATGGCATCGGACGACGGCAGCAAGGTCTTCTCGGCGTTCTCGCTGGCAGCAGCGCTCGGCGCGGCCGCCCTCGCGAAGCGGGGGCTGACCACGACCTGGCGGGCGACCACCGGCAAGAACCCCCCGGCGAACCCGGCGGACCCGGACGTGAGCCTCGGCGAGGCGGTGGCGTGGGCCGCGGTCAGCGGCACGATGATCGGCCTGGCGCGGATGCTCGCGAGCCGCAAGGCGGCTTCCTACTACGCGAGGTCGACCGGGCACCTGCCGCCGCAGCTCAAGCGGGACGGTCAGCACGCCGACGCGTCGACCCGCCCGCCCACCTGAGCCGGAGGAAGGTCAGCCGCGCGGACCCGGGCGGGCGTCCCCAGGCCGACGACCGTGTGTCCGGGTCGGGCCGGTCCCGGTCGCCGACGACGGCCGGGACGTCCTGACTAGACGCAGTCCTTGCAGATCAGCTTCTTCTCGTCCGCGAGCTGGGAGCGGTGGTGCACCAGGAAGCAGCTCATGCAGGTGAACTCGTCGTCCTGCTTGGGCATCACCTCGACGGCGAGCTCCTCGTGGGACAGGTCGGCGCCCGGGAGCTCGAACGACTCGGCGGCCTCGGCCTCGTCCTCGTCGACCTTGCCGGAGTTCTTGTCGTGCCGGCGGGCCTTGAGCTCCTCGATGCTCTCCTCGCTCTGGTCCTCCTCGGACTTGCGTGGTGCGTCGTAGTCGGTAGCCATGTCTCCCTCATCCCATCCATAGGTTCCGCGGTGCCCGCCGGTCGTGGCGGGCGGGGAACCTCGTGCGCCTCCCCGTCGGCGCCAAAGTGTGCACCATGACCGGGCTCGTGCGGGAGCCGGTCCGGGTCGTGTCGCGTGAACAGGCCCGGACGGTCCGCTATTCCCGTTCGGGGACCGGATCCCGGACGGGTCCCGGGGCGAGGAACCCCGCCGTGGCGAGGGCGTCGGTGAACGAGTCCCAACCGTCGGCCGGCGAGGCCACGACGACGTTCTCGGCGGGCCAGCCCGGGAGCGCGAGCGACCCCTCCAGGACATCGAAGCGACCGCCCGCCTCGCGGACCACCAGCCCGCCGGCCGCGTGGTCCCACGGCTGCGGGCCCGCCTCGACGTAGCCGTCGGCCGCCCCCTCCGCGACATGGCACAGGTCGAGCGCGCAGGACCCCATCCGGCGGATGTCGCGGAC
>CADCUM010000053.1 GCA_902805885.1 uncultured Nocardioides sp. | reverse complement strand
CCTCGGATGTTGCGCCCCTCACACGGCCCCGCCACCACCCCCGCCGCGGCCCCGGTCCGGCGGGTCGGCCCTCCTAGGATGACGGCGTGTCCCCCGCCTCCGACCTCGCCGTCGAGGTCCGCGGGCTCCGGATGACCTACGGCTCGACCGTCGCCGTCGACGACCTCGACCTCACGGTCGCACGCGGGTCGATCACCGCGGTCCTCGGGCCGAACGGAGCGGGCAAGACCACGACGCTCGAGACGTGTGAGGGCTACCGACGGCCGCAGCAGGGCACGGTCCGCGTCCTGGGGCTGGACCCCCAAGGGGACCGCCGGGCGCTGCTGCCTCGCATCGGAGTGATGCTGCAGTCGGGCGGGGCGTGGTCGGGCGTCAGGGCCGAGGAGATGCTGCGGCACGTCGCCGCGCTCCACGCCCACCCGCTCGACGTCGGGATGCTCGTCGAGCGGCTCGGGCTCGGGTCGTGCGGCCGGACGCCGTACCGCCGGCTGTCGGGCGGCCAGCAGCAGCGGCTCTCGCTCGCGATGGCACTCGTCGGGCGCCCCGAGCTGCTCTTCGTCGACGAGCCGACCGCGGGGATGGACCCGCAGGGCCGCCGTGACACCTGGGCGCTGCTCGAGGAGCTGCGGGGCGACGGTGTGACGACGGTGCTGACGACGCACTACCTGGAGGAGGCCGAGCGGCTCGCCGACCAGGTCCACATCGTCGACTCCGGGCGGCTCATCGCCTCCGGGGCGCCGTTCGAGCTGACGCGCGGCGGCCGGACCCGGACGATCCGGCTCGTCGTCACCCAGCCGTTCCCTCCCGAGGCCCCGGCGTCGCTGCAGCGCGAGCTGGGACCGACGACCGAGGTCGTCGCGGTCAACGAGCACAGCCTGCTGATCACCGGGCCGGCGGACGCCACCACGTTGGCGACGGTCTCGGCGTGGTGCCAGACCCAGGGCGTCCTGCCGGAGTCGTTGACCCTCGGTCAGCGCACGCTCGAGGACGTCTTCCTGCAGCTCACCGGCAAGGAGCTCGCATGACCACCTCGGTGAAGGGCACCTTCGAGCCTGCCCCGGGCGCAGCGCCGCTGGCCGAGCAGGTCCTTGCGCAAGCGCGGATGGAGACCCGGCTGCTGCTGCGCAACGGGGAGCAGCTGCTGCTGGCCCTCGTCATCCCGGTGCTCGTCCTCGTCGGCGGGGTCGCCGGCACCGACCGGCTCGGGTTGTCGCTGTCGCGCACCGCCGTCGACGAGCTGACCCCCGGGGTCCTCGGCCTGGCGCTGATGTCGACGAGCTTCACCTCGCTGGCGATCGCCACCGGCTTCGAGCGGCGCTACGGCGTCCTCAAGCGCCTCGGCGCCTCTCCCCTGCCGCGCCAGGGGCTGCTGCTCGGCAAGGTCGGCTCCCTGCTCGTCGTCCAGGCGCTGCAGGCCGTGGTCGTCGGGCTCGTGGCGCTGCTCCTGGGGTGGTCGCCGGAGCTGACCCCGCGCTCAGTCACCGGCGCCCTGGTCGTCGCGGTCCTCGGCACCGCCGCCTTCGCCTCGCTCGGGCTCCTCGTGGCCGGCGCGCTGCGGGCCGAGGCCACGCTGGCGGTGGCCAACCTCGTCTACGTGCTGCTCGCCGCCGGCGGTGCAGTCGTCCTGCCGGCCTCGACGTACGGCGGGTGGGGGCAGGTCGCGGTCCTGCTGCCCTCGGGCGCCCTGGGCGGCGGACTGCGGGAGTGCTTCCTGTCCGGGACGTTCCCGTTGTCACAGTCGCTGGTGCTGCTCGGGTGGGCGGTGGTCGGCACACTGGCCACTGTGAGGACGTTCAAGTGGGAGTGACCCCGGACGTGACGCCCGAGGTGCGCTCCGCGGAGCCCCCGGCGCCCGCCGTGGCACGCCTCGGCGACCCGGTCACGACCTCCGGCGCCGAGCGCCGCGGGGCGCTGTGGCTGCTGCGCCACCTCGCGGTCGCGTCGCTGGTCTCCAACGTGCTCATCGTCGTGACCGGCGGGGTCGTCCGCCTCACCGGAAGCGGCCTGGGCTGCCCCACGTGGCCCCGGTGCACCGAGGAGTCCTTCAGGCCGCACGGCGCCATGGGGATCCACGCCGGGATCGAGTTCGGCAACCGGCTGCTGACCTTCGTGCTCGCCGCCGTCGCGATCGCCACGTTCCTCGCCGCCCGCCGGGTGGGGCGCACGGCGCTCACCCGACTGGCGTTCGTGCTGGGCCTCGGGGTCCCCGCACAGGCGGTCATCGGCGGCGTCACCGTGCTCACCGGCCTCAACCCCTGGACGGTCGCCTTCCACCTGCTGGTGTCGATGGCGATGATCTGCCTCGCGGTCGTGCTCCTCGTCCGGGTCCGCGAGCCTGACGGGCCCGCGGCCACGGCCGTGCCCACGGGGGTCGCCTGGCTGGTGCGCGGGCTGTTCCTCGTCGGGTGGACGGTGCTCTACCTCGGCACGGTGGTGACCGGCAGCGGACCGCACGCCGGGGACGCCGACGCGCCGCGCAACGGCCTCGACCCGCGCGCCGTCACCCAGCTCCACACCGACGCGGTGTTCCTGCTCCTCGGGCTGTCGGTCGCCGCGGTGCTCGTGCTCCGCTCGGTCCCCGCGCCGGCGCGCGCCCGGACGGCGTCGGTCGTCCTCCTCGGGGTGCTCCTGGCGCAGGGCGCGATCGGCTTCGTGCAGTACTTCACCGGGCTGCCGGTGGTCCTCGTGGGGCTCCACCTCCTCGGTGCCGCGCTCATCGCCGCCGCGATGACCTGGCTGCTGCTCACCACCAGGACGAGGTCGGCCCGCACGGTGGTTGGATCGAGCGCATGACGCAGCAGCCCGCCACCCAGCCCGATCGTCGCGACCTGCCCGTGCGGACCCTCGGCTCGCAGTCCGCCCTGAAGGTCTCCGCCCTCGGACTGGGCTGCATGGGGATGTCGGAGTTCTACGGCACCGCCGACGAGGCGGAGGCCACCGCCACCATCCGCCGCGCGCTCGACCTCGGCGCCACCTTGATCGACACCGCCGACATGTACGGCCCGTTCACCAACGAGAAGCTCGTCGGCAGGGCGATCGCCGGCCGGCGTGACGAGGTGCAGCTGGCCACCAAGTTCGGCAACGAGCGGCTGGCCGACGGCACGCGGCTGGGCATCAACGGGAGCCCCGACTACGTCCGCCGCGCCTGCGACGCGAGTCTCGAGCGGCTCGGCGTCGACCACATCGACCTCTACTACCAGCACCGGGTCGACAAGACCGTGCCGATCGAGGACACCGTCGGCGCGATGGCCGAACTCGTCGAGGCCGGCAAGGTCCGTCACCTCGGATTGTCGGAGGCCTCGGCCACGACGATCCGTCGGGCGCACGCGGTCCACCCGATCACCGCCCTGCAGACCGAGTACTCGTTGTTCACCCGACACGTCGAGGACGAGATCCTCCCGACGCTGCGCGAGCTCGGCATCGGGCTGGTCCCCTACTCGCCGCTGGGCCGCGGGATCCTCACCGGTGCGCTCACCTCCGTCGACAGCCTCGACGCGGACGACTTCCGCCGGCAGCACCCGCGCTTCCAGGGAGAGGCGTTCCAGGGCAACCTCGTGCTCGTCGGCCGGGTGCGTGAGGTGGCGGAGCGCAAGCGCGCGACCGTCGGTCAGGTGGCGCTGGCCTGGGTGCTCGCCCAGGGCGATGACGTCGCGCCGATCCCGGGCACCAAGCGCGTGCGCTACCTGGAGGAGAACGTCGGCGCCGTCGACGTCACCCTCGACGCGACCGACGTCGAGGAGCTCGCGCAGGCGGTCCGGCCGGAGGACGTCGCCGGGCAGCGCTACCCGGACATGTCGAGCATCGACGCCTGACCGCTCCCGCGTGCCATCGAGGCTCCCTCAGTGGAGTTCTTGGTGCACCTGGCGCACCGAGAACTCCACCTAAGCACCTGCTCCGCCCGCGACGGCGTCAGCGGCTGAGCAGCGGGTCGAGCGCGACCCCGAGGAACAGCAGCGACAGGTACATGTTCGACCAGTGGAACAGCCGCATCGGCTTGATCGCCACGACGTCGTCGGTCGCCGCGGCCCGCCGTGCCAGCCCGTGCGACTCCAGGAGGAACACCGCGCCGAGCACCGCCGCGACCGCCGGGTAGAGCCAGCTCGTCCCCGCCACCGGCCACAGCAGCAGTGACGTCGCGACGGTGACCCAGGCGTAGGCAACGACCTTGCGACCCACGACCGCAGCCGGCGCCACCGACGGCAGCATCGGGACGTCCGCGGCCGCGTAGTCGTCGCGGTAGCGCAGTCCGAGCGCCCAGAAGTGCGGCGGGGTCCAGAAGAAGACGACGAGGAACAGCACGACCGGCGGCCACGCGAGCGACCCGGTCACGGCCGTCCAGCCGATGAGCGCCGGGAAGCACCCCGCAGCCCCGCCCCAGACGATGTTCTGCGACGTCCGCCGCTTGAGCAGCATCGTGTAGCCGAGGACGTAGAACGCGTTGGCCGCCAGCGCCAGCCCGGCCGACAGCCAGTTGACGAGGAGGCCGAGCAGCAGGGTCGACACCACGCCGAGCACCAGCCCGAAGACCAGCGCAGCGCGCGGGCTCACGACGTGGCGAGGCAGCGCACGCCGCCGGGTGCGCCGCATCCGCTCGTCGATGTCGCGGTCGTAGACGCAGTTGAGCGCGTTGGCGCTGCCGGCCGAGAGCGTCCCGCCGAGCACCGTCGCCACGACGAGGCCGAGGTCGGGCACCCCCCGCGCCGCCAGGAACATCACCGGGACGGTCGTCAGCAGGAGCAGCTCGATGATCCGGGGCTTGGTCAGCCCGACGTACGCCGCGACCACGTCGCGGGACCGCGCCCGCCCGTGACGTGCTGAGGACAGCTGGTTCTCCTCACCCAGCCGCGCCTCACCTGGCTCTGCGGCAGGCAGCGGCAGCGTGGCGGGCACCAGGCGGGCCCGGGCCGCGGCCTGGTCCACACGCGGTTCGACAGCCGTCACGTCATCCTCGGGATCGGGGTAACGGCCGCCGGGGGGCATCGCCGCCAGGCCCGAGTCTAGGGGGACACCGCC
The DNA here is from genome assembly GCA_902805885.1 of uncultured Nocardioides sp. Lineage (GTDB taxonomy): Bacteria > Actinomycetota > Actinomycetes > Propionibacteriales > Nocardioidaceae > Nocardioides. The sequence continues at coordinate 2,230 of CADCUM010000053.1, read as the reverse complement.
CGGCAAGCACGGCCCGGGCACGCCCTGAGCAGGTCCGGGACGTGCTGTCCGACACGCTCGGGAGGGCCCGGTCGGACCGGCTGTCCCCCGGTGCATCGGAGCGACCCCCCTGGGTAAGGTCGCTGACGCCCGCACGTCGTACGTCGAGCGAGAGGACCCCGAGTGTCGACACCGTTGGAGTGGACCGACCTGGACCGACGAGCGGTGGACACCGCCCGCGTCCTTGCCATGGACGCCGTGCAGAAGGTCGGCAACGGCCACCCCGGGACGGCGATGAGCCTGGCGCCGGTGGCGCACATGCTCTTCCAGAAGGTCATGCGCCACGACCCCACGGATCCCTCCTGGGTCGCGCGGGACCGGTTCGTGCTCTCTGCCGGTCACACGAGCATCACCCTCTACACCCAGCTCTACCTCGGCGGCTGGGGGCTGTCCCTGGAGGACCTGCAGGCGCTGCGCGTCTTCGGCAGCCGTACGCCGGGCCACCCCGAGCACGGGCACACCGCCGGAGTCGAGACCACGACCGGGCCGCTGGGCCAGGGCGTCGGCAACGCCATCGGGATGGCGATGGCCGCCCGTCGCGAGCGCGGCCTGCTCGACCCCGACGCCCCGCCGCGGGAGAGCGTCTTCGACCACCACGTCTTCTGCATCGCCAGTGACGGCGACCTGCAGGAGGGCGTGAGCGCCGAGGCGTCCTCGCTCGCCGGCCACCAGCAGCTCGGCAACCTCGTCCTCATCTACGACGACAACAAGATCTCGATCGAGGACGACACCGACATCTCCTTCTCCGAGGACGTCGCCGCCCGCTACGCGGCGTACGGCTGGCACGTCCAGACGATCGACTGGACGCGCGGCGGCCAGGGCTACGAGGAGGACGTGCAGGCGCTCTGGGACGCGTTCCAGGAGGCCAAGGCCGTCACGGACCGGCCGAGCTTCATCCAGGTGCGCACGATCATCGCCTGGCCGGCGCCAAACGCCCAGGGCACGGGCAAGGCCCACGGGTCGGCGCTGGGCGAGGACGAGGTCCGCGCCACCAAGGAGCTGCTCGGCGGCTTCGACCCCGACAAGACCTTCGAGGTGGCCGAGGACGTCCTCGCCCACACCCGCTCGCTCGTCCAGCGCGGCGGCGCCACCCACACCGTGTGGCAGGAGTCCTTCGACGCCTGGGCGCAGGCGAACCCCGACCGGCGCGACCTGCTCGCGCGCCTCAGCGAGCGACGACTGCCCGACGGCTGGTCCGACGCGCTGCCGACGTTCGACCCCGACCCGAAGGGGGTCGCGACCCGCAAGGCCTCCGGCGAGGTGCTGAGCGCCATCGCGCCGGTGCTCCCGGAGCTGTGGGGCGGCTCGGCCGACCTCGCGGAGTCGAACAACACCACCCCCACGGGCGAGCCGTCCTTCGTCCCGCTGGAGCACGTCACCAAGGCGTGGCCCGGCGACCCGTACGGCCGTGTCCTTCACTTCGGGATCCGCGAGCACGCGATGGGCTCGGTCATGAACGGCATCGCGCTGCACGGCGGCACGCGCGTGTACGGCGGGACGTTCCTGGTCTTCAGCGACTACATGCGTCCGGCAGTCCGGCTCGCCTCGGTCATGCAGCTTCCGGTCGTCTACGTGTGGACCCACGACTCGATCGGGCTCGGCGAGGACGGCCCGACCCACCAGCCGGTCGAGCACCTCAGCGCGCTGCGCGCGATCCCCGGTCTGGCGGTCGTCCGCCCCGCCGACGCCAACGAGACCGCCGCCGCCTGGCGGACGATCCTGGAGAACCCGACCCAGCCGCACGCCCTCGCCCTCACCCGGCAGAACGTGCCGACCTTCCCGCGCGGGACCGACGGCTACGCCGAGGCCAGCGAGGTCGCCCACGGCGGTTACGTGCTGGTCGACGCCGACCAGCCGGGTGACAGCGTGGCCGGTGCCACGCCCGACGTCATCCTCGTCGCCACCGGCTCGGAGGTGCAGATCGCGGTCGAGGCGCGCTCTCTCCTCGCCGAGCGCGGCGTCCGCGCCCGCGTCGTCTCGATGCCCTGCCGCGAGTGGTTCGACGCCCAGGACCAGGGCTACCGCGACACCGTCCTGCCGCCGGAGGTCAAGGCCAGGGTCAGCGTGGAGGCCGGCGTGAAGATGAGCTGGGAGGGGCTGGTCGGCGACGCCGGTCGCTGTGTCTCCCTCGAGCACTACGGAGCGAGCGCGCAGTACACCGAGCTCTACGAGAAGTTCGGCTTCACCGCCG
>CADCUM010000052.1 GCA_902805885.1 uncultured Nocardioides sp. | reverse complement strand
TACGCGCTGACCAACGCGACGCTGCCCTACGCCGTGGCGCTGGCCGACAAGGGGTGGGAGACCGCGCTGCGTGAGGACCCCTCGCTCGCGCTGGGGCTGAACACCCACGCCGGGGACCTGACCAACGCGCCCGTGGGTGAGGCCGTGGGCATCGAGTCCGTCGCCCTGGACAGCGTCCTGGCGTGACCCCTGGCCCCTCGACGGTGGGTAGCGCCGCCCGGACCTACCTCGACCACCTCACGGTCGAGCGCGGGCTCGCTGCGAACACCCTGTCGTCGTACCGGCGCGACCTGCGCAGGTACGACGAGTTCCTCGCCGGACGGGGCATCGAGCGGCTCGACGACGTCACCGAGAACGTGGTCGCGGAGTTCCTGATGAGCCTGCGCGAGGGGGACGCCGACCACCAGCCGCTCAGCGCGACCTCCGCGGCCCGCACCGTCGTGGCCGTCCGGGGGTTCCACAAGTTCGCCGTCCAGGACGGCCTCGCGACCACCGACCCGGCCGGCGCCGTCAAGCCCCCCACCCCGGCCAAGCGGTTGCCCAAGGCGCTGCCCCTCTCCGACGTCGAGGCGATCCTGGAGGCCGCCGGCTCCCCGGACACGCCCCTGGCCCTGCGCGACCGCGCCCTCCTGGAGGTCCTCTACGGCACCGGGGCGCGCATCTCCGAGGCCACCGGCCTCGACGTCGACGACCTCGACACCGTGGACGGCACCGTCCTGCTGAGGGGCAAGGGCGGCAAGGAGCGGCTGGTCCCGGTCGGTGGGTACGCGCTCGACGCGGTCGCCGCCTACCTCAGCCGGGGCCGCCCGGCACTCGCGGCGCAGGGCCGGGGCGGACCAGCGCTGTTCCTGAACTCCCGAGGGGGTCGGCTGTCGCGCCAGAGCGCGTGGGCGATCCTCGTGAAGGCCGCCGAGCGCGCGGGAGTGACGGCCTCCGTCTCGCCGCACACCCTGCGCCACTCGTTCGCCACCCACCTCCTCGACGGCGGCGCGGACGTCCGTGTCGTGCAGGAGCTCCTCGGGCACGCCTCGGTGACGACGACGCAGGTCTACACCCTGGTCACGGTCGACAACCTGCGCGAGGTCTTCGCGACCGCCCACCCGCGGGCGAGGGACTGACGGCGGTGGCGTCTCATCTCTCCAGCGTCCGCGGGGACGCCGACTCCGTCTACGACGCCTTCGCGGCCTGGGTCACGGACCGGGGACTCACGCTCTACCCCCACCAGGACGAGGCGGTCATCGAGCTGCTCGGGGGCAGCCACGTCGTCCTCGCCACCCCGACCGGGTCGGGGAAGTCGCTCGTGGCGATCGGGGCGCACCTCGCCGCCCTGGCCCGGGACGAGGTCAGCTTCTACACCGCACCGATCAAGGCGCTGGTGAGCGAGAAGTTCTTCGCCCTCATCGAGGTCTTCGGTGCGGAGAACGTCGGCATGCTGACGGGCGACGCCTCGGTGAACCCGGACGCCCCGATCATCTGCTGCACCGCAGAGGTGCTCGCCAACCTGGCACTGCGCGAGGGTCGCGGGGCGGACGTCGGCCTGGTCGTCATGGACGAGTTCCACTTCTACTCCGAGCACGACCGCGGCTGGGCCTGGCAGGTGCCGCTGCTCGAGCTCGTCGACGCGCAGTTCCTCCTGATGTCAGCGACCCTGGGGGACGTCTCGTTCTTCTCCGACGACCTGCTCCGGCGTACGGGTCGCGAGGTCGCGGTCGTCGACGACGCCGAACGTCCCGTGCCGCTGACCTTCACCTGGTCCCTCGACCCCCTCGACGACACCCTCGAGGAGCTCGTCACCACCGGTCAGGGTCCGGTGTACGTCGTCCACTTCACCCAGGCCGCCGCCGTCGAGCACGCCACCAACCTGCTCCGCAAGCCGCCCAAGGGCGTCGACAAGGAGGCCATCGCCGACCGGATCGGCGCGTTCCGGTTCGGAGCCGGCTTCGGCCGGACCCTGTCACGGATGGTGCGCAACGGCATCGGGGTGCACCACGCCGGGATGCTGCCGAAGTACCGCCGCCTGGTGGAGACGCTGGCGCAGTCCGGCCTGCTGACCGTCATCTGCGGCACCGACACCCTCGGGGTCGGCATCAACGTGCCGATCCGCACGGTCCTGTTCACCGGCCTCGCCAAGTTCGACGGCACCCGGCAGCGGGTCCTGCGGACGCGGGAGTTCCTGCAGATCGCGGGCCGGGCCGGACGGGCGGGCTTCGACACGGCCGGCTACGTCGTCGTCCAGGCGCCCGAGCACGTCATCGAGAACGAGGCGGCCAAGGCGAAGGCGGCCGAGCGGGTCGCCGCGGGGAAGAAGAAGTCCAAGGCGCAGCTGAAGAAGCCGCCCGAGGGCACCGTCGTCTGGACGGAGCAGACGTTCGACAAGCTGGTGGCCGGGGTGCCGGAGAAGCTCACGAGCCGGATGAAGGTCGACAACTCCATGCTCGTCAACGTCGTCGCCCGCGAGGAGGACGCGTTCCCGGTGCTGCGCCGGCTCACGACCGACAACCACGAGGACCGGCGCGGACAGCTGCGCCTCGCCCGCCGGGCGCTGCGCCTGGCGCGGTCGCTGCTGCACAGCGGCGTCCTGACCCGTCTCGACGAGCCCGACGAGCACGGTCGGCGCTACGTCCTCACCGTCGACCTCCCCGACGACTTCGCCCTCAACCAGCCCCTGTCCCACTTCGCGCTGGCCGCGTTCGACGTGCTCGACCCGGAGGCACCGACGTACGCCCTCGACGTCGTGTCGGTGGTCGAGGCCGTGCTCGAGGCGCCGCGCCAGGTCCTGATGGCACAGCAGCACGCCGCCCGCGGCGAGGCGATCGGGGAGATGAAGGCCGACGGGCTGGAGTACGACGAGCGGATGGCCCTGCTGGAGGAGATCACCTGGCCGCAGCCGCTGCGCGAGCTGCTGGAGGGGCTCTACGAGACGTACCGCCAGACGCACCCGTGGCTCCCCGAGGACGCGCTCGGGCCCAAGTCCGTCGTCCGCGACATGTGGGAGCAGGGGATGGGGTTCACCGACGTCGTCGGTCGCTACCAGCTCGCGCGGTCCGAGGGACTCGTGCTGCGCTACCTCTCCGACGCCTACCGGACCATCCGCCAGCTCGTGCCGGAGAGCCACCGGTCCCCTGAGGTCGAGGACCTCGTGGAGTGGCTGGGGGAGACCATCCGGCAGACCGACTCCTCCCTGCTCGACGAGTGGGAGGCGCTCTCGGACCCCGACCACGCGTCCCGTGCCGTCGCGCTCCACGAGCCACCACCCCCGCCACGCCCGGTGAGCCGTCAGGCCCGGCCCTTCGCGGTGATGATCCGCAACGCGATGTGGGCGCGGGTGGAGCTCGTCGCCCGCGACGACCTCGACGGCCTCGTCCGGCTCGAGCGCGCTGCCGCGGACCGGACCGACCCGCCCCGCCAGGTGGTCGTCGGCCGCTCGGCCTGGGACGCGGCGATCGAGGCCTACTACGCCGAGCACGACTCCGTCCTCACCGACGGCGACGCCCGGGGCCCGGACCTGCTGGTGGTGGGCGAGGAGCGACGGGGCGAGCCCGTCGGCGCCGAAGAGGGCACCGTCGCCCGCCTCCGCGACGTACGCCAGACCGTCCACGACCCCGCCGGACACCACGACTGGGTCATCGAGGCGGTCGTCGACTGCGACGCCTCGGACGAGTCGGGCGAGCTGGTGCTGGCCTGCAGGACCATGCGCCGCCTCTGAGCGTCTGTTTCCCTGCTGCCGTCAGCCGGGGAGAGCGTCCAGCACGTCGCGGACGACGCCGTCGAGGGGCTGGGTGACGTCGACCAGGACGCCGTCCTCGTCGGGGGCCAGGGGCTCGAGCGTGTCGAGCTGGGACTCGAGCAGGGTCGGGGGCATGAAGTGGTCGCCGCGGGAGCTCATCCGCTCCCACAGCACCTGGAACGGCGCCGTCAGGTGCACGAACAGGACGGATCCGTCCGGCACGCCGGAGCGCAGCACGTCACGGTAGGCCCGCTTCAGCGAGGAGCAGGTCAGGACGGTGGAGTCGCCGGCCGCGTGGTGGGTCGCCAGCACCCGGCTGAGCGCGGACAACCACGGAGCGCGGTCCACGTCGTCCAGCGGGACGCCGGCGGACATCTTCGCCACGTTGGCGGGCGGGTGCTGGGCGTCACCCTCGACGAAGACCCACCCGAGGTCGTCGGCGACCCGGGTGGCGACGCTGGTCTTGCCGGTCCCGGACACCCCCATCACGACCACGTGACGGGTGTCGTCGGCAGGTCCGGGCGTCGTCGGCACGGGCCCCATCGTGGCACGGCCCGACTGCACAGGCCTGTCCACAGACGCCGCCAGCCTGTGCACGGGACCGGGGGTTCCTGCACAGATGTGAGGTCGCGCCTGTGTGGTGCGGGATCCGTGTTGTCGCGACCCGGTGCCGGTCCTAGAGTCGCGCCGAACGGGGGACGAGCCTGTCGACGTGTCGACAAAGCCCGGGGGCCTCCACGTGGTGCAATCGGGGCAGTCGACGACAAGGAGCAGACATGAGCGGTGCAGCCTTCCCGGGGTCCGGAGGTGCCGGCAGCAGCGCCTCGCAGATGCCACCGCTGGTCCGACCTCCCGTGCGACCACAGGAGCCCCCGAGCCACATCCCACGAGACGAGCAGACCGTGACCGAGCCGATCCCGTTCGAGCGACCCGTGGCGGCGGCGCCGGCGACGGCCCCGGACGCGCCGGCGGCCGAGGTGCGGCCCCTGGGCCCGACAGGGCGTCCGTTCCCCCACCTGCCCGAGCCCCGGCCCGTCGCCGAGCACGGCGGCGCCCGGGTGATCGCGATGTGCAACCAGAAGGGCGGCGTCGGCAAGACCACGACCACCATCAACCTCGGGGCGTCGCTGGCCGAGCTCGGCCGCAAGGTGCTGCTCGTCGACTTCGACCCGCAGGGCTCGCTCTCGGTCGGGCTGGGCCTCAACCCCCACGAGATGGACCTCAGCATCTACAACCTGCTCATGCAGCGCGACGTCACGATCGACGACGTCGTCGTCCCCTCCGGGGTCCCGGGGATGGACCTGCTGCCCTCCAACATCGACCTCTCCGCGGCCGAGGTGCAGCTCGTGCACGAGGTGGCCCGCGAGCAGACCCTGCAGCGGGTGCTCGCTCCCGCGATCGAGCGCTACGACGTCATCCTCATCGACTGCCAGCCCTCGCTCGGCCTCCTGACGGTCAACGCGCTGACGGCCTCCGACGGCGTCATCGTGCCGCTGGAGTGCGAGTACTTCGCCCTGCGCGGCGTGGCGCTGCTCAAGCAGACCATCGACAAGGTCCGCGAGCGGCTCAACCCCCGGCTGGAGATCGACGGCGTCCTCGGCACGATGTACGACGGCCGCACCCTGCACGGCCGGGAGGTCATGGAGCGGCTGGTGCAGGCCTGGGGCGACACGGTGTTCCACACCGTCATCCGCCGCACCGTGAAGTTCTCCGACGCCACGGTCGCCGGGGAGCCGATCACGGCGTACGCCTCGTCCTCGACCGGCGCCGAGGCCTACCGCTCGCTCGCGAAGGAGGTGCTGACCCGGTGGCCCGACGAGTGAGCATGCCGGCCGCGGACGACCTGTTCCGCCCCACCGACGACACCCAGCAGGGACCCCGGCGGGTCCGCGCCGTGGCCGACGACGCCGACGCGGACGCCGCTCGCGAGGGCGCGCCACGCCGGCCCAGCGGCCGCGTGCGGCACGACGAGAAGATGACGGTCTACGTCACCGCCGACGAGCTCCTCGACATCGAGCACGCCCGTCTGCTCCTGCGGCGCGAGCACGGCCTGGCGGTGGACCGGGGTCGCCTCGTCCGCGAGGCCGTCGCCATGGTGCTCGCAGACCTCGAGGCCCAGGGGGCGGAGAGCGCCCTGGTCCGTCGCCTCGTCGAGGAGTGAGCGCCCGCACCGACCTCGTCGCACCGGGTGCGGACCTCGAGCCCGGCAGCGAGGCCCCGGCCTTCGCCGTACGCCTGGACAACTTCGAGGGTCCCTTCGACCTGCTGCTCGGGCTGATCGCCAAGCACAAGCTCGACATCACCGAGGTGGCCCTCTCCCAGGTCACCGACGAGTTCATCGCGCACGTCAAGGCGCTCGGCGGGGTGTGGGACCTCGAGCAGACGACGTCCTTCCTCCTCGTCGCAGCGACCCTGCTGGACCTCAAGGCCGCACGCCTGCTCCCGCAGGGCGACGTGGAGGACGAGGAGGACCTGGCCCTGCTGGAGGCGCGTGACCTGCTCTTCGCCCGGCTCATGCAGTACCGCGCGTTCAAGCAGGTCGCCGGTGTCCTGGAGCAGCGCCTGGCCGCCGAGTCGCTCAGCCACCCTCGCGCCGTGGGCATGGAGGAGCGCTTCGCCACGCTGCTGCCCGAGGTGCTGATCGGCATCGGGCTCGAGCAGTTCGCCCAGCTCGCCGCCCGGGCCCTGGAGCCCAAGCCGGTGCTGGAGGTCTCGCTCCAGCACATCCACGCCGCCAAGGTCAGCGTGCGGGAGCAGGCCGCCCTGGTGGTGGACCGCCTGCGACGCAACGGCACGATGACCTTCCGCGCGCTGTGCGGGGACTCGCCCGACCGGCTCACCACCGTCGCGCGCTTCCTCTCGCTGCTCGAGCTCTTCCGCGAGGGCGTGGTCGGGTTCGACCAGGTGACCCCGCTCGGGGAGCTGACGATCCGGTGGACCGGCACCGACGACGCCGAGATCCGGATCGAGGACGAGTTCGACGGGGAGCCGCCGGCCGGGGACGATGGAGCCGCTGCCGCCGACGAGGGCGTGCCGCAGGAGGAGGACGAGTGAGCGAGCAGGACCCCGACACCCTCGCGGTGCCGGTGACCGAGCTGCGGCCGGCGCTGGAGGCCATCCTCATGGTCTCCGACGAGCCGCTCGACAAGGTGCGTCTCGCCTCGGTGGTCGGCCACCCGGTCGAGGAGGTGGACGCTGCGCTCAGGTCGCTGGCCGCGGAGTACGCCGAGCAGGGCCGCGGCTTCGACCTGCGCGAGGTGGCGGGCGGCTGGCGCTTCTACTCCCGCCCGGAGTACGCCGCCGTGGTCGAGGGCTTCGTGCTGGAGGGCCAGCAGGCCCGGCTCACCCAGGCCGCGCTGGAGACGCTGTCGGTCGTCGCCTACAAGCAGCCGATCTCGCGGGCCCGGGTCTCCGCGATCCGCGGTGTCAACGTCGACGGCGTCATGCGGACCCTGCTCAGCAGGGGACTCGTCGAGGAGGCCGGCCAGGACGAGGGGAGCGGCGCCAACCTCTACCGCACCACGGCCTACTTCCTCGAGCGCATCGGCATCTCCT
>CADCUM010000051.1 GCA_902805885.1 uncultured Nocardioides sp. | reverse complement strand
GGCGTACGCCTGCGCCGTATCTCGCGGCCCGCCGCGGCCGCCCCTCGGCCGGCGCTGGCCAGGCCGCGTCGTACGGCCTGCTTCCGGGAGCCCGTGGCCCCCATCGTGGGGTCGGTGGGCTCGTCGGTCACGGTCACCATCTTGGCCGACGTGGACCCGTTTGCGATGATGCGCCACGTGATCTCACTCGCTTCCCGGTCGGACGCCAAACCCGACGCCGCACTGGCGAAGGCCGTCGACGTCGCGCGGGCCGTCGTCCTGGAGCTCGCCGACCCGACCGACGTCGGCGACCACCTCGGCGTGCGCGCCGAGGGGGAGCGCGTCGTGACGCACTCCTTCGCCTGCATCCGTGCCGGCTATCCCGGGTGGCACTGGTCGGTGACGATGACCCGCGCCAAGCGCGGCAAGGACGTCACGGTCAACGAGGTGGTCCTGCTGCCGGGTGCCGACGCGATCGTGGCCCCGCCGTGGGTGCCCTACAAGGAGCGCATCCAGCCCGGCGACCTGTCGCCCGGCGACCTGCTGCCGGTCGAGGACGAGGACGTCCGCCTGGTCCCGACCTATCTCGTGGGCGACGACCCGCTCGAGCCCGAGGACGCCGCCCAGGTGCGGCGCGTCGCGGCCGACCTAGGCCTGGGACGGGTGCGGACGCTCAGCCGCGAGGGCATCGACATGGCCGCCGAGCGGTGGTACGGCGGCCCCGCCGGCCCCGAGTCGCCGCTCGCCAAGGGCGCCCCCGACCAGTGCACGACGTGCGGGTTCCTCGTGCGGATGAACGGGTCGCTCGCGGAGATGTTCGGCGTGTGCGCCAACGGCAACGCCAACGACGACGGCCGCGTGGTCTCCTTCGACCACGGGTGCGGCGCGCACTCCGAGGTCAAGCTGGCCCGGCGCAACCAGCCGGTCCCGGTGCCCGAGCACGTCCACGACACCCTCGAGCTCGAGGGCGAGCTCGAGCCGTTCTGAGGCGCCGGTCCCCGCGTCCGCCGGGTCAGTCCGCGGGCGACAGCACCCACACGGCGTACTCCGCGTTCGCGGGGTGCAGCTCGTAGGAGCCGAACCGGTGGTCGACGCGCAGCCCGCCGGCCTCGGCGTCGGCGACGAACTCCTCCGCCGGGTAGGTGCGGCTGCCGGTCTTCACGGAGGTGAGGTGGAAGCCCACCAGCGCCCGTCCGGACGCGCCGAGCAGCTCGCGGACGCGTCGGAGCACCGCGCGCTCGGTGTCCTCGCCGAGGTAGATCATCACGTTGCCGACGAGCACGACCAGGTCGAAGGTGCCCAGCTCACCCGCGTCGAGCTCGAGCGCCTGGTGGGGGAGGACCTGCAGGTCCGGGTAGGTCGCCCGCGACTGCTCCCGCAGCGCCTCGTCCGGCTCGGTGGCCACGACGTCGTGGCCCCTGGCCGCCAGGGCCGCCGACACCCGGCCCATCCCGGAGCCGACGTCGAGGATGCGCGCTCCGCGGCCGACCATGGCGTCGGCGAGACGGGCCTCGCCCTCGATGTCGCTGCCGTCGGCGACGCGCGTCGCGAACGCGCGGCCGTAGCCACGGTTGTCCGCGCCGGCCAGCTCCCAGCGGGTCGGGGGGAGGGTCGGCGGCAGGCTCACGCCGGCTCCGCCCCGTCGCGGCGCGCGTTGCGGCGGCGCCGGCAGTGGTCGAGCCCGAAGAGCCCGAGGCCGAAGCCCGCGAGGCAGGTCCAGAGCCACCAGGTGCGGCCCGACTCCGCGAGCGTGCCGTAGAAGGGCAGCAGGCCGACGAAGCCCACCAGCCAGAGGACGGTCCCGACCTCGACGGTGCGCACCCCGTCGACGTCGAGCGGGGCGACGTCGGCGACGATGTAGGTGCGGTTGCCGATCTCGTGCCGCGTCGGCTCCTGCCTTCCCGGCTCCACCCTGTCGCCTCCCGCTCCGGTCACGGCCGCCACGCTAGTCCCTCGCCCGTCGAGCCTGGAACACCGCGCGGCCCGGTTCTGCCACACTGCGCTCGTGAGCCACACGTCACCGGCCGCAGAGCGGTCTCCCCGGGCATCGGGCATCGACGGTTACTTCAAGATCTCCGAGCGGGGATCCACCGTGGGTCGGGAGGTGCGTGGCGGGGTCGTCACGTTCCTGACGATGGCCTACATCATCGTGCTCAACCCGCTGATCCTGGGCTTCGTGCCCGACTCGGAGGGCAACTTCCTCGGCGGCGGACCCGGCGACGGCTCGAACCTGCCGGCCATCGCGGCCGCCACCGCGCTGGTCGCCGGCGTGCTGACCATCCTGATGGGGGCGGCCGCCAACTTCCCGCTGGCCCTGGCGACCGGCCTCGGCCTCAACGCCTTCGTGGCCTTCGCCATCGCGACCCAGTCGACGTGGCAGGACGCGATGGGCCTCGTGGTCCTCGAGGGCATCGTGATCCTCGTGCTGGTGCTGACGGGCTTCCGCAAGGCGGTGTTCCACGCGGTCCCCACCCAGCTGAAGGTGGCGATCTCGGTCGGGATCGGGCTCTTCATCGCCCTGATCGGCTTCGTCGACGCGGGCTTCGTCAGGCGCATGCCGGACGCGGCGAACACGGTCGTGCCGGTGCAGCTGGGCGACGCCGGCCAGCTGTCCGGGTGGCCCGTCCTGGTCTTCGTGGGCGGACTGCTGCTGCTCGTCGCCCTGTGGGTACGCCGCGTCCGCGGCGCGATCCTCATCACCATCGTCGTCGCGACGATCGTCGCCGTGATCCTCGAGGCCCTGCTCGACCTCGGCCCGGCCATCGAGAACCCGGGCGGTTGGGCGCTGACCGTGCCGAAGCTCGACGGGTTCGTGGACGTCCCGAGCTTCGGGACGCTGGGCGACGTCTCGCTCTTCGGGGCGTTCTCCTCGATCGGCGTCCTCGCCGCCCTGCTGCTGGTCTTCTCGCTCCTGCTGGCCGACTTCTTCGACACCATGGGGACGATGACGGCCATCGGTGCGGAGGCCGGGCTGAACGACCCCGAGGGCACCCCGCCCCACGCCCAGCGCATCCTCCTCGTCGACGACGTCGCCGCGATCGCCGGCGGCGCGGCGGGCGTCTCGTCCAACACGTCCTACATCGAGTCCGCCTCCGGCGTGGGGGAGGGGGCACGTACGGGTCTCGCCTCGATCGTCACGGGCCTGCTGTTCCTGGCCTCGATGTTCCTCACCCCGGTGGTCCGTGCGATCCCCTCCGAGGCGGCCGTCCCCGCGCTCGTGCTCGTCGGCTTCCTGATGATGCAGCAGGTCACGGCGATCTCCTGGGCCGACCTCGAGATCGCGATCCCCGCGTTCCTCACGATCGTGCTGATGCCCTTCACCTACTCCATCACCGTCGGCATCGGGGCCGGCTTCGTGGCGTACGTCCTCATCAAGGTGGTCCTCGGCAAGGTGCGCGAGGTCCACCCGCTGATGTGGCTCATCGCGGGGCTCTTCGCGATCTACTTCGCCATCGGGCCGATCACCGACCTGCTCACCTGACCGCAGGCCGATCCCCTGCCGATCCCCTGCCGATCCCCTTGTCGATCCCCTTGTCGAAGTCCCCGCTCATGCGGGGACTTCGTCACGTAGTGGCCGTTGCAACAGCCACCACGTGCAGGACTCGCCCATCCAGTGCGCCTCACCCCGGACCGCCGGTGCCCGCTCGGCAGCGGGAATGCTTAGCGAGGGTAATGAGTTACGCTAAGCACCATGCCTGCGCCTGCCGAGACCCAGCCCCGGGGGGACACCCGTTCCCGCACCGACGCCGCCCTGGCGTCGGAGCTCCGTGCCGCGGTGATGCGCCTGCGCCGGCGGCTGGCGTCCGAGCGTGACCCCAGCAACGACCTGAGCATCGGCCAGATGACGGTGCTGGCGCTGCTCCAGCGCCTGGGCGACCAGTCGGTCGGCCAGCTGGCGCGCGCCGAGAAGGTCCAGCCGCCGTCGATGACCCGCACGGTCAACTGCCTCGAGCAGCTCGGGCACGTCGTACGACGCGCGCACGAGTCCGACGGCCGGCAGGTCGTCGTCTCGCTCACCGAGGCCGAGCGCGCCGCGGTCCTCGCCGACCGGCGGCGCCGCGACGCCTGGCTGGCCCAGCGCCTGCGGGAGCTGAGCGCCGAGGACCGCGCGACCCTGCGCGCGGCGGCCCCGATCCTGGCCGCGCTCGCGCAGGCCGACTGACCCCAGGCCCGACACCCGGACACCGACCCGACCCACCGAGACCCTCGAGGAGACACCACGAGTCCGACCTTCCGCTCCCTGGCCAACCCCAACTACCGCCTCTACGCCGCCGGCAGCGTGGTGTCCAACACCGGCACCTGGATGCAGCGCGTCGCGCAGGACTGGCTGGTCCTGCAGCTCGCCGCCGGCACCGGCGGTGTCGAGCTCGGCATCACCACGGGACTGCAGTTCCTGCCGTTCCTGCTGCTGACCCCCTTCGCCGGCGTGATCGCCGACCGCATGCCGAAGCAGCGCCTGCTGCAGCTCACCAACCTCGCGATGGCCCTCCCCGCGCTCGTCCTGGGCCTGCTCGCCGTCACCGGCGTCGCCGAGGTGTGGCACGTCTACGTGCTGGCCTTCCTGCTCGGCTCGGCGTCGGCCTTCGACGCACCGGCCCGCCAGTCCTTCGTGTCCGAGATCGTCGACCCCGCCGACCTGACCAACGCCGTGGGCCTCAACTCCGCCAGCTTCAACGCCGCCCGGCTCGTGGGCCCCGGCGTCGCAGGGCTGCTCATCGCCGCGCTCGGCGGGGGAGCGGTCGCCACGGGGTGGGTCATCCTCTTCAACGCGATCTCCTACGCCGCCCCCGTCTGGTCCCTGCGCCACCTCGACACCAGCCGCCTCGACACCCCGGAGCCGGTCTCCCGCGGGCGCGGCGCCGTACGCGAGGGAGTGACCTACGTCCGCGCGCGCCCCGACCTGATGCTGGTCCTGGCCGTCGTGTTCTTCAGCGGGACGTTCGGCCTCAACTTCCAGATCACCTCGGCCCTGATGGCGACGGAGGTCTACGACAAGGGTGCGGGCGAGTTCGGCCTCCTCGGCAGCTTCCTCGCGGTGGGCTCCCTGACCGGGGCCCTGATGGCGGCGCGCCGCGAGGGGGTCCGGCACCGGCTGGTCGTCGGCGCCGCGCTCGCGTTCGGCGTCTCGGTGACGGCCGCGGGCCTGATGCCGACCTACCTCACCTTCGCGCTGCTCGCCCCGGTGACCGGGTTCCTGGCGCTGACCCTGATCACCAGTGCCAACGCCTACGTCCAGCTCAACACCGAGGCCGGCGTCCGCGGCCGGGTGATGGCGCTCTACCTGATGATCTTCATGGGCGGGACGCCGATCGGGTCGCCGATCATCGGGTGGATCGGCGAGGCGTTCGGAGCGCGCTGGACGCTGCTGGGCGGCGGTCTGCTGACGATCCTGGGCGTCACGCTCTCGGCCCTGGTCTTCCTGCGCACACGCCGTACGGCGGACGCGTCCGGCCCGGCTCCCGCACCGGCGGAGCACGGCGTCGCCGCGTTTTGACCCCTCAGGTGGCCCCGAGTAGCCTGAATCCTTGTGTCTGGGACGACCAGACCCATGCGCGTGCGCGGAACCCGCCGCCTGCTCACACCTGAGCGGCCGGGACCGGCGCCTCGGAGCATCAAGGCACAGCATCACCGGCTACACCCCCGAGCCCTGCGAGCGCCGGGCCGTGAGACATGACAAGAAAGGGAACCACCAAGGTGCCCACCATCAACCAGCTGGTCCGCAAGGGCCGCCAGGACAAGGTGTCGAAGAACAAGACGCCTGCCCTGAAGGGATCTCCGCAGCGCCGTGGCGTCTGCACCCGCGTCTACACCACCACCCCCAAGAAGCCGAACTCCGCCCTCCGCAAGGTCGCCCGCGTGCGACTGAGCAGCGGCGTCGAGGTCACCGCCTACATCCCGGGTGTCGGTCACAACCTCCAGGAGCACTCGATCGTGCTCGTCCGCGGCGGCCGGGTGAAGGACCTCCCCGGTGTCCGCTACAAGATCATCCGCGGCTCGCTCGACACCCAGGGTGTCAAGAACCGCAAGCAGGCCCGCAGCCGCTACGGCGCGAAGAAGGAGAAGTAATGCCTCGCAAGGGTCCCGCGCCCAAGCGCCCCCTCGTCGTCGACCCGGTCTACGGTTCGCAGGTCGTCACCCAGCTCGTCAGCAAGGTCCTCCAGGACGGCAAGAAGGCCGTCGCGCAGCGGATCGTCTACACCGCGCTCGAGGGCTGCCGCGAGAAGACCGGCACCGACCCGGTCGTCACGCTGAAGCGCGCGCTCGACAACGTCAAGCCCGCCATCGAGGTCAAGTCCCGCCGCGTCGGCGGCGCGACCTACCAGGTCCCGGTCGAGGTCAAGCCCAACCGGAGCACCACGCTGGCGCTGCGCTGGCTCGTCGGCTACGCCGCCGCCCGTCGTGAGAAGACGATGTCCGAGCGTCTGATGAACGAGATCCTCGACGCGAGCAACGGTCTCGGCGCTGCGGTCAAGAAGCGCGAGGACACCCACAAGATGGCCGAGTCCAACAAGGCCTTCGCCCACTACCGCTGGTGATCCGCGTGGTGCCGTACGACGCCCACCCGGCGCCGTGCGGCACCACCGACACCCACCCCACTACCTCGAGGGACTGAGACACAGACGTGGCCGTCGACATCACCACCGACCTCAACAAGGTCCGCAACATCGGCATCATGGCGCACATCGACGCCGGCAAGACCACCACCACCGAGCGCATCCTCTTCTACACCGGCATCACCTACAAGATCGGTGAGGTCCACGAGGGTGGCGCGACGATGGACTGGATGGAGCAGGAGCAGGAGCGCGGCATCACCATCACGTCCGCCGCGACGACGTGCTGGTGGAAGAACCACCAGATCAACATCATCGACACCCCGGGTCACGTCGACTTCACCGCCGAGGTCGAGCGCTCGCTGCGCGTCCTCGACGGCGCCGTCGCGGTCTTCGACGGCGTCGCCGGTGTCGAGCCCCAGACGATGACCGTCTGGCGCCAGGCCAACAAGTGATACCGCACCGGCGCGGACTTCTTCAGCTGCGTCGACATGATGGTCGAGCGCCTCAACTCCACCCCGCTGGTGCTGCAGCTGCCCATCGGCGCGGAGGGCGACTTCCTCGGTGTCGTCGACCTCATCGGCATGCGTGCCCTGACCTGGCGTGGCGAGACCACGATGGGTGAGGACTACGAGGTCGAGGAGATCCCGGCCGAGCTCGCCGAGCAGGCCGCGGAGTACCGCGAGAAGCTCATCGAGACCCTCGCCGAGGCCGACGACGAGATCATGGAGCGCTACCTCGAGGGCGAGGAGAACTTCTCCGTAGAGGAGATCGAG
>CADCUM010000050.1 GCA_902805885.1 uncultured Nocardioides sp. | reverse complement strand
GACGCCGGTCAACCCCGACGTGGCCGGTGAGTCCGGCAACGGCGGCAACAACGGCGGCAACAACGGCGGTACCGACGTCCTGGGTCAGCAGGCGTCCGCCGGCACCGCTCCGGCGGCTGGTCAGCAGGTGCCGACGGTGGTCAACGCCGGCTCCGCCGGTGTGGTCGAGCAGAGCACCCCCTGGGGCCCGGCAGCGCTCGCGCTGTTCGGTGCGCTCATGGGCCTCATCGCTCTCGGCACGCGTGCCGTCGGTGCAACCGCAGGACGGCACAAGGCCTGATGCAGGACAAGCACGCTGGGGGCAGCCGAAGCTGGCTGCCCCCAGCCCTGCTTTCGGTGGTGGCGCTCAGTGCCGCCACCGTCTTGTGGTTCCAGGCCGAGGAGCCCGGGCTCCAGCAGGGTTCTTCGTCAGCCAGCACGTCCACGACAGCCCGGCTCGCGCCGACCACAGCGCTGACCCCGTCGGCCTCCGCCCGCAGGGCGCCATCCACTCCCTCGACGGAGCGAAAGCAGCTCCGCAGCGCAGGTGCGCCACAGCGCGTGGTGGTCGCCTCACTGGGCATCGACGCTCCGGTCGTTCCCATCGCCACTCAGGGCACGTCGCTGGACCCGCCCGACGATCCACAGGTCCTGGGATGGTGGTCCGGGGGAGCGCCCACCGGGGCCGCACGCGGGTCCGCGCTGGTCACCGGTCACACGGTGAACGCGGGCGGTGGGGCGATGGACGACCTCGAGGAGGTCCGGGAGGGCGCCGTGATCCAGGTCGTCACCGAGGCGGGCTCCATCCGCTACCAGGCCCAGTCGGTGCAGGTGCTGGACAAGGCCGCGATCGCGCGTCAGGCGCAGGACCTCTTCAGCCAGGAGGTCCCCGGCAGACTCGTCCTGGTGACGTGCGAGGACTGGGACGGGACGGGCTATCGCAGCAACGTCGTGGTGACGGCCGTTCCTGTCTCGTGATCCGGGAATTCTTCAGAGCACGTCAAGAGCCGCTCAATTATGCGCGCCGTCCGGCGGTAGTCAATAGTCCCGAGTAGTCATTTCCGCCTAGTCCCGGTTCAATGTGCCCGTGCCGGTCCACGGCGCACGGTGCCAGACGGTGGCTGAGCCAGGGCAGATCGTCATCACCTCGGGGGATGGGTCGGTCAGGGGACGGTCGTGCAGCCGGCGGCTCTCGTTGCGCATGCCCGGCAGCTGCGCGTCCACGTCCGGTGGGTGCAGCGCACCACTCGCTTCAGACAACAGGGGAAATCATGCAGCGCAACCGCACGATCGCGGGCCTCCTGGCCTCCGTGGTCGCTGGGACGATGATGGCGTTGACGCCAGTCGCCTCCTACGCCAACGACACGAACAACCCGGACCACTGGGAGACCCAGCCCGGTGAGATCTGCGTGAAGACGGACGGTGGCCGCGACAGCGGCGGCTACACCGTGCCTGCAGAGCTCGACGGCCGCAACTACTCCAAGCTGATCCTGAAGAAGGGCGACGGCAACATCGGCGTGGAGAACCAGGTCTTCGCCGACCCCGTCGCCGGGCAGACCTACACCTGGCAGGGTTTCGACCCCAAGCAGACCGGTGGCTGGAGCCACGTCATCCTCTGCTCGATCCCGGAGACGACGCCGGGCGACGCGTGCCCGAACATGCCGGGCGACCAGGCCCCGGGCACCAGCTGCACGCCGCCGGACGCGTGCCCGAACATGCCGGGCGACCAGGCTCCGGGCACCAGCTGCACCCCGCCGGACGCGTGCCCGAACATGCCGGGCGACCAGGCTCCGGGCACCAGCTGCACGCCTCCCGTGGCACCGGCGCCTCCTGCGGCGCCGGCCCCTCCGGTGTCTCCGGCGCCGCCGGCCGACACCGACGTGCTCGGTGAGGCATCCGGGAAGGCGCTGGGAACCTTGCGCGTCACCTGCCAGGGCACGGTCCGGGTGACGCTGCGCAACCGCTCGTCGGAGCGCGCGACGTACACGGTGAAGATCGCCAACCGCAAGCACGCGATCCGCGTCGGCGCCGAGAAGGACCGCCGCTGGGCCACCACGGCGCAGGCTCGTCAGCGCGTCCAGCTGTGGCAGGGCGGCAAGCTCCTCGCGTCCAAGCGACTGCCGCGTGCCTGCGTCGCTCCGGAGGTGCTCCCCGACACCGGGGTGTGAGCCCTGCCAGTTCGAGATAACGACGTCCCGGGAGCAGCTCAGACAGCTGCTCCCGGGACGTCGACGTTCGTGGGTCTTCGATCAGCCGACGCGGACCACGTTCAGGACCCCGACGAGGCGCCCCTGCGCGTCCTGGGTGACGGACACGCCGGCCCGCTTCGCCTTGGTGTTGAGCAGGATCACGCGGTGACCGGGGGAGTCGAGCCACGCCCGGACCATGACCTCGGGGGTCAGCCCGGTGCCGCGGATCAGGTTCTCCCCGGCCCAGGTGACGTCGCACCTGCGGAGGACCTGGGTCTGGTCGCGGTGCTCGAACGCCCCCGTGGCGGCCAGGTGGCTGCCCCAGAGCTCGGCCATCCGGTCGGCGCACGTGTCGTACACACCGATCCGTCGGCGGTCGTGGATGCGGCGGACCCGGTTGATCTCGACCATCAGCTGGTCCTCGAACTCGTCGAGGTTCGCCGCCGGGCCGTCCGTGCGGGTCGGCACGTCCCAGGTCGCGGCCTGGGCAGCACTCGTGCTCCCCAGGAGCGCGAGCACGGCCACGAGGGCGACCAGCACGGCGCCCAGCGGACCGTGGGCGGATGTGCGGGGCAGGGCAGGGCGCAGCAGGGTACGGCGCATGACAGGGGCCTCCGAGGAATGGGGTCGACCGCTGTTCTGAAGGGTGGGGGCGGTCGATTTCTTGACGGTATCTGTCAAGTCGAAGGCTTGAAATGGATTCGGGCAAAGGTGGCCCGGACGGCTTTTCCGGTAGTCCGAACGGACTATCTACACAGGTACGAGCGGCCTATGGCGCCTTCTTCGGGGCACGTGGAACCGCCGGTCGACAGCGACCCCTCCAGTGGGGTTGGAGCTGTCTTGAGAGAACCTGCCCGACGTGCCCTCAGTGCTGGTAGGTGCCGTGCAGGATCGCGCGGCCCAGCGTCTTGAACGCGAGGTTGAAGGAGACGACCGCGTTGGACGCGTCCGCGTCGACCCCGAGCGTGGCGTCCTCCACCGCGTGCACGACGAAGAAGTAGCGGTGCGGGTGGTCCCCCGGGGGCGGAGCGGCCCCCATGAACCCGGCCTCACCGCCGTCGTTGCGGACGTGGAACGCACCGCCGGGCAGGTCTCCTCCTGCCGCGCCGGTGACCAGCGAGGTCACGTCGGCCGGGATGTCCACCAGGCACCAGTGCCAGAACCCGCTCGGGGTCGGCGCGTCCGGGTCGAAGCACGTGACGACGTAGGACCGGGTCCCCTCCGGGGCGCCGCTCCAGCTCAGCTGCGGCGAGGTGTTGCCCTTGTCGGCGACCTGGTCGTCCTTGAGGGGCCGGCCGTCGGTCACGTCCTCACTGGTCACGGTGAACGACGCCACCGGCGGGAGGAAGTCGTAGGGGTTCGGGGCGACAGGACGCTCGATGCTCATGGTCCGAACCTAGTCAGAACGTGCTGAGACGGCCAGGGACAATGGCTCCATGACCGACCACCTGCCGGCCCAACCACCTCCCTACCTGGCGGGTCTGGTCCTCGAGGGTCGGCGTGTCGTGGTGGTGGGCGGCGGACACGTCGCGCAGCGGCGGGTCCCTGCTCTCCTCGCTTCGGGCGCCCGCGTGACCGTGGTGAGCCCAGAGGTCACGCCCGCCATCGAGGGTCTGGGGGCGGAGGTGACGATCGTGCTCCGCGAGTTCGAGGACTCCGACCTCGACGGTGCGTGGTACGCCCTCGCCGCCACCGACGACGCGGCGGTCAACGCCCGGGTCGCGGCGGTCGCGGAGCAGGAGCGCGTCTTCTGCGTGCGCAGCGACCACGCCTCCGGGGGTACGGCGTGGACGCCGTCCGTGGGTCGGCACGGCAGCGTGACGGTGGGTGTCCTCGGCAACCGGGAGCCGAGGCGCTCCGCCGCACTGCGCGACGACATCGTCACGGCTCTGCGCGACGGTGCACTCGGGGCGCCCGACGCGCACGACCGGAGCCCTGGCGTCGTGCTCGTGGGCGGCGGCCCCGGTGATCCCGAGCTGGCCACCGTGGCGGCGCGGCACGCCCTGGCCTCCGCAGACGTGGTCGTCGCCGACCGGCTGGCGCCGCGCGAGCTGCTCGACGAGCTGGGCAGCGACGTCGAGCTCATCGACGTCGCCAAGCTGCCACGTGGCAGGTCCGCCACCCAGGACCACATCAACGACGTGATCGTCGACCGCGCTCGCGCCGGGAAGCGGGTCGTACGGTTCAAGGGCGGCGACTCCTTCGTCTTCGGCCGGGGCTTCGAGGAGGTGCTGGCCTGCGCGGCTGCCGACGTGCCCGTCAGCGTGGTGCCGGGCCTGTCGTCGGCGATCGCGGTGCCGGCCAGGGCGGGCATCCCGGTGACCCACCGCGGCGTCGCCCACGAGTTCACCGTGGCGTCCGGACACCTGCCGCCGGGACACCCCGACTCGCTGGTCGAGTGGGACGCCCTGGCCGGGCTGCGGGGCACGCTGGTGCTGCTGATGGCGGTGGACAACGCCCCGGCGATCGCCGCCAGCCTGCTGGCCGGGGGGCGGCCCTCCGGGACGCCGGTCGCCGTCATCGCGGACGGGACCATGGCGACGGAGCGGACCGTCCTCTCCACGCTCGAGCGGCTCGAGCACGATCTCCTGGAACGGAACGTCCGGCCGCCCGCCATCATCGTGATCGGGGAGGTGGTGGCCGTCGCCCACCCCGAGACCTACGCTCGTGGCTGACCTCGTCGAGATCGACGACCCGGGCGACCCGCGCCTGGCGGACTACCGCGACCTCCGCGACGTCGAGCTGCGGAAGAACCTCGAGACCGAGCACGGACTGTTCCTCGCCGAGGGCGAGAAGGTCGTCCGTCGCGCGGTCGAGGCGGGCTTCAGCGCACGGTCGTTCCTGCTGGCCCCGAGGTGGCTCGACGGCCTCGCCGACGTCCTCGCGGCGTCGACCGCCCCGTGCTACGTCGTGACCGAGGCGCTGGCCGAGCAGGTCACCGGCTTCCACGTCCACCGCGGCGCGCTGGCCTCCCTCGAGCGGCGAGAACTGCCGTCCGTCGCGGACGTGCTGGCCGGGGCCCGGTCGGTGCTCGTGCTGGAGGACCTGGTCGACCACACCAACGTCGGCGCGATCTTCCGGTGCGGCGCCGCGCTCGGCTTCGACGCCGTGCTGCTCGCGCCCCGCTGTGCCGACCCGCTCTACCGCCGGTCCGTCAAGGTCGGCATGGGGGCGGTCTTCTCGACGCCGTGGACCCGCCTCCCGGACTGGTACGACGCCCTGCCGACCCTGTCGAGGGCAGGGTTCACCACGGTGGCCCTGACCCTGGCCGACGACGCGACGGACATCGCGTCGGCAGTCGCCGGGCTCGACCGGGTCGCCCTCGTGCTGGGCTCGGAGGGCCACGGGCTGTCCTCCCGCTGGGAGGCCACCGCCGACCGGCGGGCGGTCATCCCGATGGCCGCCGGCATCGACTCCCTCAACGTCGCGGCCGCCGCCGCGGTCGCCTGCTACGTCACCGCTCGTCGGTGACTGCCGCCTGACGCCTACGCCTGCGCACCCGACGGATCGCGAGAGACAGCAGCAGCAGGAAGAGGGCCACCCAGACCACCGTCCCGACGCTGCCGACATAGCCCTCGACGTGGTGCCACCGGCGGCCGAGCTGGTGACCGGCGCCGATGAGCAGGGCGTTCCACAGCAGGCTGCCGATGGTCGTGAAGAGCGCGAACACGAGGATCGGCATGCGCTCGATGCCTGCCGGGATGGAGATGAAGCTGCGCACGCCCGGCACGAGCCGGCCGACGAGGACGGCGGTTCGGCCGTGCCGGCCGAACCAGTCGATCGCCCGCTCGACGTCGCCGGCCGCCATCAGGGGGATGCGATCGACGACGGCGCAGACGCGTTCCTGGCCCCAGGCCGCCCCGAGGCCGTACAGCGCCACGGCTCCGACCAGTGACCCGGCGGTGGCCCACAGCACCGCGGGGACCAGGCCGTAGTGCCCGAGGCTGGCGGTGTAGCCGGCCAGCGGGAGCACCACCTCGCTGGGCAGGGGCGGGAACACGGTCTCGAGTGCGGTGGCCACCCCGACCCCCGGGGCGCCGATCGTCCGCATGAGCTCCACGACCCACTCGAGCACCGCGGTCATGCGTCGGCGGGCCAGTCCGCCGGGTACTCGTCGACGGCCTTGTCGTGCTGCTTCTGCAGGCGCTTGCGTGCCTTGGTGGGCAGGCGGTCGCCGAACACCGTTCCCATCGTGTGGTCGGTCTCGTGCTGCAGGCACCGCGCCAGGAGGCCGTCACCCTCGAAGTGGACCGGCTCCCCGTCGAGCCCGGTGCCGTCCACGGCGGCCCAGTCGGGACGCGCGCACTCCACGAACGACCCGGGGTAGGAGAGGCACCCCTCGTCGCCCTCGTCGAGCCGTCGCTCCTTGACCTCCGGGAGCGTCAGCACCGGGTTGCAGACGACGCCGACCGTGTGCTCGCCGGACTCGTCCGGGCAGTCGAAGACGAACATCGCGACGTCCTCGCCGATCTGGCACGCCGCCAGCCCCACGCCGTCCGCGGCGTACATCGTCGCGACCATGTCGGCGGCCAGTGCGCGGAGGTCCTCGTCGTACGACGTGACGCGCGCCTGCGGTCGGTGCATGACCGGCGTGCCCCACCGGGTGATGGGGCGGACGCTGCCTCCTCCCGGGAGCGGGCCGTGGGGGGCGTGCGGTGCTGGCTGCGGGTCCGGCGCGGGCATGTCCTCGATCCTAGGAGGGCGTGACGCGTGGCACCGCACGCCCGTCTGGCCCGAGGTGTAACTCGGAGTTACAGTTGCTGCATGTCCTTCCTCGACTCCCTCCGCCGAGGCGCGCGACCCGGCGGGAGGCACGGTCTGTCCTCCCACGAGACGCGGGACCCGATCGGGTACGCCGTCGCCGCGGTCAGCCGGCTCGCCCAGAGCGACCTCATCGATCGCGTCGGGCTCCGCAAGCGGGCCGAGCACGCCGTCTACACCACCACGCGTGGCGGGTTCCGCGTGGCCACCGCGGCCGGTCGGACGTTCGCCCAGGCCGGCAGCCGCACCGCAGGGACCCGTCCGCCCCGCGCCGCAGGGACCGGTGTCTTCGACCTCACGCCGACCGAGGACGAGCAGATGCTCGTGGACGTCGTGGCTGAGCTGGCGGCCGAGGTGCTCCGGCCCGCGGCCTCGGCGGCGGACGACGCGTGCCTGCCGCCGTCGGAGGTGCTCGATGCCGCCCAGGAGGTCGGCCTGGCCGGCCTCGGCGTGCCCGAGGCGTTGGGTGGGATCATCGAGGAGCGCTCGGCGATGGCCGGGACCCTCGTCGCCGAGGGCCTCGCGAAGGGCGACATGGGGCTGGCCGTCGCCGTGCTCGCACCCGGGGCGGTGGCCACCGCACTGGGGCTCTGGGGCACCGACGCCCAGCAGCAGACCTACCTGCCCGCGTTCACCGGCGACGACGTGCCCGCCGCGGCGCTGGCACTGGCGGAGCCCACCGTGCTGTTCGACGCCCTCGCCCCGGCGACGACGGCGGTGCGCGACGGCGACGGTGTGGTCCTGACGGGGGTGAAGTCCGCGGTCGTGCGGGGCGCCGACGCCGAGCTGTTCGTCGTCGGGGCGATGCTCGACGGCCGCCCGGCCATGTTCCTGGTCGAGGCGGGCGCGGAGGGGCTCGAGGTCGAGGCGGACCCGTCGATGGGCCTGAGGGCTGCGGCCCTCACCCGTCTCCACCTCTCGGGTGTCCGCGTCCGCGGCGACGCGTTGCTCGGCGACACCGACGGGGCGGCGTACACCGAGTGCCTCCGCCTGTCCCGCCTCGCGTGGTGCGCGCTGGCCGTCGGAACCGGCCAGGCAGTGCTCGACCACGTCACGACCTACGTCAACGAGCGGGAGGCGTTCGGCGAGCCGATCAGCCACCGCCAGGCGGTCGCCTTCATGGTCGCCGACATCGCGATCGAGCTGCAGGCGATGCGCCTCGTCACGTGGAAGGCCGCGTCGCGGGCCGCCCGCGGCGAGGACTTCTCCCGCGAGGTGGCGCTGGCCCGCCAGCTCTGCGGCGACAAGGGCATGAAGATCGGCCTCGACGGCGTCCAGCTGCTCGGCGGCCACGGCTTCGTCAAGGAGCACCCCGTCGAGCGTTGGTACCGCGACCTCCGGGCCGTCGGACTCGTGGAAGGAGGCGTGCTCGTCTGACGACGGGCCACACCGACATGATCAACCTGGAGATCCCCAAGAAGCAGGCCCAGCTCATCGACCAGGCCCACCAGCTGGCGATGAACATGCTGCGCCCCATCTCGCGCAAGTACGACCGCGCCGAGCACGAGTACCCCCGCGAGCTCGACATGCTCGCCGCCCTGATCGACGGCGTGAGCGAGACCGGCGCCACCGGCGGAGCGGGGGCGAACGGCGTACGACGCGACACCGAGGACCGCGGCTCGGACGGCACGGTCCGCAACGGCGCCAACATGGCCTCCGCCCTCTCGATCGCGGAGATGTGCTGGGGCGACACGGCGCTGCTGCTGTCGATGCCGCGACAGGGACTGGGCAACTCCGCCATCGCCTCGGTGGCCGACGAGGAGCAGCTCGCGCGGTACGCCGGCACCTGGGCCGCGATGGCCATCACCGAGCCGGGCGCGGGCTCCGACTCCGCCAGCATCACCACCACCGCGGTCAAGGACGGCGACGAGTACGTCATCAACGGCGAGAAGATCTACGTCACCTCCGGGGACCGCGCCGACAGCGTCGTCGTCTGGGCCACCCTCGACAAGGAGCTGGGGCGCGCGGCGATCAAGTCGTTCCTCGTGCGCAAGGACAACCCGGGGATGAAGGTCGAGCGGCTCGAGCACAAGCTCGGGATCCGCGCCTCGGACACCGCGGCGATCACCTTCACCGACTGCCGGGTGCCGGCCGAGGACCTCCTGGGATCACCGGAGGTCGACACCAAGTCCGGCTTCGCCGGGGCGATGGCGACCTTCGACAACACGCGTCCGCTGGTCGCGGGGATGGCGGTCGGCTGCGCGCGTGCCGCGCTCGACCTGACGCGCGACCTGCTGGAGCAGGCCGGCGTCACGATCGACCACGACCGTCCGGCGCAGGTGCAGTCGGCAGCCGCGGCGAAGCTCCTCCAGCTGGAGGCCGACTGGGAGGGCGCCCGCCTGCTGATGATGCAGGCCGCGTGGATGGCCGACAACCGCAAGCCCAACTCGCTGGAGGCCTCGATGGCCAAGGCGAAGGCGGGCCGGGTCGGCTCGGACGTCACCCTGAGCTGCGTCCAGCTGTGCGGGACCCTCGGCTACAGCGAGGCCGAGCTGCTGGAGAAGTGGGCTCGCGACTCGAAGATCCTCGACATCTTCGAGGGCACCCAGCAGATCCAGCAGCTGATCGTCGCCCGGCGCCTGCTCGGGCTCACGAGCGCGCAGCTGCGCTGACGCGCACGAGGCGCCGTACACATGACGAAGTCCCCGCATGTGCGGGGACTTCGTCACGTGGTGGGGGTTGCAACGGGCACGAGGTGCAGGACTCGCCCATCCAGTGGGGAGTGCGGTCAGGAGACGGCCTTGAAGGGGTCGTGCTCGGCGAGCAGCTTGTCGACCCTGGCCTGGTCGAGGCGGCTGACGACGTACTGGTCCTCCTGAGAGTCCCGGACGCACTTGGCGAGCGTGAAGCTCGAGGTCGTGAGGAACATGGTGCCGAGCCCCAGGAAGGCGCGGATCCAGCCGTCGACGGGCAGGTAGAAGATCGCGAAGATCATGGTCAGCAGCGCGACGGCGAACGAGACGCCGGCCTGCAGGAAGAAGGCGTTGGTGTTGCGGGTGTGGGTGGGAGTGCTCATGGGTGGAAGCCTGCCGCCGCGGCAGCCGCAGGGGACCCGGTCGGCTACCCGACCCTCACTGAGTACGGCGCCTCACCCGCCCCGGTAGGTTCGCGCCATGCCGGGTGACGACAGGACAGGTCGGGACGGGACAGGGCGGGACGGGACAGGTCAGGGCGGGACGGGCCACCTGAGCCCCGAGGAGTTCCGCCGTCAGGGCCATGCCGCCATCGACTGGATCGCGGACTACTGGGCCTCCCTGGACGACCTCCCCGTCCGCTCCCGCGTCGCCCCCGGTGACGTACGGCGGGCGCTCCCGCCGTCGGCCCCGGAGGAGGGCGAGCCGTTCGACGCGCTGCTCGCCGACCTCGACGAGGTCGTCGTACCCGGGCTGACGCACTGGCAGCACCCGCGCTACTTCGCCTACTTCCCGGCCAACTCCTCGCCCGCTGCGATCCTCGGCGACCTGCTCTCCAGCGGCATCGGCGCGCAGGGGATGATCTGGGCGACCAGCCCGGCCGTCACCGAGGTCGAGCAGGTCGTCCTCGACTGGTTCGCCGAGGCGCTCGGCCTGCCGGCCGACTTCCGCAGCGACGGTCCCGGGGGCGGCGTCATCCAGGACACCGCCTCCACGGCCACCTTCACCGCCCTGCTCGCGGCGCTGCACCGGGCCAGTGACGGCGGGGTGCGCCGTACCGGCCTGGGCCAGGAGCGCTGGACGGTCTACGCGTCCACGCAGGCGCACTCGTCGCTGGTCAAGGCCGCCATGATGGCCGGTCTCGGGGAGGACGCGGTGCGCAGCGTCCCGGTCGATCCCGCGACCCAGGCGATGGACGTCGAGGCGCTGAGGGACGCGGTCGCCGCCGACGTGCGCGACGGGTGCCGACCGGTCATGGTCCAGGCCGCGAGCGGGTCGACCTCCACCGGCGCGATGGACGACGTCGCCGCGATCGTGGAGGTGGCTCGGGACCTGGCGATCTGGGTGCACGTCGACGCCGCCTGGGCCGGGGTGGCGGCGGTCTGCCCCGAGCTCCGGGACCACCTCCGCGGCGTCGAGAGCGCCGACTCGTTCGTGACCAACCCGCACAAGTGGCTGCTCACGACCTTCGACTGCAGCACGTTCTGGGTGCGGGACCGGGCCGCCCTGACCGGGGCGCTGTCGATCCTGCCGGAGTACCTCCGCAACGCCGCCACCGAGTCCGGCGAGGTCGTCGACTACCGCGACTGGCACCCCCAGCTCGGTCGACGCTTCCGTGCGCTCAAGCTGTGGTCGGTGCTGCGGACCTACGGTCTCGAGGGCGTGCGCGCTCACGTCCGCAGCGGCGTCGAGCTGGCGTCGTACGCCGCGGACCTGGTGCGCGCCGACGAGCGGTTCGAGCTGGTGACCGAGCCCGCGCTGTCCCTGGTGGTCTTCCGGCTCAAGGCGGGCGACCAGCCGACGCTGGAGACGATGGAACGGGTGAACGCCTCCGGGGAGGCCTACCTCAGCCACACCACCGTCAACGGGAAGGCCGCGATCCGCCTCGCCGTCGGGAGCTGGCGCACCCGACGCACAGACGTCGAACGCACGTGGCGCGCCCTTCAGGAGGCGGTGGGCTGACCCGTCGCTGGGGGAGAGTGGGCGCATGAAGGTCTACGCCGACGCCCCCGCACGACGCACCCGCCAGGTGGTGGGTGACCTGTCCCTCGTGATCTGGCTGCTGCTGTGGACCTGGGTCGGGCGGGTCGTGCACGACCAGACGACGGCGCTCGCCGGTCCGGGTCGCCAGACCGACGAGGCGGCGTCCTCGATGGCCGACGGGCTGCGCGACGCCGGCGGTCGCATCGACGACGCCCCGCTGGTGGGGGAGGAGCTGTCCGCGCCCTTCGACAAGGCGGCGTCGGCCTCCGACGACATCGCGACGGCAGGCCGCGACACGGTCGAGGCGGTCGAGCGGCTCGCCCTGGTGCTGGGCTGGACGGTCGCGCTCATCCCGATCCTGGTCGCGCTCGCGGTCTACGTGCCGGGACGGTGGCGCTTCGCGCGGGAGGCCACGGCCGGTGCGCGCTTCGTCGACGCGAGCGAGGACCTCGACCTCTTCGCGCTGCGGGCCCTGGCGAACCAGCCGATGCGGGTCCTGGCCGGCGTCAGCGACGACCCGGCCGGTGACTGGCGGCGGCGCGACCCGGACGTCGTACGGCGCCTCGCCGAGCTGGAGCTGGCCGACGTCGGGCTGCGGCCACCGCGTCGGTCTGCGGTGCCGGGCCGCGGCGCGTAGAGTCACCGCACGTGCAGTTCCTCGACGCCCGGCCCTCCCACGACCTGACCTACGACGACGTCTTCATGGTCCCGAGGCACTCCGCCGTCGGGAGCCGCTACGACGTCGACCTCGCCACCTCGGACGGCACCGGCGCGACGCTGCCGCTGGTGGTCGCCAACATGACCGCCATCGCCGGCAAGCGGATGGCGGAGACGGTCGCCCGGCGCGGCGGGATCACGGTGATCCCCCAGGACATCCCGATCCCTGTCGTCGCCGACGTGGTGGCCTGGGTGAAGCGGCGCCACCACGTCTTCGACACCCCGATCGAGCTGCACCCCACGCAGACGGTCGCCGAGGCGCTGGCGCTGATCCCCAAGCGGGCCCACAAGGCCGCCGTGGTGGTCGAGGACGGAATGCCGGTGGGCGTGGTCTCCGAGGCCGACTGCGCCGACGTCGACCGCTTCGCGCAGGTCGGGCAGGTGATGAACGACGCGGTGGTGACCGTCTCGGCGGACGCCGAGCCGCGCGAGGTCTACGACGCCCTGGAGCGGGCCAAGGCGCCGCTGGCCGTCGCCGTCGACTCCGCCGGGGAGCTCGTGGGGGTGCTCACCGCACGGGGGGCGTTGCGCGCCACGCTCTACACCCCGGCCCTCGACGCGTCCGGCGGGTTGCGGATCGCCGCAGCCGTCGGCGTCAACGGCGACGTCGCCGCCCGGGCGCGCGACCTCCTCCGCGCCGGGGTGGACTGCCTCGTGGTCGACACCGCCCACGGACACCAGGACCGCATGCTCGACGCGCTCGCCGCCGTACGCGCCCTGGGTCCCTCGGTCCCCGTCGCCGCCGGCAACGTGGTCTCGGCGGAGGGCACGCGCGCGCTGGTGGAGGCGGGTGCCGACATCGTCAAGGTCGGCGTCGGCCCCGGCGCGATGTGCACCACCCGCATGATGACCGGCGTGGGCCGTCCCCAGTTCTCGGCCGTCCTGGAGTGCGCCGCCGCGGCCCGCGAGCTCGGCAAGCACGTCTGGGCCGACGGGGGAGTACGCCACCCGCGCGACGTCGCCCTCGCCCTGGCCGCCGGCGCGTCCGCGGTGATGATCGGCTCCTGGTTCGCCGGGACCCACGAGTCGCCCGGCGACCTCATGCTCGACGCGGAGGGACGCGCCTACAAGGTGTCCTTCGGGATGGCGTCCGCACGAGCCGTGGCCCACCGCACGGCGGGGGAGTCGTCGTACGACCGCGCCCGCAAGAGCCTCTACGAGGAGGGCATCTCCTCCTCCCGGATGTACCTCGACCCCCAGCGCCCCGGCGTCGAGGACCTGATCGACCAGATCTGCGCCGGGGTCCGGTCGGCCGGGACGTACGCCGGTGCGCGCACGCTCGCCGAGCTGCACGAACGCGCCGTGATCGGCGTGCAGTCGGCCGCCGGGTTCCACGAGGGTCGCCCGCTCGACCGGTCCTGGTGAGCCGCGTGGACCACGTCTTCGTGATGACCTACGGGCGCTCCGGCTCCACGCTGCTGATGGGGGTGCTGAACTCGATCCCGGGCTATCTCCTGCGGGGCGAGAACCGGCACGCCATGCGCCACCTCTACGACTTCCACCGCACCGGGATGACCGAGCGTGCCCGGGTCGACCCCGAGCGGGCCCGCCAGCCCACCCACCCGTGGTTCGGGATCGAGTCCTTCGACGAGGAGGCCTCGCTGCGTGGCATCCGTGAGCTGGCGACGGCGACGCTGCTGCGTCCCGAGGCGGACACGCGGGTCAGCGGCTACAAGGAGATCCGCTGGTACGACGAGGACCTCCCGGACTACCTCCACTTCCTGCGGCAGGTGTTCCCCGGCTGCAAGCTCGTCGTCAACACCCGGCACCTGCCCGACGTGGCGGCCAGCAACTTCTGGACGCACAAGGACGACCCGCTGGGGCGGCTGCAGGACATCGAGGACCGCATGCTCGCCGCCGCCGAGGGCCTGGGCGAGGCAGCCCGTCGGGTCCACTACGACGACTACGTCGCCGACCCGGCGGCGCTGCGCGGGCTCTTCGAGTGGCTCGGCGAGGCGTGGGACGAGGACCGGGTGCGGTCGGTCATGGCGACGCCCCACTCGCGGAAGGGGAAGCACCGCGGCGACGATCCGGCGGCCAGGTGACGCCGTCTCCGCGCTCAGCGCGAGCTGTTGGCGGTCCGGCCCTTGGCCACCCCGACGAACGCCTGGGTGACCTCGTCGTCGCGCTCGACCAGCCAGGCGAGGGCGATCGTCGTGGGCTCGAGGTCGGTCACGATCCGCGTGACGACGTCCTTGCGCTGGTGCAGCCGGGCGACCGACATGGGTACGACGGCGATGCCGGTCCCGGCGGCGACGGTCTCGATCGCCTCCTTGGGCGACATGGCGGGCCAGGCGAGCTGCTCGGCCTCGGGGCGCCAGCCGCTGGGGTGGGGCAGCACCAGCTGCTCGTCGACGAGGTCGGCCGTGGTCACCTCGTCGTCGGCGGCGGCGAGCACGTGCTCGTGGGAGGCCACGGCGACCGGCAGCTCGTCGTACAGCCGGACGACGTGGAGCCCCTCGCGGTCCACGGGCAGCCGGACGAGGGCCATGTCGAGGCTCCCGTCGCGCAGCCGCGCCTCCTGGTCCTCCTCGCTCACCGGCACGAGCTCGAGGCGCTCGCGCCGGCGGTCGCGCCAGTGCCGGGCCCACTTGTCCGGGGTGGAGCCGGTGACGAACCCGATCCGCAGGGTGGCTGCCATGGCGGCGACCCTAGTGCCGCGGGCCGGGTCCGTCCGTGTCGACGGCTCAGATCGACACCGGCTTGCCGCCGGTGACGGCGATGACCTCGCCCGTGACGTAGCTCGACTCCGCGGAGGCGAGGTAGACGAACGCCGTCGCGACCTCGATGGGCTGTCCGGCCCGGCCGAGGGGCACGTCGGTGCCGAAGGTCTCGACCTTCTCCTCCGGCATCGTCGCCGGGATGAGCGGCGTCCAGATCGGGCCGGGCGCCACGGAGTTCACCCGGATGCCCTGCTCACCCACCATCTCCGCGAGACAGCGGGTGAAGTTCACGATCGCGGCCTTCGTCATGGCGTAGTCGAGCAGCTCCGGCGACGGGGAGGACGACTGGACCGAGGAGGTGTTGATGATGGAGGAGCCGGCCTTCATGTGCGGCAGCGCCATCTTGCTCAGCCAGAACATCGCGTAGAGGTTCGTGCGCATCACCCGGTCGAACTGCTCGGTGGTGATGTCGGCGATCCCGCCGGGCTGCGCCATCTGGTACGCCGCGTTGTTGACGAGGACGTCGATGCGGCCGAGCTCCTCGACGGCACGATCGACGAGCGCGCGGCACGCCTCCTCCTGCGTGAGGTCCCCGGGCACGAGCACGGCGCGGCGTCCGGCGTCCTCGACCAGTCGTCCCGTCTCCTGCGCGTCCTCGTCCTCGCCCTCCAGGTAGGCGATGACCACGTCGGCGCCCTCGCGGGCGAAGGTCAGCGCGACCGCCCGGCCGATCCCCGAGTCACCGCCCGTGATGACCGCGACCTGGTCGGTGAGCCGGTCGTGGCCGACGTAGCTCTCCTCGCCGTGGTCCGGCTCGTCACGCATCTCGCTCGTGACGGAGCCGGGCGATCCGGGCGGTGGCAGCTGCTCGCCCTCGGCGTCGGGCTGGTCGTGGATCTCCGTGGGGTCCTGCTGGGACTGGCCGGCGGTCTGGTCGTCAGGCATGGGTCCTCCATCGCGTACGTCGTCGTGGTGCACGTCGGTACCCGTCACCGGGACCCGTACGCGCCCGGGGCTCGAGCCGCGATCGGGGGGCGACCAGGCCTCAGCGACGAGCGAGGATCTGCACCGTCCACCACGTCCCGTGCGCGTCGCGGACCGAGCCGGCCGCGGTGAGACGGTGCGCGCGGGTGAGGATGTTGGCGCGGTGTCCTTCGGACTCCATCCAGCCGGACCGCACCGTCGTCTGGCCGTTGTGGTAGCCGGCGGCGACGTTCTCCGCTGCGCGACGCAGGCGACAGGCCCGTGCCACGGCGGTGAGGTCCTGGTGGAAGAGGGCCTGCCGCTGAGCCATCCGCCGCGCGTGGGCGTGCGCGAAGCGGGAGAGACAGTCGGTTCGACGCAGGACCTTGAGCCCGTGGTCGGCGCGGACGTCGTTGACGGCGGCGACGGTCTGTCGCTCGAAGGCGGCCGATGGCCTCGCGTGGACGGGGGTGGCGATCGAGCTCAGCGCCATGAGGGCAAGCGTCAGCAGCATGGGGATGCGGTGGGGCATGTACGAGGCAACTTCCGAGAGGGGGAGGGGTGCCTCGAGGGGGCTGTGAGGACCGCCGGCTTCGCGTCGGTCCCCGGCCCACCAGGCGCCGAAGCGCCCGCCCCCGTGGGCCCGAGGTGGTGTGACTGTTGCATCTCCGGCCGCAGATCCACAAGGCGTGGGCCACCCACCCCCCCTGCGCCAGGGCTGCCGGGACCCAGGAACGGACGAACCCCAGGCCGTTGACCTGGGGTTCTGTGTGTGTCCGAGGGGGGACTTGAACCCCCACGCCCTAATACGGGCACTAGCACCTCAAGCTAGCGCGTCTGCCAATTCCGCCACCCGGACGAGTGCTGGAGAACAGTAGCAAAGCAGCGCCCTGCCGCTGGAATCGGGGGAGTGGCGCCCCGGTGGGGCAGGATGGCGGCATGGATGACGCGACCCAGCACGGCAGCGGTGCCCCTCGCCAGGCGACGTCGTACGGCCCGGCGTACGACCCCGCGGCCGAGGTGGTCGAGCTGTGCCGCGACCTGATCCGCATCGACACCACCAACTACGGCAACGACGACGGCCCGGGCGAGCGCAAGGCCGCCGAGCACGTCGCCGCGCTCCTCGACGAGGTCGGGATCGAGAGCACCGTCATCGAGGGGCGTCCCGGCCGCGCGAACGTCGTCGCCCGCTGGGGCGGGGGCGACGGCCGGCCGCCGCTCCTCCTGCACGGCCACCTCGACGTGGTGCCGGCCGACGCCGCGGACTGGCGAGTGGACCCGTTCTCCGGCGAGGTCGAGGACGGGCAGGTCTGGGGACGCGGTGCCGTCGACATGAAGGACTTCGACGCGATGCTGCTCAGCGTCGTCCGGGCACGGGCACGCGCGGGCGCGGCGCCCCAGCGCGAGACCGTCCTGTGCTTCACGGCGGACGAGGAGGCCGGCGGCCACCACGGGGCGGGCGTCCTCGTCGAGGAGCACGCCGACCTGCTCGCCGACTGCACCGAGGCCGTCGGCGAGGTGGGCGGGTTCAGCGCGACCGTCCGCGGACGTCGGGTCTACCTCATCGAGGCGGCCGAGAAGGGGATGGCCTGGATGCGCCTGACCGCCCGCGGCCGCGCCGGCCACGGGTCGATGATCAACGACGACAACGCCGTGACCCGCCTCGCGAGCGCCGTGGCACGGATCGGCGCCCACGACTGGCCGGTGCGCCTCACGCCGACCATGGAGGTGCTGCTGGCCAGCATCGGAGAGCTCGCGGGGACCGAGGCGACGCCGGAGAACGCCGAGTCGCTGGTCGAGGAGTTCGGGCACGCCGCTCGGATGCTCGGCGCGGTCATCCGCAACACCGCCAACCCCACGATGCTCGCCGCCGGCTACAAGACCAACGTGATCCCCGGTGACGCCCACGCCACGGTCGACGGCCGGTTCCTGCCGGGGTTCGAGGACGAGTTCTTCGACACCATCGCCGAGCTCGCCGGGCCGGGCATCGAGATCGAGTTCGAGTCCAGGCAGCAGCCGTGGGAGACGCCGTACGACGGCGACCTGGTGGCCGCGATGAACCGCAGCCTGCTCGCCGAGGACCCGGACGCGCTGGTGGCGCCGTTCCTCATGAGCGGCGGGACGGACGCCAAGCACTTCCGCAAGCTCGGGATGCGCTCCTACGGCTTCGCGCCCCTGCGCCTACCCGCCGACCTCGACTTCACCGCCCTCTTCCACGGGGTCGACGAGCGCGTGCCTGTGGACGCGCTCGAGTTCGGGGCGCGGGTCTTCGACCGGTTCCTGCAGGACGCCTGAGCCGGGCTCCTCGCCACACCCGCGGTTCAGGCCGACAGGGTCAGCCGCTGTCGGATGATCTTGCGCCGGAGCACGATCCGGCGCTTGCCGTCGTGGCCGATGCGCAGTCGGTCGAGCTCCCAGCCGCCGTGCTCGGCACGCTCGACGAGGAGCTGGCGGACGGCGTTGCGGGACAGCTCGCGGGGGAGCAGCAGCGTGTCGAACTCCCACTCCACCCCGGTGCGCGGCGGTCGGCGGTTGGCGCGCGGCACGGCTCAGT
Source organism: uncultured Nocardioides sp. (assembly GCA_902805885.1). Taxonomy (GTDB): domain Bacteria; phylum Actinomycetota; class Actinomycetes; order Propionibacteriales; family Nocardioidaceae; genus Nocardioides. The sequence continues at coordinate 16,510 of CADCUM010000050.1, read as the reverse complement.
CCCCTGACACGTCGTCGAGGGCGTCGACGATCTCGCTCGGCAGGGTCAGCTCCTCCACCCCCAACGCTCCCTTGAGCTGCGCAGCGGTCCTCGCCCCGACGATCGGGGCGGTGACACCGGGACGGTCACGCACCCAGACCAGGCTGACCTCCAGCGGCGACCAGCCCAGGCCGTCGGCGGCGCGGGCGACGGCCTCGACGATGCCGCGGCTCCGGTCGTCGAGGTAGGCGCCGACGAACCGGCCGAAGTGGTCGGTGGCCGCTCGCGAGTCGGAGGGGATCCCGCCGCGGTACTTGCCGGTGAGGACGCCCCGCCCGAGCGGCGACCACGGCAGCACGCCGAGCCCGAGCGCCCTCGCGGCAGGGACCACCTCGTGCTCGACCGCCCGGTTGAGCAGGGAGTACTCGACCTGCGTCGAGGCGAGCGTCGCCCGGCCGGGGACCGCCCGCTGCCAGGTGGCCGCCTGGGCGGTCTGCCACCCGGTGTAGTTGGAGATGCCGACGTACGACGCGCGCCCCGACGTGACGGCCAGGTCGAGGGCGGTCAGCGTCTCCTCGACCGGGGTCTCGTCGGTCCACACGTGCACCTGCCAGAGGTCCACGTGGTCGACGCCGAGCCGCTTCAGCGACGCGTCCAGGTTGGTCAGGAGGTGACCTCGCGAGGTGTCGGTGACGCGCTCGCCCGTTCGCCGGGAGATCCCGGCCTTGGTCGCGAGCACGACCTCGTCGCGCGAGACCACGTCGCCGACCAGGGTGCCGATCAGCTCCTCGCTGGCGCCGTCGCCGTACCCGGCGGCCGTGTCGAGGAGCGTGCCGCCCGCCTCGACGAAGGAGACGAGCTGGTCGCGGGCCTCGTGCTCGTCGGTGTCACGGCCCCAGGTCATGGTGCCGAGGCCGAGACGCGAGACCTTGAGCCCGGTGGCTCCCACGGAGCGATGCTGCATGCAGCGAGCGTAGCCACGCGTCGGGAGACGGCGCGCACTGACGCGCCCGTAGGCTGCCTCCTCGTGATCGACCTCCTCAAGGCCGTGGTGCTGGGCATCATCCAGGGGCTCACCGAGTTCCTCCCGATCTCGTCCAGCGCTCACCTCCGGATCTTCCCGGAGCTGTTCGGCTGGGGGGACCCCGGCGCGGCCTTCACCGCTGTCATCCAGATCGGCACCGAGCTCGCCGTGCTGATCTACTTCCGCCACGACATCTGGCGCATCGGCAGCGCCTGGCTGCGCTCGCTCGTCCAGCCCGAGTGGCGCGGCTCGTTCGACGCCCGGATGGGCTGGTTCATCATCGTCGGCTCGCTGCCGATCGTGGTGCTGGGCGTGCTGCTCAAGGACCTGATCGAGCGCGACTTCCGCAACCTGTGGGTCATCGGCACCACCCTCATCGTCCTCGGCGTGGTGCTCGGGGTGGCCGACAGGGTCAGTCGCGACGACAGGACGATCGCGAAGATCACGCTGCGCGACGCCGTGCTGATGGGGCTCGCGCAGGCCATGGCGCTCGTCCCCGGGGTGTCGCGGAGCGGCGCGACGATCTCGATGGGGCGGTTCCTGGGGTACGAGCGCGAGGCGGCGACGCGCTACGCCTTCCTGCTCGCCATCCCGGCCGTCATCGGGGCGGGCCTGTTCGAGCTCCAGGAGATCCCGGGCGGCGCCAACGCCTACGGGTGGGGACCGACGATCACCGCCACCGTCGTCTCGTTCGTCGTCGGCTACGCCGCGATCGCCTGGCTGCTGCGCTACGTCAGCACGCGGTCCTACACGCCGTTCGTGCTCTACCGGATCGCCCTCGGTGCGGCGACGCTGGCGCTGCTGGGCGCCGGTGTCCTCACACCGTGAGGGTCCTCAGAGCCAGCCGGACTTCTTGAAGCGCCAGAACAGCAGGGCCGACACGCCCACCATCAGGGCCAGCGCGAAGGCGTAGCCGTACCTCCAGTGGAGCTCGGGCATGTGCTCGAAGTTCATGCCGTAGACGCCGGCGATCAGCGTCGGCACCACCACGAGCGCGGCGCCCGCCGAGATCTTCCGCATGTCCTCGTTCTGCTGGACCGAGATCCGGGCGATGTGGGCGTCGAACGCCGTCGACAGCAGCTGGTCGAGGTTGTCGATGACCTCCGAGACGCGGTTGAGGTGGTCGGAGACGTCCCGGAAGTACGTCGCCGTGTCCGCGTCGATGCCCTCCATCCCGGCGGTCGCGAACCGGCGCATCGGCTCCCGGAGCGGCATCACCGCACGGCGGACCTCCGCGATCTCACGCTTCAGGACGTAGATGCGGGTCGCGTCGTCGGTGCGGGCCGGGGAGAAGACCGACGCCTCGACCTCGTCGACGTCGACCTCCAGGGACGCGCCGACCTTCTCGTACTCGTCGACGACCCGGTCGCAGATCGCGTACATGACCGCCATCGGACCGTGCTCGAGCACCTGGGCGCGCCGCTCGAGGTCGCGCCGCGCGGTCGCCAGGTCGATGCCCTGGCCGTGCCGCACGGTGACCACGAAGTCCGGTCCGACGAAGAGGTTGATCTCGCCCGTCTCGACCGCGTCCAGCTCGTCGACGTACCAGAGCGTCTTGAGGACGAGGAACAGGGTGTCGTCGTAGCGCTCCACCTTGGGGCGCTGGTGCGAGTCGCCGGCGTCCTCGACGGCGAGGGGATGGAGGCCGAAGGTGCGCGCGATCTGCGCGAGCTCGTCGGGGGTGGGGTCGTGGATGCCGATCCACTGGAAGTCGCCGCGGTCGCAGGGGACCCGGGCAGCACCTCGGCTCGCGTCCTCGGCCCCGAGCGGCACCCGTGCGCCCCGGTGGTAGAGGGCGTTGTCCACGATCACGCCGTCAGGCTAGTCGCACTAGGGTCGCTGGCATGGCAACCGTGATCCTCGTACGGCACGGGCGCACCAGTGCCAACGCGACCGGCGTGCTGGCCGGGCGCCTGGCCGGTGTCGCGCTCGACGAGACGGGCGCCGAGCAGGTGGACGCCGTGGGGGAGCGGCTCGCCGCCGTGCGTCTCGCCGACGTCGTGACGAGCCCGCTCGAGCGCTGCCGGCAGACGGCCCGTGCCATCACCAGCCGGCAGCAACCGGGCCTGCGTGCACGGCCGGAGAAGGGGCTCAGCGAGTGCGACTACGGCGACTGGCAGGGCCGCCCCCTCAAGGAGCTCGCGAAGGAGGCGCTGTGGCGCACCGTGCAGTCGCAGCCGTCGGCCGTCACGTTCCCTCGCGGCGAGGCGATGCGGACGATGCAGGACCGCGCCGTCGCCGCCGTACGCCGCCACGACGCCCGGGTGGCCGCCGAGGCCGGTGCGGGGGCCGTCTGGGTGGCCGTGAGCCACGGTGACGTCATCAAGTCCGTCCTGGCCGACGCGCTCGGCACCCACCTCGACCTGTTCCAGCGCATCCACGTCGACCCGGCGTCGGTCTCGATCATCCGGTACACCGACTCACGTCCCGTCGTCCTCGCGCTGAACACCCACGCCGGGGACCTCGCCTGGCTCAACCCGCCGCGCCGCAAGGGGCGACGGGCACCGAGCGGGGACGCCGTCGTCGGCGGTGGTGCCGGTCCGGCTGCCGGCGGGAGGTCCTAGGGTGACCGACATGCCCCTCGTGCACGCCTTCGACCCCCCGGAGCGCTTCGTCGCCGGCACCGTCGGCGAGCCCGGCTCGCGCACGTTCTTCCTGCAGGCCCGCGAGGGTGCGCGGCTGGTCACCGTCGGCCTGGAGAAGCAGCAGGTCATCGCCCTGTCGGAGCGCATCGACGAGCTCCTCGACGAGCTGATGCACGCCAGCGAGGACCTGCTCATCCCCGCGCTGACCCCCCGCGACCTGGTCGACAACGGCCCCCTCGAGCAGCCCATCGAGGAGGAGTTCCGGGCGGGCACGATGACCCTGTCCTGGGACGCCGGGGACGAGCGGGTCGTCATCGAGGTCTTCCCCTTCACCGAGGCGGCGGTGGTCTCGCCCGAGCAGCTCGCCGAGGACCTCGAGGACCTGACCGAGCCGGAGCCCGACGAGATCTTCCTCGTGCGCCTGACCGCCGCGGCGGCCCGGGCGTTCGTCGAGCGCGCCCGCACCGTCGTCGGGGCCGGTCGTCCGGACTGCCCGTTCTGCGGGAACCCGGTCGACCCCGACGGGCACCTCTGCGTGCGAGCCAACGGGTTCCGCCGCCGTGACCCCTGACCCGGCTCCTGGTCCTGCGATCCCGGAGGGCGACCTCCAGCTCCACGGTCGACTGCTGTCAGCCTCGAACGCCACCTTCGTCGGCGAGGTCGCCGGGGTCCGCGTCGTCTACAAGCCCATCGCGGGGGAGCGTCCGCTGTGGGACTTCCCCGACGGCACCCTCGCCGCTCGCGAGGTGGCGTCGTACGCCGTCTCCGAGGCCCTGGGGTGGGACATCGTCCCCCCGACGACGCTGCGCGACGGTCCGCACGGGCCGGGGATGGTGCAGCTGTGGCGGGAGGTCGACGAGGACCAGGTGCCGGTCGACATCGTCCCGGCGGGCCGGACCCCTGACGGGATGCGGCACGTCTTCGACGGCCTCGACGAGCTCGACCAGCGCGTCTCGCTGGTCCACGAGGACACGGCCGCCCTGCGCCGGATGGCCGTCCTCGACGTCCTCGTCAACAACGCGGACCGCAAGGGCGGCCACGTGCTGCCCATGCCGGGCGGGCACCGCCACGGAGTCGACCACGGCCTCACCTTCCACGTCGAGCACAAGCTCCGCACCGTGCTGTGGGGGTGGCTGGGCGAGCCGCTCGACGAGTCCGAGGTCGACGGTGTGCGGCGCGTCCGCGACGCCCTCCGCGGGACGCTCGGACGTCAGCTGGCGGAGCTCCTGGACGCCGAGGAGGTCGAGGCCACGGTCGTGCGGACGGAGGAGCTGCTGGGCGCCGGCGAGTTCCCCTCGCCCCGCGCGTCGTCGTACCCCGTGATCCCCTGGCCGCCCTTCTAGTCTCCCTCGGCAGGCTGCGCGGCGCCGACGGATAGGCTGCGCCGCATGCGCAGCTGGCCCTCTCCCGACGTCCCGCACCTGCCTGTCACGGGACCGGCCGTCAGGCTGCACGACACCTCCACCGACGCCCACGTGGAGACGAAGCCGCGCGGCCCGGCCCGCCTCTACGTCTGCGGCATCACCCCCTACGACGCGACCCACATCGGCCACGCCGCGACGTACGTCGCCTTCGACCTGCTGGTCCGCGCCTGGCGCAACGCCGGCCACGAGGTCACCTACGTGCAGAACGTCACCGACGTCGACGATCCCCTGCTCGAGCGGGCCGAGAAGGTCAAGGTCGACTGGGTCGCCCTCGCCGAGCGCGAGACCCAGCTGTTCCGTGACGACATGGAGGCCCTGCGGGTGCTGCCGCCGGCGCACTACGTCGGCGCCGTCGAGTCCATCCCGCTGGTGGTGGAGCTGATCGAGCGGCTGCAGTCGGCCGGCGCGGTCTACCAGGTGGAGTCCGACCTCTACTACTCCGTCACGGCGGATCCCGCGTTCGGCGAGGTGTCGGGCTGGGACCGTGAGCGGATGCTGACGATCTTCGGCGAGCGCGGCGGCGACCCGGACCGCGCGGGCAAGAAGGACCCGCTCGACTGCGTGCTGTGGCGCGGGGAGCGTGAGGGGGAGCCGTCGTGGCCCAGCCCGTTCGGCCCCGGCCGGCCCGGCTGGCACGTGGAGTGCACCGCGATCGCGCTCGAGACCATCGGCGCCACCTTCGACGTCCAGGCCGGCGGGAGCGACCTGGTCTTCCCGCACCACGAGATGGGCGCCGGTCACGCGCAGGTGGCGCTGCCCGGTCAGCGCTTCGCCCAGGTCTACGCCCACGCCGGCATGGTCGCCTTCGACGGCGAGAAGATGTCGAAGTCCAAGGGCAACCTCGTCTTCGTCTCGGCGCTGCGCCACAGCGACGTGGACCCGATGGCGATCCGGCTGGTCCTGCTGCGCCAGCACTACCGCAGTGACTGGGAGTGGACCGACGCGCTGCTGTGGGACGCCGTGGACACCCTCTCCGACTGGCGCCGGGCGCTGTCGCTGGGGGCGGGCGCCCCGGCGGAGCCGGTGGTCTCCCGGGTGCTGGAGGCGTTGGCCGACGACCTCGACGCCCCCGCGGCGCTGGCGGCCGTGCAGGCGTGGGTCGACGCGACGCTCGGCGCCGACGGCCTCGCCGACACCTCCGACCGCGACGCCGCCGCCACCGTCCACCGCGTCCTCGACGCGGCCCTGGGCCTGTCCCTCTGACCGCGCGGCGCCCGTACGGCCCCAGGCGCCCGCCCCGTCGGTCGGGCGGTGCGTGACGCAGGTTCCTGGCACGCGGACACGTGCCTCACCCACCGCCGGGGGCGTGGTCGCGGCCGCAGACGGAACGAGCCCAGCGGGCGAGCGCTCAGTCCTGGTCGCGGCGCTTGAGGTAGCGCTCGAACTCCCGCGCGATCGCCTCGCCGCTGGCCTCGGGGAGCTCGGCGGTGTCGCGGGTCTCCTCCAGCGCGCGGACGTAGTCGGCGATGTCCTCGTCCTCGCTCGCGAGCTCGTCGACCCCGCGCTCCCAGGCGCGGGAGTCCTCGGGGAGGTCGCCGAGCGGCATGGGCGCGCCGAGCAGCTCCTCGAGCTGCGCCAGCAGGGCGAGGGTCGCCTTCGGGCACGGGGGCTGCGCGACGTAGTGGGGCACCGCGGCCCAGTAGGAGACCGCCGGGATGTCGAGCTGGGAGCAGGCGTCGTTGAAGACCCCGACGATGCCGGTGGGGCCCTCGTAGCTCGACTGCTCGATGCGCAGGCGGTCGGCCAGCTCGGGCTCCGAGGCGGTCCCGGTGACCGGGATCGGCCGGGTGTGCGGGCTGTCGGCGAGCAGCGCACCGAGCGTGATGACGAGCTCTGCTCCCAGGTCGTCGCACGCGGCCAGGAGCTCGGCGCAGAACTGGCGCCAGCGCATGCTCGGCTCGATGCCCCTGACCAGGATCACGTCGCGGTCGAGGTTGGCCGGCCGAGCGACGGCGATGCGGGTCGTGGGCCAGGTGAGCCGGCGGTGACCGTTGAGGTCGGTGCCGATGAGCGGCCGGTTGACCTGGAAGTCGTAGAACTCCTCCGGGTCGACAGCACCGATGACCTCTGCCTGCCACTCGGCCATGAGGTGGTCGACGAGGCCCGAGGCGGCGTCGGCGGCGTCGTTCCACCCCTCGAAGGCCGCGATCACCACGGGGGAGGAGAGGTCCTGCACGTCGTCGAACTCGATCACCTGCCAAGCCTAGGCCGTGGCAGGTCGGGTCCCGGGATTTCGTCGCCCGTCCGCGCCGGTGCCACCATGTGGTCACGCTGTCCAGCCACTGGACCGGGTTCCTAGGCTGTGGAGCCACGACGAGAGGAACCGCGATCCCCGTGACGATCCAGCACCGGCCGGACGCGACCGCAGAGCTCACCGAGGTCCTGCGGCGGCGCATCGTGGTGCTCGACGGGGCGATGGGCACGGCGATCCAGGAGCACCGCCTCGCCGACGCGGACTACCGCGGCGAGCGGTTCGCCGACTGGCACCAGGACCTCGTCGGCAACAACGACCTCCTGACGCTCACCCAGCCGGGCCTCATCCGCGAGATCCACGACGACTACCTCGCCGCCGGCGCGGACATCCTCGAGACCAACACCTTCAACGCGAACGCCGTGTCCCTGGCCGACTACGACCTGGCCGACCTCGCCTACGAGCTCAACCTCGAGGCGGCCCGGCTCGCGCGCGCGGCGGCGGACGCCGCCAGCACCCCTGACCGTCCGCGATGGGTGGCCGGCGCCCTCGGCCCGACGACCCGCACGGCCTCGATCTCGCCGGACGTGAACGACCCCGGGGCGCGCAACGTCGACTTCGACCAGCTGGTGGCCGCCTACCTCGAGGCGGCGCGGGGGCTCGTCGACGGCGGCGCCGACCTGCTGATGATCGAGACGATCTTCGACACCCTCAACGCCAAGGCGGCGATCTTCGCCGTCGAGACGCTCTTCGAGGAGACCGAGCGCCGGTGGCCGGTGATCATCTCCGGCACCATCACCGACGCCTCGGGTCGCACGCTGTCGGGGCAGGTCACCGAGGCGTTCTGGGCGTCGGTGCGCCACGCCCGCCCGCTGGCCGTCGGGCTCAACTGCGCGCTCGGCGCCAAGGACATGCGTCCCTACCTCGCGGAGCTCTCGCGGCTCGCGGACTCCTTCGTGTCCTGCTACCCCAACGCGGGGCTGCCCAACGCGTTCGGCGAGTACGACGAGGCGCCCGAGGAGACCGCGGCGGTCCTCGCCGAGTTCGCCGACGCGGGCTTCCTCAACCTCGTCGGCGGCTGCTGCGGCACCACGCCGGCCCACATCGCGGCCATCGCCGACGCCGTCCGCGGCCGCGAGCGCCGTACGCCGTCGGCGAGCAGGCGCGTGATGCGGCTCTCCGGCCTCGAGCCGCTGACCGTCGACGAGGACAGCCTCTTCGTCAACGTCGGCGAGCGCACCAACATCACCGGCTCCGCGCGCTTCCGCAAGCTCATCAAGGACGGCGACTACGCCACGGCGCTCGCCGTCGCCGAGCAGCAGGTGCAGAGCGGTGCGCAGGTCATCGACGTCAACATGGACGAGGGGATGATCGACGGGGTCGCGGCGATGGACCGCTTCCTCAAGCTCGTGGCCGCCGAGCCCGAGATCAGCCGGGTCCCGGTGATGGTCGACTCCTCGAAGTGGGAGGTCATCGAGGCCGGGCTCAAGTGCGTCCAGGGCAAGGGCATCGTCAACTCCATCTCCATGAAGGAGGGCGAGGACGCCTTCCGCGCGCAGGCCCGGCTGTGCCGCAAGTACGGCGCCGCGGTCGTGGTGATGGCCTTCGACGAGGACGGCCAGGCCGACAACCTCGAGCGACGCAAGGCCATCTGCGAGCGGGCCTACCGGATCCTCGTCGACGAGGTGGGCTTCCCGGCCGAGGACATCATCTTCGACCCCAACGTCTTCGCCGTCGCCACCGGCATCGAGGAGCACGCGTCGTACGGCCTGGACTTCATCGAGGCGACGCGCTGGATCAAGGAGAACCTGCCGGGCGCCAAGGTGTCGGGCGGGATCTCCAACGTGTCGTTCTCCTTCCGCGGCAACAACCCCGTCCGCGAGGCGATCCACGCGGTCTTCCTCTTCCACGCGATCCGGGCCGGGCTGGACATGGGCATCGTCAACGCCGGAGCGCTGACGGTCTACGACGAGGTCGAGCCCGAGCTGCGGGAGCGCATCGAGGACGTCGTGCTCAACCGCCGCCCGGACGCGGCCGAGCGCCTGCTGGAGATCGCGGAGTCCTACAACCGCACCGGCGAGGCCGCCGAGGTCGCCCAGGACGAGTGGCGCAGCCTGCCGATCGGCGAGCGGATCACGCACGCGCTGGTCAAGGGCATCGACGCCCACGTCGAGGCGGACACCGAGGAGCTCCGGGCCGAGATCGCCGGGCGCGGCGGCCGTCCCATCGAGGTCATCGAGGGCCCCTTGATGGACGGCATGAACGTCGTCGGCGACCTCTTCGGGGCAGGCAAGATGTTCCTGCCGCAGGTCGTGAAGAGCGCCCGGGTGATGAAGAAGGCCGTCGCCTACCTGATCCCCTTCATCGAGCAGGAGAAGCTCGACAACCCCCAGTACGCCACCGCCAAGGACACCAACGGCACGATCGTGATGGCCACGGTCAAGGGCGACGTCCACGACATCGGCAAGAACATCGTCGGCGTGGTGCTCCAGTGCAACAACTACGAGGTCATCGACCTCGGGGTGATGGTGCCGGCGCAGAAGATCCTCGACACCGCGGCCGAGGTGGGGGCGGACATCATCGGCCTCTCGGGCCTCATCACGCCCTCGCTCGACGAGATGGTCGGCTTCGCGGCCGAGATGCAGCGCCAGGGGCTCGACATCCCACTGCTGGTCGGCGGGGCGACGACCAGTCGCGCCCACACCGCGGTGAAGGTCGACCCGCGGTACGACGGCCCCGTGGTCTGGGTCAAGGACGCGTCCCGCTCGGTGCCGACCGCCGCTGCGCTGCTGGACCCGGAGCAGCGGATCCGCCTGATGGCCGACGTGAAGGCCGACTTCGACTCGCTGCGCACCCGGCACGCCGCCAAGAACGACCGTCCGCTGACGACGCTGGCCGACGCACGGGCCAACGCGACGCCCATCGACTGGAGCACCTTCACCCCGGTCGCCCCGCGGCAGCCCGGCGTGCACGTGCTGAGCGGCTACGACCTCGGCGAGCTCCGCGACTACATCGACTGGCAGCCGTTCTTCAACGCCTGGGAGATGAAGGGCCGGTTCCCCGACATCCTCAACAGCCCGAGCCACGGAGAGGCCGCGCGCAAGCTGTACGACGACGCGCAGGCGATGCTGGACCGGGTCGTGGCGGAGGGCTGGCTCACCGCCAACGGGGTCTACGGGTTCTTCCCCGCCAACGCGGTCGGCGACGACGTCGAGCTCTACACCGACGACACCCGCAGCGAGGTCCGCACGGTGCTGCACCACCTGCGCCAGCAGGGGCTCCACCGCGACGGCGTGCCCAACCGCGCGCTGTCCGACTTCGTCGCCCCCCGCGAGACCGGCCTCCCCGACCACGTCGGCGGGTTCGCGGTCACGGCCGGTCATGGAGTGCAGGAGCGGATCGCGGCCTACAAGGCCGATCTCGACGACTACTCCGCCATCCTGCTCGAGTCGCTGGCGGACCGCCTCGCGGAGGCGTTCGCCGAGCGGCTGCACCAGCGCGTGCGGACCGAGCTGTGGGGCCACGCCGCGGACGAGCAGCTCACCAACGCCGAGCTCATCCGGGAGCGCTACACGGGGATCCGGCCGGCCCCGGGCTACCCGGCGTGCCCCGAGCACACCGAGAAGACCACGCTGTGGGAGCTGCTCGACGTCGAGGCCAGCACCGGCATCACCCTCACCGAGAGCATGGCGATGTGGCCGGGCGCAGCCGTGTCGGGCTGGTACTTCGCCCACCCCCAGTCGCAGTACTTCGTCGTGGGGCGGCTCGACCGCGACCAGGTCGCCGACTACGCCGAGCGCAAGGGCTGGACCCTGGCCGAGGCGGAGCGCTGGCTCTCGCCCAACCTCGGCTACGACCCCGAGGACTGACTCATCTCGCGGGCTCGTCGAAGGAGTGGACGGCGAACTCGTGGATCCGGGCCGCGACCTCCGGGTCGAGCTCCGCGCAGAGACCGTCGAGGTCGTCGACGAGGAACGACTGCGCCCCGCACCAGTCAGACTTGACGACCGTCCCTGCGACGCACCAGTGGGTGTTCGTGGGCCGCCCGGCCACGACGTGCCGGACCCGCTCGGCGTCGACGACGGTGCCGTCGAGGAGCTCGATCGACTCCGTGCCGAGCCTCTGGAGCTCCGCCCTCTCGGGGCCCCGCCGGGGATCACCCTCGTCGAACGAGACGTAGGACTCGACCTCGGCGTCAGCGGCGAGCATCTGGGTGAGGACCAGGTGCTCGCCGTACCCGCCGAGGGCGTCGGCGAGCTCGGGAGCCTCCACACCGTCCACGTGCACGGCGCCGGTGGAGTCACGCGTCCCGGCGTGCTCGGTCTGCGACGTCGGCGAGACGTAGCGGAAGCGTGTCCATCGCCGGACGTCGCCGTCATGGTCCACCCGGTGGTCCACCAGGTAGACGGGGGCGTCCGCACCCATCCTGAACACGGTCCGCGTCCGCATGCTGCGCGGCTCGATGCGCCGCAGCACGGCGCCGCAGAGCCCGGCGTCACCGTCGACGAAGGCGTGGTACTCGGTCGTCATGTCATCTCCTCGGGCTCGGCCGCCCGGCGACGATCGTGGGTGGTCGTGGTCAGCACGGTGCTGCACGTCCCTCTCGTCCTACCCACGACGACCGCGTCCACACCCGCGACGAGGTTCGGGTCTCGGCCGTCGGCCACGATGCCGTCGGATGCCTGCCCCGCCGATAGATTCCGGCCGTGACCTTCCCCGCCGCGGTGCTCTGGGACATGGACGGCACCCTCGTCGACACCGAGCCCTACTGGATCGAGACCGAGTTCGCGATGGCCGAGCGCCACGGCGGCTCGTGGAGCACCGAGCACGCCCTCAACCTGGTGGGCAGGGCGCTGCTCGACTCGGCGGCGTACATCCGCGAGCACATGGGGATCGAGCTCACGCCGGAGCAGATCGTCGACGAGCTGCTGGACGGGGTGGTGGAGCGGGTCGAGCGCGAGGTCCCGTGGCGACCCGGTGCGCGCGAGCTCCTGGCCGACCTGGGTGCAGCGGGAGTGCCGTGCGGCCTGGTGACGATGAGCTGGACCCGCTTCGTCGACCCCATCCTCGCGCTGCTGCCCCGCGACTCGTTCGCGTCCGTGGTCACCGGGGACCGGGTGGAGCGCGGCAAGCCGCACCCCGACCCCTACCTCCTGGCGGCTGCCGAGCTCGGCGTCGACCCGGTCGACTGCCTGGCGATCGAGGACTCGCAGACCGGGGCGACCTCGGCGGTCGCCGCGGGCTGCGTCGTGCTCTGCGTCCCCCACCACGTCCCCGTGCCTCCGGGGGAGCGACGCGTCTTCGCGGAGACCCTGACCGGACTCGACGCGCACGGCCTGGCCGACGTCGTGCGCGCGGCGTCGCCCGCCTGAGTCGCCCAGGCGGGCTCGGGCGTCAGGGGACCGACGTCGTGACGGTCTCGTCGGTGTCGAGGTCCCCCGAGGGGTCGGGTTGCGGCACGCCGCGCACGGGCAGGGGCGGGGGAGTGCCGCCGTACGCCGGGCAGTGGGGCTTGAACGAGCACCAGTCGCACATCCGGGACGGGCTCTCGCGCCAGTCGCCGGACTCCTCGGCGTGCCGGATCGCCTCCCAGATGGCCTGCACCTTGCGCTCGGTGGCGAGCAGGTCGGCCTCGTCCGGCTCGTAGCGGAGGATCTCGCCGTTGCCGAGGTAGACCAGCTGCAGGACGGAGGGCACGACGCCGCGGGTGCGCCAGATGACGAGGGCGTAGAACCGCATCTGGAACAGGGCCTTCGCCTCGTAGCCGACGGCTGGTGACCCGCCCGTCTTGTAATCCACCACGCGGATCCGCCCGTCGGGCGCCACGTCGACCCGGTCGACGAAGCCGCGGAGGAGCAGGCGTGAGTCGAGCAGGGTCTCGACGTAGAGCTCGCGCTCCGCCGGCTCGAGCCGCTGGGGGTCCTCGAGGGTGAACCACCGGTCGAGCACCTCGCGGCACGAGGCCAGCCAGGCCGACACGTCCGGGCCCTCGCCGCCGAACATCTCCGCGAGCGCGGGCTCGTCGTGCAGCACAGCCTCCCAGGCCGGCGCCAGCAGGTCGGCGGCGCGAGACGGGGTCCGGGCGGCGGCGGGCAGGTCGAAGAGGTCCTCCAGCACCTGGTGGACGACGGTGCCGCGGACCGCGGCGGGGGAGGGCTCCTCGGGCAGGCGGTCGATCGTCCGGAGGCGATACATCAGCGGGCAGGTGAGGAAGTCGGCCGCCCGGCTGGGCGACAGGGCCGCCAGCACCTCGACACCGTCGACCGGAGTGCCGAGACGCGCCGCGGGGGACGGGTCCGGCACGGGGCTCGGCACGTCGTCGGAGGTGCCCGGAGGAGGGGTGGTTGTCATGACGCCGCCGACCCTAGGCGAGCCCGGGGACACCGGGGGCGTCCCCGCCGTTGGCTACGCTCGAAACGTGCCCGGACCCGCCACGACCGACGAGCCCGAGCCCGCCCGCGCCGCCGGGCGCCCGCGCGGCACGTTCCGCGTCGGCTCGATCGCCGGCATCGACGTCCTGGTGACCGGCTCCTGGTTCGTCATCGCGGCGCTGATCTCCTACGCCCTCGCCCCCCGGATCGAGCTCGAGCAGCCCGGGCTCGGCCTGTGGAAGTACGTCGCGGGGCTGGCCTTCGCGGTCGTGCTCTACCTCTCGGTGCTGCTGCACGAGGCGTCGCACGCGATCGCAGCGCAACGGCTGGGCTACGGGGTCACCTCGATCACGCTCCACTTCCTGGGCGGCATGACCGAGATCGACGGTGCCTCGCGCCGCCCGCGCCACGAGCTCGTCATCGCGGTGGTGGGTCCGCTGACCTCGCTCGGCGTCGGCGTGGCCGCCCTGGCGCTGTGGTTCGTCGTCCCTGACGGCCTGGTCCGGCTCGCCGTCGGCGGCCTCGCTGGGTCCAACCTCCTCATCGGCGTCCTCAACCTCGTGCCGGGCCTGCCGCTCGACGGCGGCCGCGTGCTGAAGGCCGTGGTCTGGGGGGCCAGCGGCGACCAGCACCGGGGGACCATCGTCGCGGGGTGGGGCGGCCGCGCCACCGCCCTGGCCCTCCTCGCCTGGCCGCTGGTCCAGGAGCGCGTGACCGGCCAGCCGGCGACCCTGTTCGACCTCGTCCTCGTCTTCATCCTCGGACTGTTCCTCTGGACGGGGGCGACGGCGGCCATGGCCCACGCCCGGCTGCGTCGGCGGATGCCGGCACTGGTCGCTCGCCCCCTGGCCCGCCGTACCCTCACCGTCCCCCCGGACATCCCGCTCGCCGAAGCCGTACGGCGTGCCCGCGAGGCCGAGGCCGGCAGCATCGTCACCGTGACCCCGTCCGGCGACCCGCTGGGCATCGTCAGCGAGTCCTCCGTCCTCGCGATGCCCGAGGACAGGCGGCCCTGGGTGCCCGTCTCCACCGTGGCCCGCACCCTCGACGACAGCCTGCAGCTCCCGGCCTCGCTCGCCGGCGAGGAGCTGATCCTGGCGATCAGCCGGCGCCCGGCGGACGAGTACCTCCTCGTCGAGGACGACGGACGCATCTTCGGCGTGCTGGCCACCGCCGACGTCGACCGGGCCTTCCGCCAGGCGGCGCACTAGGGTTCGGCGCATGTCCGCGCCCCACCCCGACGACACCGCCGCCGCCCCTCCCGCCGACCAGGAGCCTTCGGACATCCTGCCCGGCGACGAGTGCCCAGACGTCCCCACCGACGTCCCCACCGACGTCCCCGCCGAGGCGTGGTCGGGCGTCCACCGCGGCCCCCTGCGAGCGGGTGAGTGGGTGCGCCTGACCGACCAGAAGGGCCGGCGCCACAACTTCGAGCTCGAGCCGGGCAAGAGGTTCTTCTCCAACAAGGGACACCTCGAGCACGACGAGCTGATCGGGCGGCCGGAGGGGTTCACCGTGACGTCCTCCGCGGGCGGCCAGTACCTCGTGTTCCGGCCGCTGCTCTCGGAGTTCGTGGTGTCGATGCCGCGTGGCGCCGCGGTCGTCTATCCCAAGGACGCGGCGCAGATCGTGGCACTCGCCGACATCTTCCCGGGGGCCCGGGTCGTCGAGGCCGGCGCCGGTTCCGGTGCCCTGACCTGCTCGCTGCTGCGCGCCGTCGGGCCCTGGGGGAGGGTGACCTCGTTCGAGCTGCGGGAGGAGTTCGCGGAGGTCGCCAGGCGCAACGTCGACCAGTTCTTCTCGGCGCCCGACGGGCAGACGCACCCGGCGTGGGACCTGCGGCTGGGAGACCTCAAGGTCGGCCTGCCCACCCTGGGCGCCCACGCCGTGGACCGGATCATCCTCGACATGCTCGACCCGTGGAACTGCGTGGACGTCGTCGCCGACGCGCTCGTGCCGGGCGGCATCGTCTGCGCCTACGTCGCGACCACCACCCAGCTGTCCCGGGTGGTGGAGACGCTCCGCGCCCACGGCGGCTTCACCGAGCCCCAGCCCTGGGAGACCCTCGTGCGCGACTGGCACGTGGAGGGCCTGGCCGTGCGACCGGGCCACAAGATGATCGGGCACACGGCGTTCCTCGTGACGGCGCGCCGGATGGCACCCGGCGAGCGACCCCCGCGCAAGACACGGCGGCCCGCCCCGGGAGCGTACGGGCGCGACTACACCGGCCCTCGCCCGGCGGACCTCCCGCCGGTGGAGGCCGACGATCTCGTCGAGGACCGGGGAGAGTCACCGGATATCCGGTGAGTCTCATGGTTCGGTGTCCATGCCTTGCCACCGAAGCAGGAGACTCGCGTGCCAACCTCGGCTGCGCCCCGGCGACGCCGTTGCGAAACGGTGATCAACACGGCGAGATATTCACTTCCGTCCCTCCAGTGAGTGGGTAGTGTCGCAATCGGACGAGGAGGTGCCTGTGATGTCAGAACCGACACGAGAGCAACTTGCCACTCAGGTGCGCTTCCTGGAGGCCGAGGTCACCGACCTGCGCCGCCGCCTGGACGACGTGCCCGGTCACTCGCGCGGGCTGGAGACGCGCCTCGCCGACACGCAGCGATCGCTCGCCGCGGTGTCCACGCAGAACGAGCGGCTCGCCCAGACCCTGCGCGACGCCCGCGACCAGATCACCAAGCTGAAGGAGGAGGTCGACCGGCTCGCTCAGCCGCCGGCCGGCTTCGGCACGTTCCTGGCACGCAACGACGACGACTCCGTCGACGTCTTCACCGGCGGTCGCAAGCTGCGGGTCAACGTCAGCCCCGGTGTCGACCTCGACCAGCTGGTGCGCGGCCAGGAGGTCATGCTCAACGAGGCCCTCAACGTCGTGGCCGGCTTCGACTTCGAGCAGGTCGGCGAGGTCGTGATGTTCAAGGAGCTGCTCG
>CADCUM010000049.1 GCA_902805885.1 uncultured Nocardioides sp. | reverse complement strand
CCGATGCCGCTGGCGCCGCCGGTGACGATGGCCGAGCTTGCGGAGATGTCCATGCGGCGGATGCTATCGAGTCGAGTGCGCGGCCCTGCGGCGAGTACGACCGGTTGCGCACTCGACCCGAGGGCGAGGGCTCAGAGGTCGGTGGTGCCCTCGGCGACCAGCACGGCGGGACCGGTCATCCGCACCCGGCCGTCCTCGTCCCAGCAGATGGTGAGCGTGCCGCCGGGCACGTCGACGCGGTACGGCGTGCCGCGGGGCGCCTCGTCCGCGACGGCCGGCGCGACGGCGACCGCGCAGGCGCCGGTGCCGCAGGAGCGCGTCTCCCCCGACCCGCGCTCGTGCACCCGCATGGCGACGTGGTGCTCGCCGCGCAGCACGACGAACTCCACGTTGACGCCGTCGGGGTAGACCTCGGCGTCGTACGCCGGCGGCGACGTCAGGGGGCCGGCGTCGTCGAGGTCGTCGACGAGGGCGACGGCGTGGGGATTCCCGGTCGAGACGTGGGTGGCCGGCCAGGTGTGGTCGCCGACCGACACGACGGTCGTGCCGCGGAGCTCGGGCACGCCCATGTCGACGCTCACCTGCCCGGAACCCGCCTCGGCCACGGTCTTGGTGCCGTCGCGGGTGTCGACCTCCATCGGGAACGGCACGCCCTCGTGGTCGTGGAGGTAGCGCGCGAAGACGCGGATCCCGTTGCCGCACATCTCGCTCACCGAGCCGTCGGCGTTGCGGTAGTCCATGAACCACCGCCCGTCGCGTCGTACGGCGCGCAGCACCCCGTCGCCGCCGATGCCGGCGCGGCGGTCGCACAGCGCGCGGACGCGCTCGGCCGGCAGGTCGCCGTGCACCGTGCCGTCGGCGTCGGGCAGCACCACGAAGTCGTTCTCCGTGCCGTGGCCCTTGAGGAAGCGGTAGCTCACGCCGCCCAGTGTGGCAGCCGCCCGCATGTAACGCCGGGTTGCTGCTTGTTCCCCCCGGGTTGCAAACCGGGGGGAACAAGCACGAACACGGCGTGACAAGGGGCGTGTCGGCGGACCGGGGCGCGCGTAGCGGGCCGACGGGCGGGCGGGGCGCGGCGGGTCGGTCAGCGCACCACGCTGTGCCGCACGCACGCGAAGTCACGGTTGCGCGCGACCTCCTCGAGCCGCAGCTCGACGCGGCGCGGGAGCACCGGGGCGCCGGCGCCGAGCGTGACGGGGGCGTACTGCAGCCACACCTCGTCGAGGAGCCCGGCGTCGTGGAACTGGCCGACCACGTCGCCGCCTCCGATCAGCCAGACGTCCCTGCCCGCGGCGGCCTCGGTCGCGGCGGCGTGCACCTGCTCCACGGGGTCCGCGGTGAAGACCACCGCACCCGCCGGCTCGAACGTCCGGTGCGTGAGCACCCACGTCGGCAGGTCGCCCCAGGGGCTGTCGTCGTGGTCGAGGATCCACTGCCACGTCGTGGCGCCCATGACCGCCGCCCCGATCCGCTCCCGGAACCCGCCGTAGCTCATCGGCCCGCTCTGGTCGATGTCCCGCGTCAGCAGCCAGTCGAGGGAGTGGTCGGTGGTCGCGATGAAGCCGTCGAGCGAGCAGCCGGTGTAGTAGATCGTGCTCATGCCTCGTACCTCCTCCGGTGCCACCTGATCGGATCGCCGTCGTCCACCTCGACCCCGAGGCTGCGCAGCATGACCCGGAGGATCTGGCGGCGGTGGGCGCCGTACGACAGGACGTGCGCGACGACGCTGCCGACCTGGAAGGACTCGGGCGGGTCGCACAGCGCGTCGATCAGGGTGTCGTCCCACGCCTGCCGCTGCTCGATGTCGCGCACCACGGCCAGCCAGCGCGGCGCGACGGCCTCGTGCCGCGCACGCAAGGCCGCCGGGTCGTCGGCGTCGCGGTCGGGGAAGTCGGTCCCCTCGAAGGCGGCGACCCACACCTGCTTGGTGAACACCTGGTGCTCCAGGACGGTGGCGACGGACGGCTCCTCGCCGTCGAAGGACAGGACGGTCCGGCCAGGGAGGAGCTCGCGCCGGAAGTCCTCGTCGGACAACGTGCTCACCCGGTCGATGAGGTACGTCGTGTCGTCGACGTCGTGCTGGAGCAGGAGCGCGGACACGTGCATCGGATGTGCCTCCTCGGAGTCGCGGATCCACAGGTTGAGCGGGGGGTGGAAGTGCACGCCGTTGGGCGCAGGCAGCCAGTGAGCGCGGCCGTCAGCGGCTCGAGCCAGCGCGCTCGGAGGCGTGCCGTACGCCCGGCTGAAGGCGCGGCTGAACCCGTCGACCGACTCGTAGCCGGCCTCGAGGGCGACGTCGGTGACCGCAGCACCGTGCGCGAGGGCCCACGCGCTGCGCTCGAGCATCACCCGGCGACGCAGGGCCACCGGGCTCTCACCGGTACCTCGGGCGACCTCGCGGCTGAAGTGGAACGGCGAGGAGAACGCGGTCCCGGCCATGTCGCCGAGCTGCTGGTTGTCCTCGTCCAGCACCGCGTCGAGCAGCTCTCGCAGTCGGTCCCGTCCGGTCACGGATCCAGTGTGGACCGGTCGGGCGCGCGGGCGCCCGACCGATCTTGCTCACCCGCGCTCAGCGGCGAGGCTTCACGACCCGCGCCGCGCCGCCGCCACGCCGTACGGGTTCGGAGACCGCGGTCAGCCTGCCCCTCGGGCCGACCTCGATCGCCGTGGCCGCCCCGATCTGCGAGGCGCTCGTGAACGCGTCGCCGGCCGGGACGAGCTTGTGCCCGAACGCGGTCAGCTGAGGACCGTAGGCCGTGATGAACTCCGGCTCGGCGGTCGTGTTGGCCGTGTTGCGCTGGCTCGCTCGGGGCGCCGCGATCGCCTCGGGCAGGGTCATGCCGAAGTCGATCCGGTTGATGAGCATCTGCAGGACCGTGGTGATGATCGTCGAGCCGCCGGGCGAGCCGAGGGCGAGGAACGGCTTGCCGTCCTTGACCACGATCGTCGGCGACATCGAGGACCGCGGGCGCTTCTTCGGCTGGATGCGGTTGGGGTCGGCGGGGTCGTAGACCGTGGAGAAGTCGGTCAGCTCGTTGTTGAGCAGGAACCCGTGGCGGGGCACGACCTGGCCGGAGCCCCCGGTCTGCTCGATGGTGAGGGTGTACTCGACGACGTTGCCCCAGCGGTCGACGACGGTGAGGTTGGTGGTGGAGATGTTCTCGGTGTCCACGTCGGTGGCGGCCTTGGCGTTCGTCTGCGGGCACACCCCGTCGAACGCCGTCACGTCTCCGGGCGCGGTCGGCTTGGGCATCGCCCGGAGCGGGTTGATGGAGCAGGCCCGCTCGTCGGCGTACTTCTGGCTCAGCAGGGTGCGCGTCGGGACGTCGACGAACGCCGGGTCGCCGACGTACTTGCCGCGGTCGGCGAAGGCCAGCGCGCTCGCCTCGAGGTAGAGGTGCAGCGCCTGCTCGCGGGGCATGGCTCCGAGGTCGTAGCGCTCCAGGATGTTGAGCGCCTCCCCGACGGTCGTGCCGCCGGAGGAGGACGGCGCCATGCCGTAGACGTCGTAGCCGCGGTAGTCCACGCGGGTCGGGCGCTGCTCCCGGACCTTGTACCTGCGCAGGTCCTTGAGGGAGAGGTAGCCCGGCGGCACCGGCAGGTCGGTGGTGCCCGTGGTGCGGGGGTGTCGCACCACGTCGACCATCAGCCGGGCGAGCTTGCCGCGGTAGAAGGCCCGCTCGCCCTTGGCGCCGAGGCGCGTGTAGGTGCGGGCGAGCTGCGGGTTGCGGAAGATGCTGCCGACCGCCGGGGCGTCACCACCCGGGAGGAAGAGCTTGCGGGAGTGCCGGAAGGCCCGGAAGCGCTCCTCGTTGTCGAGCGTCTGCTGCCGGAACGTCTCGTCGACGACGAAGCCGCGGGTGGCGACCTTGATGGCGGGCTTGAGCGCCTGGGCCATGTTGAGCGTGCCCCACCGCTTCAGCACGCGCTGCCAGGTCGCCGGAGTACCGGGGGTGCCCACGCTGACGCCGCTGGTGACCAGCTCGGGAGTGAAGTTGTAGGGCTTGCCGGTCGCCGGGTCGATGAACGCGTCGGTCGGCATCTTCCGCGGCGCGGTCTCACGCCCGTCGACGGTGGCGACCTTGCCGCTCTTCGCGTCGTAGTAGACGAAGTAGCCGCCGCCTCCGATGCCGGCGCTGTAGGGCTCGGTCACTCCCAGGGTGGCCGCGGCGGCGATGGCCGCGTCGGCGGCGTTGCCGCCCTTCCTCAGCACCCGGAGGGCGGCCGCGCTGGCCTCTGGGTCCACGGTCGAGACCGCACCCCCCTTGCCGACCGCGGTGGGGATCTTCGCGGTGGGACGAGCGGCCCCTCCGGTCGGGGCCGACTCCTCAGCGGGCGCCGGCGGCGCGACGACGAGGAATCCGGCGACGAGCGCGGACGTGGCCGCAGCACTCGTGAGGACAGGGGTGACGCGCATTGCTACCTCCCGGGAGATTCAGGTCGCTCCACCTTGCTCCTGAGTCAGGGATCTGTCGAGGGTTTCCACCTCCGAAAGGGCTACCTCAATGCGGTTAGGGTCGTCGAAGCGGACCCACAGCACGCGCGGGTCCTTGCGGAACCAGCCGTCCTGGCGGCGCGCGAAGCGTCGCGTCGCCGTCTGGGTCCGGGCGATCGCCTCGTCGCGGGTGATCTCGCCGCGCAGGTGGGCGGCAGCGTCGTGGTAGCCGATGGCCCGGCTCGCGGTACGGGCCCGCTCGAGGCGGAGGTCAAGCCGAGCGGCCTCCTCGACCAGGCCGTCGGCATACATCTGCTCCACGCGACGCGCGATGCGGGCGTCCAGCGTCGGCCGGTCGATGTCGACGCCGATCTGGATCGTCCGCGGGTCGGCGTAGGTCAACCTCGGAAGGCTGGCGGAGTAGGGCCGGCCGGTGAGGGCGATGACCTCGAGGGCGCGCACGACCCGGCGGCCGTTCTCGCGAGGGATCTTGGCGGCCGCGTCGGCATCGAGGTCGGCCAGACGCCGGTGGAGGACAGCGTGACCGAGACTGACCAGCTCCTCCTCGAGCTCTCGGCGCAGCGACTCGTCCGTGCCGGGGAACTCGAACCGGTCGAGGACGGCGCGGGTGTAGAGGGCGCTGCCGCCCACCAGCACCGGAGTCCTGCCGCGTGCCTGGATCTCGGCGATCGCCCGGCGGGCCCAGCCCTGGAAGTCGGAGACCGTGGCGGTCTCGGTGACGTCGAGGCGGTCGAGCAGGTGGTGGGCGATCCCCCTGCGCTGGGCGAGTGGGAGCTTCGCCGTACCGATGTCCATGCCGCGGTAGACCTGCATCGCGTCGGTGTTGACGATCTCGCCGCCGAGCCGCTCGGCCAGGTCGAGGCTGAGGCCGGTCTTGCCCGAGGCGGTCGCTCCCACGATCGCCACCGTGACGGGGTGGGGTGCGGCGGACATGCCGCCCAGTCTCCCAGGGCACCGCGTGGTCGCCCCTCGGGGTGAGTGGTCGTTGCGAGGCCACACCCGGCGTGACTGACTGAGCAGATCGCCGGGACCGGCCCGGCCACGATCAGAGGAGCCAGCCGATGAGCACTCAGCCGTCTGAACCCAACGTCGAGCCGTCCCTGCCCGACGCGCCCATCCCGCCGATCCCCACCGAGCCTCTCACCCCGTCCGAACCGTCCCCCGACGGTCCGGGGCTACCGACCGACCCGGACAACCCGGCCACCGGCGGACCGCGCCCCTGACCTGTCGCCGGGTCGTCGCGATCGGGCTAGGTTGGCGCTCGTGTCGAGCTTCGTGGTGGTGCCTGCGTCCTACATCTATCTCCTCCGAGACGACGAGACGCACGGCCCGCAGGTGCTGCTGCAGCTTCGGTCGGGGACGCCCTACATGGACGGCCACTGGGCCGCCGCGGCGGCCGGACACGTGGAGCGCGGCGAGACTGCCTTCGCTGCGGCCCAGCGCGAGGCGGCCGAGGAGCTCGGCATCACCGACGTGGGCCTGTCCTTCGAGTTCACGATGCAGCGCACCCAGGGCGGCGAGCCGATCGACGAGCGCGTCGACTTCTTCTTCACCGCACGCTCCTGGGCCGGGGAGCCACGCATCATCGAGCCTCACAAGTGCGCGGAGCTGCGCTGGTGCTCCGTGGACGACCTACCCCACCCGGTCGTGCCGCACGAGGCGTTCGCCCTGAGCCGACTCGGATGCGACCAGCGCTACCTGTCCCACGGATTCGACAACTGACACGGGAGGAACCATGAACAACGACGACCTCGGCCCGAGGCCCGACCCCGTCATCGAGGACAAGGAGCCCAATCCCGGCGGCGCCGACGCGGTTGCCGCCAACGGCGACAACCTGGCTCGCGACCTCGACCCCGGCGAGAACCCGGCCGTCGACGACATCCTGCCGGAGGAGATCGCCGCGCCCGACGAGAAGTCGCAGGAGCCGGAGGGCAAGCCGGCCAACGCCGAGGCGGGCTTCCAGGACGATCCTGAGGCCGGCGAGGAGACCGAGGAAGGGTCGGTCGAGCCTCCGGAGTGAGGTCAGCCGCAGGCCGGCGCCGGAGGCAACGGCGCAGGGGCCCCGATGGTCGGCATGCCCAGCCCGACACCGGCAGGGGCGGGCGGGGCGGACGTACGCCGCTCCCAGGCGTCGCCGGCCCGCGTGCGGCGTACGCCGAGAACCGGACCGTCGGCGACGAGGTGGTGCGGCGCTGCGTAGGTGATCTCGGCGGTCACCATGTCGCCGGGGCGCACGTCGAGAGCGCCCGCGGGGTTGAAGTGCACCAGCCGGCTGTCGGCCGCGCGGCCCGAGAGCCGGTGGGTGGCGGCGTCCTTGCGGCCCTCGCCCTCGGCGACCATGAGCTCGACGGAGCGACCGACGAGCGCCTTGCCCTCCTCCCAGGCGATCTCGTTGACCACCGCGACCAGCCGCTGGTAGCGGTCCTTGACCACCTCGGGCGGCACCTGGTCGGCCATCGTCGCCGCCGGGGTGCCCGGGCGGGGTGAGTACTGGAAGGTGAAGGCCCCCGAGAACCGCGCCTGCCGGACGACGTCAAGGGTGGCGAGGAAGTCCTCCTCGGTCTCGCCGGGGAAGCCGACGATGATGTCGGTGGTGATCGCCGCGTCGGGCATGGCCCCGCGGACCCGCTCGATGATGCCGAGGAACTTCGAGGAGCGGTAGGACCGGCGCATCGCCTTGAGCACGCGATCGGAGCCGGACTGCAGCGGCATGTGCAGCTGGTGCATGACGTTGGGGGTCTGCGCCATCGCCTCGATCACGTCGTCGGTGAACTCCGCCGGGTGGGGCGAGGTGAAGCGCACCCGCTCGAGACCCTCGATGTCGCCGCACGCGCGCAGCAGCTTGGAGAAGGCCTGCCGGTCGCCGAACTCCACGCCGTAGGCGTTGACGTTCTGGCCCAGCAGGGTGACCTCGGTGACGCCCTCCGCGACCAGCGCCTCCACCTCGGCGAGGATGTCGCCGGGCCGGCGGTCCTTCTCCTTCCCGCGCAGCGCGGGGACGATGCAGAACGTGCAGGTGTTGTTGCAGCCGACCGACACCGAGACCCAGGCGGCGTACGCCGACTCCCGACGCGTGGGCAGGGTCGAGGGGAAGACGTCGAGGGACTCCAGGATCTCGACCTGGGCCTCCTGCTGCACCCGGGCCCGCTCGAGGAGCACCGGCAGCGAGCCGATGTTGTGGGTGCCGAAGACGACG
>CADCUM010000048.1 GCA_902805885.1 uncultured Nocardioides sp. | reverse complement strand
GGACGTCGATGAGTCGGCGCAGCTCCCTGACCAGGAAGTCCACGTGGACCCCGGCGCCGCCGTACACGTCCGGAGGGAACTCGCGGGTGAGGACCGCCGCCCTCAGTCGTCCAGCAGCGACGGCGTCGGGGTCCCGCGGTTCGACCATGGCTGAAAGGTAACGGCACGGGTAGGGTCCCGGACATGGCGAGGGTGCTGAGCATCGTGCTGGCCGGCGGCGAGGGGAAGCGGCTGATGCCGCTCACCGAGGACCGGGCCAAGCCGGCTGTCCCGTTCGGCGGCTCCTACCGGCTCATCGACTTCGCCCTCTCGAACCTCGTCAACGCGGGGTACACCAGGATCGCGGTACTCACCCAGTACAAGTCGCACTCGCTGGACCGTCACATCTCACGTGCGTGGCGGCTGACGCCGATGCTGGGCCACTACGTCGCCTCGGTGCCCGCGCAGCAGCGCCGCGGCCCCAAGTGGTACCAGGGCAGCGCCGACGCGATCTACCAGTCGATGAACCTCATCAACGACGACGGGCCCGACATCATCGTGGTGTTCGGCGCGGATCACGTCTACCGGATGGACGCCTCGCAGATGGTGGCGGCCCACCTCGAGTCGGGAGCCGGTGTGACCGTCGCCGGGATCCGCGTCCCGCGCAAGGAGGCCTGGCAGTTCGGGGTCATCAAGACCGGCGAGGACGGCGTGATGATCGAGGACTTCCTCGAGAAGCCGGCCGACCCGCCCGGGCTGCCCGACTCCCCCGACGAGGTGTTCGCCTCGATGGGCAACTACGTCTTCTCCGCCGACGTCCTCTGCCAGGCGCTCGAGCGTGACGCGCACGACGAGTCCTCCCGCCACGACATGGGCGGCGACATCATCCCGATGCTCGTCGAGCAGGGCCGGGCCGCGGTCTACGACTTCAAGCGCAACGAGGTGCCCGGCTCCAGCGAGCGCGACCGTGACTACTGGCGTGACGTGGGGACCATCGACAGCTACCACGAGGCGCACCAGGACCTGGTGTCGGCGCTGCCGATCTTCAACCTCTACAACGACCGGTGGCCGATCTTCAGCGCCAACAACCAGCTGCCCGGGGCGAAGTTCGTGTCCGGGGCCTCGGTTCGGGACACCGTCGTCTCCCCCGGCTCGATCGTCTCCGGAGCCTCCGTCGACTCCTCGGTCCTCGGGTTGAACGTCCACGTCCACGACGCCGCGAGCGTGCAGCGGTCGGTCCTCCTCGACAACGTCCGGATCGGCACCGGGGCTGTGGTGCGCAACGTCATCGCGGACAAGAACGTCGTGATCGCCGACGGCGCCCTGGTCGGCGTCGACCACGACGAGGACCGGCGACGCGGCCTGACGGTCAGCGAGGGCGGCGTGACCGTCATCGGCAAGGGCGTCACGATTGGCTGACCCCGTTCCCGAGGCCACGCACCTGTGGGTCCGGGCGGAGGTGCGCGCCACCGAGCGCCGCGCCCCGGTCGTGCCCGGCGACGTCCGCAGGCTGGTCGACGCGGGGTTCCACGTCACCGTCGAGGAGTCGACCCAGCGAGTCTTCGACCCCGAGTCGTACGTCGAGGCCGGGGCCGCCCTGGCGGCCACCGGCAGCTGGGTCGACGCCCCCACGGACGTGGTGGTGGTGGGGATCAAGGAGCTTCCCGAGGAGCCGGCCGCGCTGCACCACCGGCACGTCTACTTCGCCCACGCGTTCAAGGGGCAGAGCGACGCCGCCAGCGTGCTGGGACGGTTCCGGGCCGGCGGCGGGCTGCTGTGGGACGTCGAGTACCTCACCGACACCCAGGGCCGGCGGGTGGTCGCCTTCGGCTACTGGGCGGGGTACGTCGGCGCCGCGCTCGGCGTCCTCCACCTGGCCGGGGCGCTCGAGTCCCCGCTGCAGCCGATGAGCCAGCACGACCTCGACGCGCTGCTGCTCTCGGTCTCGGACCAGGTAGCCGGCTGCCGACCTGTCGTCACCGGAGCCCGCGGCCGGTCGGGCACCGGCGCCTGTGACGCGCTGGGGGTCGCCGGCCTGCTGGCGGGCCGCTGGGACCGGCAGGAGAGCGTCGACCTGGGCAACAAGGGGCTGCTCGACCACGACCTCCTCGTCAACTGTGTGGGGATCAAGGAGCCGGTACCGCCGTTCCTCGTCCCCGCCGACCTCGACGCCTCGCGCCGCCTGAGCGTGGTCGCCGACGTGACCTGCGACGTCACCTCCGACAAGAACATGATCCGCCTCAACGACGCGGTGACGACCTGGGACGAGCCGGTGCGGACCGTCCGGGGCGCGGGCGGTGCCGGGCTCGACGTGATCGCGATCGACAACCTCCCGTCCTTGCTCCCCCGTGAGGCCAGCATCGGGTTCTCCGAGGAGCTCACCGCGCAGCTCCTCGGGCTCGCCAACCCCGCGCGGCCGACCGGACCCTGGGTCGCCGCGGAGGTCGCCTTCCGGCAGGCCCTCACCACCCTCGACTGACGCGCAGGGTTCACGTTCAGGCCGCGCTGCTCGCCGGCGCAGTGTTCACGTTCAGGCCGCGCTGCTCGCCGGCGCGCGGGCCCGTGCGCCGTCCGCGGCCGGCCGCCGGCTGGGCCAGCGATGTCGGAAGCTGACGCTCCCGTCGGGAGCCCAGGTGTGCTCATACCTGCGGTCATGCACCCGGCGGTGGTGGAAGCCGCAGAGCGGCGCGGCGTTCGCCAGGTCGGTGGCGCCTCCCTCGCCCCACGGCACCTTGTGGTGGAGCTCGCACCACGCGAACGGCCGCTCGCACCCCGCCGCTGCGCAGGTCGGGTGGTCGAGCGAGAGCGCCACCGACTGCGCCTTGGTGAACCGCCGGCTCGCCGTCCCCAGGTCGAGCGGCACCGAGGCGCCGGAGAGCACCATCGGGAGGATGCCGCCCTGGCAGGCGAGTCGGCGTGCCTGCTGGATGCTGATCTCGGCGCCGCTCGACAGCGTCGCCGCACCGGTCCCGGCTCGGAGCCTGTCCTCCGCGACGTGGACCACGAGCGCGATCCCCGACCTGGTGTGACCGGTGTCGGGAAGGTGCTCCACGATCTCGCAGAACGCCGCACCCGCCGCCTCGCTCGCGCTCAGCCGGGTCCCCGCCCCGGGCAGCGTCGGGTCGACCACGAGCTGTCCGGCAGGACCGCGGGAGTAGCGCCGCGGCCCGGACAACCGGTCGAGGGCGTGTCGCAGCAGCTGTCCGTGCAGCTCCGGCACGGTGAACCTGCCGGTCCACGTGCCGTTCCCGTTGTCCCCGAGCAGCAGCCAGGTCTCGGCCTCCGCGCGGCGCTCCTCCTCGACCAGGAGGTCCTCCTGATGGCGGTCGGCGAGCTCGGCGGACAACGGCTCGAGCATCCTCCGCGCCGCCCGGCGCAGCCGTTGCGGGGGCATCACCTCCGCCTTTGCGACCAGCCGCTCCTCACACTGCGCCAGCTGCTCGGGACCGATCCCCTCGGGCACCTTCTCGCCAGCACGGACGATGACGACCGCATGCTCCTCACCGATCCGGCCGCACGCCAGGGCAGCCCGGGTCGCGGCGTACTTCGCCTCCAGGAGGTCGGCCAGCCACACCGGCCCCCACGACCGGGAGCGGTTCTGTCCCACGGACGCGATCCACGCGGCGGTGTCGGTGGCCGCTGGTCCCGCCCCGGCGTCGGCGGCCTGCGCCGCGGCGACCGTGTGCAGCCGCAGCCCGGCGAGCCGGCCCTCCAGCACCGCGTGGAGCCCCACGATCTCCTCGAGCTCCCGGACCGCGGCGTCCTCGAGCCCGCGCCACCCCGTCGTCCGGCCCGCGTCGTCCCTCACTACCACTGTGTCGAGCGCGTCCTGTGCTGCTCGCAGGGCGGCGAGCACGGGATGCACCGCCGCAGCGGGCGCCACGCCCGACTCCGGCTCCGGCTGCTCGGCCACCACCACCATGCAAGGAGCCAACCGCACGCCACCGACAGGATCGAGCCCGGCCGGCCCGTCGTCCACAGCCCCGCTCGACACCTGCGAAGCCGCAGTCTCAGGCGCAGAGACCGACCTCGGCGGCCTCGGCGGACTGGGTGGGCGACGCCGACGGCGTACCGGCTCTCCGCTTGCGCGGCTTGGCCTCCGACGCCTTGGCCGCGTCCTCGGTGAGCCTGGGTCCGAGCGGGGCGTCCTCGCGCAGCTGCTGCCAGAGCAAGCGGGCCTGCGGTGCGGGAGCCAGCCGGTTCGGGTCGGGGGCGTAGCTCTCGAACGGCATCGACAGGAACTGGACCTTGTCCAGCCCGATGCCCCGGACGTCCCTCGCGAGGTCGTAGAGCCCCTTGACCTGTGCGAACTCCTCGTCCATCGACAACGACCGGGTGGCCGCGTTGAGGAAGTTGAGCAGGCGCTGGGGGTTGAACAGCGTTCCGGCCGAGACCGCCTTGTTCACCATCGAGGCCAGGAACGCCTGCTGGCGCTTCATCCGGCCGATGTCGCCGGTGTCGGTGCTGCCGATGCCGTGGCGCACCCGGACGTAGCCGAGGGCCTGCTCACCGGTGATGTCGTAGCGGCCGGCGCGCAGGTAGATCTTGCCGATCGGGTCGTTGACCGGCTCCGGGAGGCAGACCGGGACCCCGCCGAGGGCGTCGACCATGTCCTTGAACCCGTTGAAGTCCACGGTCACGAAGTGGTGCACGCGGACGCCGCTCATCTGCTCGAACTGCGCGATCGTGCACGGCTCACCGCCGATGGCGAACGCCTCGTTCCACTGCGCCACCGACGTGGCCGGCGCCACCCCCGACCCGTCCTTGCGCTTGCACTCCGGCCTCCCGACCATGAGGTCACGCGGGATGCTGACGCCGTAGGCGCGTTCCCGGTCCGCGGACAGGTGGAGCAGGATCGTCGTGTCGGAGAGGCCCGGGGTGCTGCCGAGGACCGCCTGCTGCCCGGCGCGGCTGTCCGAGCCCATGATGAGGATGTTGAGCGGCTTGTTCTCGCCTTCGATCTTCACCGCCGCCTCGGTCGGGCGGGACGCCAGGATGTTCTCGAAGGCGGGGACCTTCGTGATGTTCCCCTCGAGGTGGCGGTAGGTGACGAAGACGGCCCCCGCCAGCACGGCGAGGACCAGCGCTGTCGACGCCGCCACGGCCTTCGTCACGGCGTGCTTGGGCGCACCGAGATGCTTGCCCGTGTAGCTCATGATCCCCCGCGGTCGTGGACGGCCCCGTCGTCCATGATGACGGGTGACCGGGATTTCCACGAACCGCCGACGGGTGGTGGTTGACACCCGCAGGTCAGGGCGAAAGACCCTCGCTCTCGGTCGCTGAACCCACGCGGACCAGGTTCCCGTTGGGGTCGACCACAGCGAACTCCCGCATGCCGTACGACGTCGTCACCGGAGCGACGACGCGGCTGCCGGTCGCGGCGAGCTCGAGCTGCAGGGACCGTACCGCCGTCGGGTGCCGACCCGGTGCGCACGACCAGGCCCACTCGCGCCGGTCCGCCCGGACCTGGGAAGATGGACCTGCCCGTGACCGCGCGTGCTCCTCACGCAGGCCCACAGGGCTCGCCCCAGTAGCTCAGTGGATAGAGCAGCCGCCTCCTAAGCGAAAGGTCGCCAGTTCGACTCTGGCCTGGGGCACGCGTCGAGTGTCAGAAGGGAACCGGGGTGCTGAGCGGCCCGGGTCCGGCGCCCCGCCCGGAGAGACCTCGGCAGAACTCCACCGCGTCCATCTCCACGGGTTCGCCGACGCCACGTCGACCCGTCACCGTCCAGTGGCCGCCGGCCGGCCCGGTCAGGGTGAGGTCGAACGGCCGCCCGTGCCGCGTCGCCCACTCCGCGACCACGTCGGCCACGATGCGCCCGTCGTGCTCCGCGGTCAGCGTCATCGCCCGGCCGGTCGCCCGACAGATGTCGCCGCGGTGCATCCACGGGTCGCGGGTGAGGATCGTGTCGAGCAGGTACCCGACGCGCCACGCCTCCTTCCCGCCGGGGCCCTCCTCGGTGAACGTCACCGCGCGCAGCGGCCGCGGGGCGCGGCTCCTGGCGTGCGCGGCCGCCCGTCCGGTCCGGCGGAGCGCTTCGGCGACCTCCTCGTCCGCGAGGTGGGCGTTGTCGCGCACCTGGCGGTCGGTCAGCTCGTCGATCATGGGGCGCCCCGAGCGCTTGGCGGCCTTCGTGGCCCGGACCTGCTGACCGACGAAGGCCCGGACGCCAGTGGCCAGCCCGGCCATCCCGACGCAGTGACCCGCCATCGCCCGGACGTCCCAGCCCGGGCACTCGGTGGGACGGCGCCAGTCCTCGGCGGTCAGCTCAGCGAGCAGGTCCGCCAGTCGCTCGTACTCGGTTGCTGCGAGGCGCGCGGCGGTGCTGCGGTCGAAGCCGCTGGTCCACGGCGTCCGACGGGAGCCCGTCGCACGCCGGTCAGCGGCGCTCAGGTCGGGCCCGGGCGGGTGGGGGTCGGTGGTGCTCATCAGGGATCCTCTCGGGTCGTCGCGGGGGGCAGCCCCACGTGGTCGGCATACATCTCCACCGCCCGGTCCAGCAGCGCGGCATAGCGCTCGCCGCCCGGGTCGTTCGCGAGCTGGGCATCCACGAGTCCGCCGACGACGACCACCCAGATGTCCACGGCGGCGTCGTCGGCGATGCCGAGGGCTGCGAGCTGCCCCTTGAACAGCTCCATGACAGCGACCGACGGCGCGTAGGACTCAGCCGTGGGTTCGAAGCCGGGCACCACCCGCTGGTTGAGCAGCTGGTACCACGCCGGGTCGGCCACGCTGTAGTCGAAGAAGTGCCGGGCGATGGCGCGGAGCCGGGCGCGCGGCTCGGCGGGCAGCCCCGGCAGGTAGCGGTGGCACTCCTCGAGATAGGTCGCCCAGCCCTGGCCGAACATCGCGTCGTAGATCGCGTTCTTCGAGTCGAAGTGCGAGTAGAGCGAGGGCGGCCGCATGCCGACCCGGTCGGCGACCGAGCGCAGCGTGAGCTGCGCGACGCCGTGCTCGCGGGCGACGTCCCAGGCGGCTGACAGGATCTCGGCCCGTACTGCCTCACGGCGTTCGGCGATCCTATCGCGCGTAGGCGTGCCTAACATGATTAGGAGAATCCTCTGCTGCAAGAGGCAGGTCAAGAGTCGGCGCAGAACCCCTCGAGACCCGGTCCGCTCCGGTCCCGTCAGCACACCGAGCCACTAGGGTGCTCCAGGTGCCGAGCAGGCAGGGACCCGGCGTACGCCTGAGAGCGGCGCTCGCCGCCGTCGTGACCGGGCTCCTGGTCGCCGGGTGCACCGGCGCCCCGGACGCCGCCCCCGACGACGGAGAACGAGCCGGCGGCCACGACCCGGGCCGGATCGGCCGGCCTGGGTGCCGCGGCGTGACCTACGCCGAGGTGCGGGGGGAGCGGCCCGGCTACGGCCCCGGCGAGCTCGGCCCGTTCCCCGGCGAGCGTGCCGTGTGCGCGGCGTACTGGCTGCCCGGCGCGGACCGGCGCTTCGTGCCCCAGGCGCTCGCCGTCGACGGGTCCTCGGTCTGGGTGGGTGGCTACCAGTGGAGCAGGCGTCACGACGTCCGGCTCTGTGGTGTCGTCCGCCTCGACCGTCGTACCGGCCGGCCGCTGGCACAGCAACGACTGGTGACCGGCGCCGTCGGCGCGCGGGACCCGCGGCTGTGCCGCCACGGTGGCGGCCTGGCCCTGACCGACGAGGGCTTGTGGCTGGCGGAGACCCGACGCCTGTGGCTGCTCGACCCGTCCCTGGTCGGCACCGGCGTCGATCCCGTCCTGCGAGGGTGGTT
>CADCUM010000047.1 GCA_902805885.1 uncultured Nocardioides sp. | reverse complement strand
GGGTGAGGGCCGCCGACGCTGCGGAGTACGCCAGCCAGGACTCGGTGACGGACACGGCGGCGGAGGGCGACGGAGACCCCCGGCTCGACGAGCTCCCCGAGCGCCTGCGTCAGCGGGTGGTGCACCTCGTCGCCGAGGCGCTGCCCGTGGTGGCGCCCGTGCCGCCGTCCCTCAAGCGGGTCGCCGCGTTCGCCCCCGCCCGTCGCGCCCGCCTCGGGGGTGCGACGATCCGCGACGTCCTGGCCGCGGACGAGGAGTTCCGTGGGCGCGTGGGCACGCAGGTCGCCGCCCGGGTTCCCGGGACGGACGGCCTCGACGCCGCGGCGGTCGCCTGGCTCCTGCGGGACGAGGGCTGGCGAGACGTCGTCGCGGACGCCGTACGACAGCTCGCCGAGCGCGACGACGAGCGCGCCCGGTCGGGTGCCGAGGTCGAGCGGCTGCGTGCCCAGGTGGCCTCGCTGCAGGACGAGGCGAAGGCCCAGCGCGCCGACGTCGAGGCGCCGCTGGAGCAGGCGCGGGCGGACAACACGCTGCTGCGGCGTCGGCTGGGGGAGACCCGCGCCGCGCTGCGGGCCGCGGAGACCGACCGGGACCGGGCGACCCACGAGCTCGCGGAGGCGCTGCGACGCGAGTCCTCGGCGGCCGCGGCCGCGGAGGCGGAGCGGCGCCGGCTCCAGTCACGGGTCGACGAGCTCACCGCCGAGCTGGCGGTGGCGCGCAGGGACGTGCGGTCGGGACGCGACGCGGCGACCGTTCGCGCGCGTTACCTCCTGGACACCGTGGTCGAGGCCGCGGCGGGGCTGCGCCGTGAGCTCGCCCTGCCGACGGTGGAGGGCGCACCGGGGGACGGGGTCGAGGAGGGGCTGGGTGCCACCGATGCCGCCCGGTCCACCTCCAACCCGGTCGGGTCCGCGGCGCTCGAGCAGCTCCTCGCGCTCCCGCGGGCACGCCTGGTCGTGGACGGCTACAACGTCACCAAGCGTGCGTGGGGGACAGCGACCCTCGAGGCGCAGCGCAGCCGCCTGGTCGCCGCCCTCGGTCCGCTCGTGGCTCGCACCGGCGCGGAGACCACCGTCGTCTTCGACGCCGCAGAGTCGACCACGCGCAGTGCCGTCCCGGCACCGCGCGGCGTCAAGGTGGTCTTCAGCCCGTGGGGGGTCATCGCCGACGACGTGATCCGCGCCCTGGTCGAGGCGGAGCCGGCGGGCAGGGTGGTGGTCGTGGTGAGCGACGACCAGGAGGTCGCCCGCGACGTACGGCGCTCCGGCGCGCGGGCCGTCTCGGCCGACTCGCTCCTGGCGCTCGTGGACCGGTGAGGACCGCGGGCTCGGGCCGTTGTCGGTGGCTCGTGCCACCGTCCTCCCCATGACCACCACCATCGACTGCGACACCTGTGTCGTGCGCGGCCTCGCCTGTCACGACTGCGTCGTGACCGTCCTGCTCGGACCGCCGCCCGAGCTCACCATCGACGACGACGAGCTGCGGGCGCTCGACGTCCTGGCGGCGGGGGGACTGGTGCCGCCGCTGCGACTCGTCGAGCCGGTCTCCGGCCCCGTCGTCGAGTCCGCGTGAGCCCTGCCCGGACCCCCTCGTCGTCTCGATGTGGGGGATTGTTGGCGGGCACGCCGGGCGACGTCTAGTGTGTGGGCTGGCTTCCGTGGAAGTGGGTCACCCGGCCCGCGCGGAAGCCGCGCCGAGTCACCGACCGCGTCCCCTGCACCACGCGTGGTCGATGAGCCGGGGAACCACACTTCCCCCTGGGGTGAATCCTCTGCGAGGCACGATGCGCGAGCGTCGTGTGGAGCAGCGGTAGGACACGTCGTGCCGAACCCGTCAGCTCACCCGGTAGGCGTACGACACCCCCAAGGGAGAACCCCCGCTCGTGGCTTTCGACCGCAAGCGCGCCGGAGCGACCGTTCTCGGTCTGTCCGCCGTCGCTGCCATCGCCCTCGTCCCGGCGACCCCGGCCCAGGCCGACCCCGACATCCAGGACGTGCAGGCTCGCGTCGACCGGCTCTACCACGAGGCCGAGGTCGCGCAGGAGCGCTACCACGACGCCCGGCTCGAGCTCGACGAGCTCCGCAAGGACCTCCGCAGCCTGACCGCCGACCAGCGTCGCCAGGACGCCCGGCTCGAGGAGGTGCGAGCGCAGGTGACCGACGCCGTCATCCGGCAGCTCGAGGGCGAGGGTGTCGCCACCGTCGGGCAGGTCGTGGTCTCCGACGACCCCGGCGCCTTCCTCGACACGCTGTCGACGATGTCGTCGTTCAACGACCTGCAGGAGTCGCTCCTCCACGACTACGGCACCGAGGTCGCCGCCCTGGACCTGCGGGCGGCTGCCACCGAGGACCGCACGGCTGAGATCGCTGCCACCACCGAGCAGCTCGCCGAGGAGAAGCAGACGGTCGAGGACAAGCTCGCGGAGGCCAAGAGCCTGCTCGCCGACCTCGAGGCCGAGGAGCGCGAGCGTCTCGCAGCCGTCTCCCGCAGCAGCGTGACCCGGGCACCCGAGGCGGCCACCGCCGCCGTTCCCGCCTCCGGACGTGCGGCCGCGGCGGTCGCCTACGCCATGGCGCAGGTCGGCGACGCCTACGTCTACGGCGCGATGGGCGAGAACGCGTTCGACTGCTCCGGGCTCACCATGCGTGCCTGGGCCCAGGCGGGCGTGAGCCTGCCCCACTCGTCGAGCGCCCAGTTCGGCTCCGGCCCGCGCGTGGCCGCCAGCGACCTGCAGCCCGGTGACCTGGTCTTCTACTACAGCCCCATCAGCCACGTGGGCATGTACATCGGCAACGGGATGATCGTCCACGCCGCCAACCCCGGGACCGGTGTGGCCGTCGCCGGCCTCCACTCCATGCCGTACGTCGGCGCGGTCCGCCCTGGCTGACCCCGGCACCACGAGGACCGGCCACCCACGCCTGTGGGTGGTCGGTCTTTCGCTGTGCGCCCTGCTCGCCGTCGCGGTGCTCGCCGCCGCCGTGCTGCTCGACGACCGCCGGCGGAAGGTCGACACGGGACCCGTGGACGTCCTGCGGCCGGACCCGGCCGGTGCCGCCGCGGTCCTGCGCGAGCTGGTCGCTGCCGTGGAGGACCGGGACGAGCAGCTCGCCGGCTCGCTGGCGCCGGAGGACGACGACGCCGCGGTCGAGCTCCTGCGTGGTGTGGCGCGGAACGCGCGCCTGCTCGACCTGGAGGGTGTCTCGGCGAGGTACGTGGCCGAGGTCGGCACCGTCGCGGAGGACGGCTCGTGGACCGGCGTGGTGGCGCTGACCTGGCGCCTGGCGGGGCTGGATCCCGCGCCCGCCCGGAGCGAGGTGCTCGTCGCCTTCGAGCCCGAGGGCGAGCGGGTGGGCATCGACGGCTTCGGCGGCGCCGCGGCCGCCGGGCGCCGTACGCCGCTGTGGCTGCAGGGCCCCCTCGCCGTCGTGCGGGTCGCCGACCCGCCCGTGCTGGTCGCCGCGGACCGGTCGGTCGGCACGGCGCGGGCGACGGCCCAGCGGGTGGTGCGCGGGGTCGCGGTCGTGCGCCGGACCCTGCCCGACTGGCGGGGACCTGCCGTGGTCGAGGTGCCGCGGAGCGCCGCGGCGCTCGAGGAGAACCTCGGCGTCCCCGCCGGGACCTACGCCGGCGTCGCCGCGGTGACCGCGGCGGTCGACGGCTCGCCCGGGCGGGACGCGTCCGTCCACGTCCACGTCAACCCCGAGGTGAGCCGGAGCCTCCGGAGCGCGGGCGCGCAGGTCGTGATGAGCCACGAGCTCGCCCACCTCGCCACGCGTGCTGCGAGCAGCACGGTCGAGCCGTGGCTGCTCGAGGGCTTCGCCGACTGGGTGGCGCTGCGGCAGGTGTCGCTGCCCGACTCGATCACCCTCGGCCGCGCGATCGCGCTCGTCCGTCGTGAGGGGGTGCCGGAGCGACTCCCGGGTCCGGCCGAGTTCGACACCCGGTCCGCGGACCTGCAGGCGGCCTACGAGCAGGCGTGGCTGGCGTGCCGCATCCTGGCCGAGCGGCTGGGCGCGGACGGTCTCGTCCGTCTCTACCGCCGCGTGGACGCCGGCGCGCCGATCGCTGCGGAGCTGAGGCGCGCCGGGTTCACGGAGCAGGCGCTGCTGAGCGCCTGGCAGGGACGCCTGCGAGACTCGGCGGGGTGAGGAACCCCCGCGACGGATCCATCGACGGAGCCATCGACGGATCCGGTGGAAGGACCGTCGCCGTCCTCACGGCCGCAACGGCAGCGGTGGCGTTCGTCGTGACCGCCGCGGTGCTGGTGCCGTGGCAGCCGCTTCCCCCAGGGACGCCGCCCCCGCCGGACGCTGCTGCCGTGTTCAGCCCCGCCCAGGTCGCCCGGGCCGAGGAGTACGCCCGCTGGGCTCGCGTCTGGGGGTGGGGTGGTCTCGCGGTGCACCTGGCCCTGGTCTGTGCGCTGGGGTTCACGCGTGTCCGTCGCCTGGCGTCCCGCCTCCCCGGGCCGTGGTGGGTGCAGGTCGCCCTCGCGGTCGCGGCCGTCACCGCGCTGCTGCGACTCGCCACCCTGCCGTTCGGGGTCGCCGCCCAGGAGCACCGGCTCCGCAACGGCCTCTCCGGCCAGCCGTGGGCCGGCTGGGCGCGGGACGTCCTGACGTCCACCGCCGTCACGACAGGGACGACGGCCCTCCTCCTGGTCCTGCTGGTGGGGCTCGCCCGTCGGTGGCGCACCGCCTGGGTGCCCGTGGCCGCGGCGGCGCTCGGGGGCCTCGTGGTGGTCGCGTCGCTGGCCTACCCGGTGGTCGTCGAACCGCTCTTCAACGAGTTCGCACCGCTCGAGGAGGGGGCCCTCCGGTCGGCCGTGCTGGAGGTGGCGGAGCGGGAGGGGGTGAGCGTGGACGACGTGCTCGTCGCGGACGCCTCCCGTCGTACGACGACGCTGAACGCCTACGTCTCGGGGATCGGGGGCACGCGGCGGGTCGTGCTGTACGACACCCTGGTCGACTCCGTCCCGCAGGACCAGACGATGGCCGTCGTGGCGCACGAGCTCGCGCACGCGCGGCACCAGGACGTGGTCGTCGGCACCGTGCTGGGCGCGCTCGGCGCTGCCTTCAGCGTGGCCGTCCTGGGTCTCCTGGTCGGGCGCGAGCGGATGCGGGAGGCAGCTGTGGTCCCGCTGGTGATGGCGCTGTTCACGGTCGGCTCGCAGCTCGCGAGCCCGGTGGAGAACGGCATCAGCCGGCGGATCGAGACGCGGGCCGACGTGGAAGCACTGAAGGCGACCGGTGACCCGGTCGCCTTCAGGGAGGTGCAGAGGATGCTGGCGCTCCGCTCCCTGGCGGATCCCACGCCGCCGGCGTGGTCGCACTGGTGGTGGGGCAGTCACCCCACCGTGCTGGAGCGGCTGGCGCTCGTGAGTGAGCGCGGCTGACCAGCCCTAGTCGAAGACGTCTGCCGGGACGAAGAAGAGGTCGCTGACGGCCGTCCCGAACAGCGCCACAGCTCCGACGATGATAATGGCGATGAGGCCGACCATGAGTCCGTACTCGACTGCCGTCGCCCCCCTGTCGTCCCGACGGCGCAGGAAGGAGTTGCTCATGCGTGGCTCCCGGAGGTCCGTGTTCGCGAAGATGACGAAGGGCCGGCGCCGCAGGACGCGACGCCGGCCCCTCAGAGCTGGATCAGAGCTCGAGCTCACCCGCGATGTTGTTGAACAGGGCCTCGAGGTTGCCACCGAGGAGGGTGACAGCGGTGATGATGACGATCGCGATGAGGGCGACCATCAGGCCGTACTCCACGGCGGTGGCGCCCTTCTCCTCGTCGCGGCCGGCGAGCATGATGGCGAAGAAGTTCTGCAGCATTTGGGTATCCCCTTGATGAGTGTGGTTGATGAGTCTGGTTGTCCGAGTCCTTCTCGACCCGTCACTGAGAAGTCTGCCGTTTCGGCCTCTTCCGCGAATCGGGTGATCGGCCGCACCGTGCTAGTTCCATCTGACTAGTTCTGAACCGCCCTCGGGACCATCCCTCTAGCACCGGCGACCCTGCTCATCCCGAACACCTGCGCGGGGGGTGTGCGCCTGCTAGAGCGGGGTGGGTCGGGAGCGCTCAGAAGCGCTCGCCGGCGAGCTTGTCCAGCAGCCCCAGGCGCATCGCCGTCACCAGGGCCTGGGCGCGGTTCGCGGCGCCGAGCTTCTGGTAGATGTGGGTGATGTGGGTCTTGGCCGTCGACTCGCTGAGGTAGAGCGCGGAGGCGATCTCCCCGGTGCCGAGGCCGTCGGCGAGCAGCCCGAGCACCTCCTGCTCGCGACCGGAGAGCCTGGGCGGGGCCGGGTTGGTGGCGCGCCGCATCATCGCCTCGCTCAGGCCGGAGCAGAGGAACGTGCGGGGTGCCACCGCAGCGTGCTTGGCAGCGCTGACCACCTCGACGGCTCGGGTGTCCTTGCCCACGAACGCCGAGGCTCCGGCCTCCATCGCGGCGAAGATCTGGTCGTCGCCGGCGTGCATGGTCAGGACGACCGCGCCGGCCGTGCCGGACACCTCGCGGATCGCCCGCACGACCTCGAGGCCGTGGCCGTCCGGCAGCTGGAGGTCGGTCACGACCACGTCGGGCTGGAGCCGGTGGAAGGCCTCCACCCCCTCCCTGACGCCGCCGGCCTGGCCGACGACGGACATGTCCTCGTCGCGCTCGAACGCGCGCGCGAGTCCCTGCCTGATCAGCTCGTGGTCATCGACGAGCAGCACGGTGGTGCTCATGGGGGGCCTTTCCTTCGTGTGGAGCGGTCGTCCTCGACCGCAGGGTGACGACGGTCCCGCCGTCGGGTCGGGGGGTGACCTCGAGGTGGGCACCCACCCCGTCGGCCCGCTCACGCATGGTGTGCAGGCCCCAGTGCCGGTCCTTGGGCTCGGCGTTGCCGACGCCGTCGTCGGCGACCTCGAGCTCGAGGAGGGAGCCGTCGTAGGTCAACGAGACCCAGAGGTTCTGGGCACGGGCGTGCTTGCGCACGTTGCTGATGGCCTCCTGGGCGACGCGCAGCACCTCGGCCGCGGTACGAGGGGGGAGGGGTGGGCCACCTTCGGCGAGGGAGAGGTGGACACGGAGGCCGGTGGCGTTGCTGACCTCCCGCACGTACTCGGCCAGGGGGCCGGACAGCCGGCCGTCCGTGACCTGGTGGCGCAGGTCGAAGATCGAGAAGCGGATCTCCGACACCAGCCGGGTGATCTCCTCCCGGAGCGCCGCGGCGAGCTCCCGGGTCTCGTCCTGGTCGCTCACGGACTCGATCTCGTCGACGAGGTAGCCGAGGCCGACGATCTCCTGAGCCACTCCGTCGTGCATGTCCCGGGCGATGCGGCTGCGTTCCTCGGCGGTCGCGAGCACCCGCACCTCGTCGAACAGCACGGCGGTGTCCAGCCTGAGCGAGAACTCGTCGGCGATGCGGAGCGCGCGGGCCCGGAGCTCGTCGGTCCACGGGCCGGGACGCTCCACGACGACGCCGCTGAGCGAGTGGTCGGCACCTCGGAGCGGGACCACGGTCACGGTCTCCGGACGTTGCGAGGCCGGCGCCTCCACGTGGTCGACGAGGCCCACGACGTCGCCGTACGACGCGAGCACCTCGATGGTGTCGGAGCGTCCCCGGGACAGCACCGCCAAGCGGTAGGCGCCGGTGGACTCGAGCATCGCGGTGCCGAGCTCGGCGGTCACCCACGCGCTGTCCAGTCCGACCACGCCCTGGCGGGTCATGGTGTGCAGCTGCGACATCAGGTCGTGGGCGGCGGCGTACGGCGCTTGCCGCGTGGTGAGGTCACGCAGCGACCGGGACTGCCAACCGGCGAGAAGCGCG
>CADCUM010000046.1 GCA_902805885.1 uncultured Nocardioides sp. | reverse complement strand
GCACACCGTGCTGCTCGGGGCCGAGGAGGACTTCACCTCCGTCCTGTTCCCCTTCCTGCGCGCCGACCTCGACGTCCGCCTCGTCCCGCTGGAGCGGCTGCTCGACTCGATCGGTGACGACATCGACCTCGTCGCGGTCTCAGCGGTGCAGTCGGCCGACGGTCGGCTGGTCGACCTCACGGCGTTGGCCGACGCTGCCGCCCGTGCCGGCGCAGCGACGCTCGTCGACGTCACCCAGGCCGCCGGTTGGCTTCCACTCTCCGGGCTGGAGGCCGACTACGTCGTCGGGAGCGGCTACAAGTGGCTGCTCGGACCTCGGGGCACCTGCTTCTTCGCGGTCGCCCCCACCGCACCGGCGCTGCCCGAGCTCGCCGCCGGGTGGTATGCCGGTGAGTCGCGCTGGGACTCCATCTACGGACCTCCGCTGCGCCTGGCCACCGACGCTCGGCGCTACGACGTCTCCCACGCCTGGGGCTGCTGGGTCGGCCACGCACCGGCCCTCGAGCTGCTCCTGGAGATCGGCGTCGAGCGGATCCACGCCCACGACCTTGCCCTCGCGAACGCCTTCCGCGACGGTCTCGGTCTTCCGCCGGGCCACTCCGCGATCGTCTCCGTGGAGACGCCCGACGACATCGCCACCCGGTTGTCGGCGGCGGGCATCGCAGCCGCCGTCCGAGCCGGGCGGCTCAGGCTCTCCTTCCACCTCTACAACACCGTCGACGACGTCGAGGCCGCGCTCCGCGCCCTCACGTGAGTCGGCGACCCGCCGTACGCCCTCCGCCGACGGCCGAACGGACCGAACGCTCACGGCTGCGTCGCTCACCGCCTGCGAACGCTGTCCCTGCATCCCTTCGGTCCGCCCGACCGGCCGGTGCCGAACGGGATCGGGCTCCACGGGGCGACCCCGAGGTGGCCCGCGCCGAGCGAGGGCCCTCAGCGCGACTCGGTGAGGTGGGCCAGCTGCGCGCGCACCGACAGCTCGGCCGCGCCCCACAGCACCGGGTCGACGTCGGTGTAGACGATCTCGACGACGGCACGGGCCAAGTGCCTCAGCGTCGGTACTTGAACCTCGCCACTACGCCCGGGTGGTCGGTGCGCAGGTGGCGGAAGGCTTCCCAGCCGGCGATCCGGAAGGGGGACCGACGCTCGGCCATCACGTAGTCGATGCGCCAGCCCGGCCGGTAGCCGGCGGCCGAGTAGTTGGTCTCCAGGCCCAGCGGGCGGGTGATCCGCCCCTTGACGAGCAGGTCGGAGCGGTCGCGGCTCTCGGTGACGTTGCAGTCGCACATCGCGACGAACTGCTGCGTGGCCGGGGCGTCGTTCTTGAGGGAGCGGATCCGGGCGGCCATGCGCCACAGGGCCTCGACCTCGTCGCGGTTCCTCCAGTCGGGACCACCCGTGACCCGGTTGTGGACGCCATTGGGCAGATGGAAGCTCACGGCCCGGATCGTGTGCCCGCTGCGACGGTGCTCGAGCACCGCCACGACGCCGTACTGGGGGTGGGCAACCCTTCCGGAGAAGCGGCGCCACGTGCGCATGGCGAGCGGTGCGACCCAGGTCTTCTTCAACTCCCACACCGTCGTGTCGAACGCGATCGGGTTGTCGTCCGTACCGATGGACCCCGTGGGCATCAGCAGACGCCACCGCTTCGGCAGCGAGGCGCGCAGCCTGGGACCGCTGTAGAGGCGCTCCTGGAAGCCGATCACCGACGTCCTGCTCCGCCGCAGGACCTGGCCGATGTCGTGACGCAGGGCCGCGACGCTCATCCCCTTCTCCAGGTTGAGCGTCGCGACCGAGAAGCCGGAGCGACGCATGACGCTGCGCGACACGCTCGCTCGGCGCTCGACAGCCTCCGCGGAGGCTGTGGGGCTCGTCGAGGGGCGGGAGGACGGTTGCGCCGCCGCCGGGCTTCGCTCCGCGGTCGTGTTCTCGACGACCGTCGGGCGGTCGGCTCCGGGGCGCGCCTGCGCGGGGGGGACACCCAGCATCAGACCGACTGCCAGGAGAAGGGCCACTGCGGCGGAGCCGACCGCGGAGGGGCGCGGGAGGACGGGGACCGAAGCTGTCACACGTGAGAGCACTGAGAGACTCTACGCAGGCGAGGGGGGCATCAGGCAACTCGGGGAGGGTGGTGGGACATCCTGAGCCCACGGGGGCGCGCAGGACGCCGCCGCACGGGCTCAGCGCTCGGTGAGGTAGGCGAGCTGGGCGCGCACCGACAGCTCGGCCGCGCCCCAGAGCACCGGGTCGACGTCGGTGTAGACGATCTCGACGACGGCGCGGGCCAGGCCCTCGTGGGGGAAGGCCTCCCCCTCCCGGGCCCGCGCGTGCAGGGTCCGGAGCGCCTCACGCACCTGGTCGAGCCGGTCGCGGCGGTGGGCGAGGTAGTGGTCGAGCGCACCGAGGGCGTCCTCGATCACCGGCCCGTGCCCGGGCCAGACCGAGCCGATCCCCTGGTCGTCGCAGAGGGCGCGCAGGCGGTCGAGGGAGGACAGGTAGGCGCCGAGCTGCCCGTCGGGGTGGGCCACGACGGTCGTGCCCCGGCCCAGCACGGTGTCGCCCGTGAGCACGGCGGCCTCCGCCGGCAGGACGAAGGACAGCGAGTCGGCGGTGTGGCCGGGCGTCGCGACGACGTGCAGCTCGAGGTCCCCGACGGCGACCACGTCGCCCTCGCCCAGGCCCTCGCCGCCCAGGCGGTACGCCGGGTCGAGGGCTCGTACGCCGCAGCGGTGCCGCTCGGCGTACGCCCGGGCCGCCTCGCTGTGGTCGGCGTGGTGGTGGGTGAGCAGGACGACGGCGACGTCCTCGGCCACCGCGTCGACGGCACCGAGGTGGGCGTCGATCGACGGCCCCGGGTCGACCACGACCGACCTGCCGGACCCGGCGTCGCGCAGGACCCAGGTGTTGGTGCCGTCGAGGGTCATGACGCCGGCGTTGGGGGCGAGCACGCAGGTGCCGGCGGCACCGAAGGACCCACCCGACCAGCTCATCGCTGGGCCATCAGCGCTTCGTAGAACGGTGGGGTCGAGAGGATGAAGCCGTCCCCGTCGGGGACGACGCTCGGGGTGAAGATCTCGACGGTCCGGTCGTGGGCGTCGCGGAGCACCGCGTCCGCCGTCGCGTGCCGCGCCACGTCGAGGCAGGTCAGCCACGTCGGCGGCATCATCTGCATCCGGCCCTGCTCGACCTGCTCGACCGCGTCCATCGCCGGGAGCCACGTCACGGACGACGACTCCGAGGAGACGTCGCGCGTCACCTGGCCCTCCGGGAGGCGGGCGACGAAGAACCACGTGCGGAACCGGCGCGGCTCGAAGACCGGCGTCTGCCAGCCCGCCCAGGCACCGAGCAGGTCCGAGCGGAGGACGAGGTCGCGCGAGGCCAGGAACGCCGTCAGCGACAGCTCGCGCGACTCCAGGGCGACCCGGTCGGCCTCCCAGTCCTCGCCGGTGGTGTCGGCGACGACCTCGCCCACAGCGGGGCCGGCCAGCAGCACCCCCGACTCCTCGTACGTCTCCCGCACGGCGGCGCACACCAGCGCCCGTGCCATCGCCTCGTCACAGCCGAGGCGACGCGCCCACTCCGCCGGCGCCGGTCCGGCCCAGGCCACCGTGCTGTCGAAGTCGCGCCGGTCCAGCCCCCCGCCGGGGAACACGCACATGCCGCCCGCGAACGCCATCGACGCCTGCCGGCGCAGCAGGTAGAGCTCGGGCCCGCGAGGACCGTCGCGGAGCAGCACCACGGTGGCCGCGTCCCGGGGCTCGGCCGGCGCGGCCTCGCCCGCGGCGTACGCCCGGGCCTGCTCGACGAGCTGCTCGGGCAGGGGTGGGCGCCGCATCAGGACGCTCGCACCACGGTCAGGAGACCTCGACGACGATCTCGACCTCGACCGGCACGTCGAGCGGCAGGACCGTCACGCCGACGGCCGAGCGCGCGTGCTTGCCGGCGTCGCCGAAGACCTCGCCGAGCAGGTCGGAGGCGCCGTTGGCGACCTTGGGCTGCGCGGTGAAGTCGGCCGTCGACGCGACGAAGACGACGGCCTTGACGACCCGGACGACGCCGTCGAGGGACCCGATCTCGGCCTTGACGGCGGCCAGCGCGTTGAGCGCGCACTGCCGGGCGCACTCGTAGCCCTGCTCCTCCGACACCTCGGCGCCGAGCTTGCCGACCGCGATCATCTCGCCGTCACGGGCCGGCAGCTGGCCGGCGGTGAAGACGAGGTTCCCCGTGCGGGCGGTGGGCTGGTACGCCGCCAGCGGGGGCACGACCTCGGGGATCGTGATCCCCAGCTCCGCGAGCTTCGCCTCAGGACTCGAGGTGGCGCCCATCAGGCGGCCTTCTGGCGCTTGAGGAAGGCGACGAGCCCGCCCTGCGCATTGGTGTGGATGGCCACGAGCTCCCACCCGTCCTGGCCGAAGTTGTTGAGCATGAGCGCCTCGTTGTGGAGCGGGATCGGCGCCACCTGGTATTCCCACTGGGTCATGGCTCGCACCCTACTGCGGGCCGGGCCGGGTGACGCCAGCGGCCGGGACCGGCACACTCTGCGGATGACTGAACGCAACGAGGCCGCGGCGACCCGCAGGAACCAGGACGGGCCCGGCCCGTTCGAGAGGTTCGTGAACATCTCGACGGGCCTCATCAGCCGGGCAGGGTTCTTCGCCGTCTGCGTGGCGATCGTCGTGCTGTGGGCAGCGAGCCATCCGCTGTGGAAGACCACGACGAAGTGGGAGCTCGCGATCCACACCTTCACCGCCGTGCTGTCGCTGCTCCTGCTCGTCCTGCTCGAGAACGCGGGCCGACGCAACAGCGAGGCGCAGCAGGAGAAGCTCAACGTGATGGCGGAGGCGCTCGCCGCGCTGATGACCTCACGTGCCGCCGACGACCCCGAGCTGAACGACGCGGTCGCGAAGCTCCGCGAGGCCGTGGGCCTGGAGGAGCGGCACTAGACCGGTCCTATCCGGCGGCGAGCAGCCGCAGCGTCTCCTCGCGGGCGGGCGAGGAGTGGCGCGACGTGCCGGCGAGGGCACCCGCGACCGGGTGGACCATCACCTCGTCGACGCCGTGCTCCGCCGCGAGCGCGGCGACCCGCTCCCGTGCCGCCCCGGGCTCGTCGACGACCCATCTGCGGAGCATGGCGGCGGCGAGGCCGCGGTGGGCGTCGGCGACACCCGCCGACTCGGCCTCCTCCACCAGGGGCTGCGGTCGCAGCGGCATCCCGGTGCGCAGCGCGATCATCGCCTGCACCTGCGGCAGCGCCAGGCGCTCCGCGAGCTCGCGTG
This sequence comes from uncultured Nocardioides sp., assembly GCA_902805885.1. Classification (GTDB taxonomy): domain Bacteria; phylum Actinomycetota; class Actinomycetes; order Propionibacteriales; family Nocardioidaceae; genus Nocardioides. The sequence continues at coordinate 2,556 of CADCUM010000046.1, read as the reverse complement.
TCTCGGCGACGGCCACGTTGACGGTCAGGAAGGTGCGCGCTTCGGGGTGCTCGGTCGACGGCCGGTACGACGACCGGTAGAGGTCGAGAGCCGCGGCCGTGCCCTCGCCGCTGAAGTGGTGGGCGAAGACGTACGGCAGGCCCCGCTCGGCGGCGAGGCGCGCGGAGTAGTCCGACGAGCCGAGCAGCCACACGTCCGGCACCGACGCCGCCGCGGGCGTGGCGCGCAGCGGCTGGCGGCGCGACCCGACCTGCACCTCGACCCCCTCGGGCGACATCAGGGTGCGGACGTCGTCGACGTACTCCGGGAAACGGGCGACGGCGTCGTCCGCGGACTCGGCGCTCCCGCCGCGGAGGACGTAGCGGGTCAGCGGGTCGGTGCCGGGCGCGCGGCCGATGCCGAGGTCGATGCGTCCGGGGAAGGCCGCCTCGAGGAGGGCGAACTGCTCGGCGACCACGAGCGGTGCGTGGTTGGGCAGCATCACCCCGCCCGAGCCGACCCGGATGCGCGACGTCGCGCCGGCGAGCATCGCCATCAGCACCGGCGGGTTGGTCGCGGCGACCGCCGGCATGTTGTGGTGCTCCGCCACCCAGTAGCGCCGGAACCCGAGGTCGTCCGCGACCTGCGCGAGCGAGCGCGACGCGGCGAGGGCGTCACCGGTGCGCTGGTCGGTGCGCACCGGCACCAGGTCGAGGACGGAGAGGGTGGGTCGGCTCACTCCGGGCCCAGCGCTGCGGCGTACGGGTTTGTTCCGGCCCCACTGCGTTCCGAGCCCACCCCGGCGGACGACGGATTGATCTCACGTGCACGTGAGGACCTACCGTCGAGCGGTGACCGTGACGCCGACGACCCCGCGCGAGGGGATCCTGTCGCCGGCCTACGCCGCGACGACCATCGGCATGTTCGGCCTGATCGCCTTCGTCGCGTTCGAGGCGATGGCGGTCACCACCGTCATGCCGACGGTGGCGCGCGACCTCGACGGTCTCGACCTCTACGCGCTGGCGTTCGCCGCGCCGCTCGCGAGCGGGGTCGTCGGGATGGTCGCCGCCGGGGCCTGGAGCGACCGGGCCGGGCCGACCGTCCCGCTCCTGGCGTCGATGGCCCTGTTCTCACTCGGCCTGGTGGTCTGCGGGCTGGCGCCCTCGATGGAGGTGCTCCTCGTCGGTCGGGTCCTGCAGGGTCTCGGCGGGGGCGCGCTCGTGGTGGGGCTCTACGTCGTCGTGGGCCTGGTGTTCCCGGCCGCCCTCCGGCCCGCGGTCTTCGGCTCCTTCGCCGCCGCGTGGGTGCTCCCGTCGCTCTTCGGTCCCGGTGTCGCCGCGGTGGTGGCCGACGTGTGGAGCTGGCGCTGGGTCTTCCTCGGCACGGTGGGCTTCGTCGCCCTCGCGCTGGTGCTGCTCGCCCCGACCCTGCGCCGGCTCGAGCCGCACGCCGAGGGGACCGACACACCGCGGTCCCGCCTGTGGTGGGCCGCGGCGGGTGCCGTGGCGGTCCTGGCCCTCGAGCTGCTCGGGTCGTCCCGCGGCGCCGTCGCGCTCGGCGCGGTGGTGGCGCTCGCAGTCGTGTGGGTCGCCCTGGGCCGGCTGCTCCCGGCCGGCAGCCGCGTCGCCGCCCGCGGGCTGCCCGCCGTGATCGCGACCCGCGGCCTGCTGGCCGCCATGTTCTTCTGCTCGGAGGCGTACGTCGTCTACGTCCTCCAGGAGCGCTGGGACCTCTCCCCCGGCCGCGCCGGGATCGCGCTCACCTGCGTCGGCGTCATGTGGGCGGCGTCCAGCCAGGTCCAGGCGCGCCTGGGCGATCGCGTGCCCCACCGGCGGGCGATGGTCGTCGGCTCCTGCATCGTGCTGGTCGGCCTGACGTCGCTGGCCGCCTCGGTGCTGGCGCTGGACGCCGGGCTGCGAGTCTCCCCGCTCGTCCCCGCCGGCGCGTACGTCCTCGCCGGCGCCGGCATGGGGTTCGCCTATCCCCGCACCGGTGTGGCCATGCTGGCCGCCTCGTCCGACAGGGACCGCGGCTTCAACGCGTCCGCGCTCAACGTCGCCGACTCGCTCGGCGCCGCCCTCGCGCTGGCCATCGCCGGCGCGGCCGTCGCCGCCGCCGAGCGCGGTGGGACCGACCCGTTCCTCGTCGTCCTCGGGCTGGCTGCGGCGGGTGCTGTGCTGGCGGTCGTGGCAGCCGCTCGTACGTCGGCCTCGGGCGCGACAGGTGTGCCTCCGCGACCATGAGCGCGGCGCTCGTAGCCGTCGGCGCACGTGCCCATGGGACGGTGATCGGCCGTCGAGTTGCTGTTCGAATCAGCGGTCCACAGCCACTCTCTTCCCAGGTCAGACTGTCGGTGGGTTCCTCTAGGTTGGATCCATGAGCAACGACCTCCTCGACCTCGACGCAGTCGGCCTGCTGGCCGCGGCGACCGAGGCCGAGCGGGTCGTCCGGCTCGCGGAGGTCCACCGCCTGCAGGTGCTCTCGGCCTGGGCGGCGGCCCACTCGACCGACCCGACCGAGGGGCCCGACGGCCGCCTCGCCCGGCGCGTTGGCAACGTGCTGCGCCAGCTCGGCGGC
>CADCUM010000045.1 GCA_902805885.1 uncultured Nocardioides sp. | reverse complement strand
GGCCCGTGCCCCGTCCTCGGTCGGCGCATCCACCATCACCCGCACCAGCGGCTCCGTGCCGGAGGGCCGCAGCAGGATCCGGCCGGTGTCGCCCAGCGCCGCCTCCTCCTCGGCGAGCGCCGCGGCGAGGACCGCGTCCTCGTCGGCCCGCCCCTTGTCGACGTCAGGGACGTTGACGAGCACCTGGGGAAGCCGCGTCATCACCGACGCGAGGGACTGGAGGCTCTCTCCCGTGACGGCCATCCGCTCGAGGACCTTGAGGGCGGTGAGGATGCCGTCGCCCGTCGTCGCGTGGTCGCTGAGGATGACGTGGCCCGACTGCTCGCCGCCGAGGTTGTAGCCCGAGACCCGCATCGCCTCGAGGACGTAGCGGTCACCGACCTTGGTCTGGCGGACCCCCACCCCGGCCGCCCGCAGCGCCGTCACGAAGCCGAGGTTGCTCATCACCGTGGCCACGACCGTGTCCTTGACCAGGCGACCCTCGTCGCGCATCCCGAGGGCCAGGACCGCGAGGATCTGGTCGCCGTCGACGACGTGGCCCTCGTGGCACACCGCCAGGCAGCGGTCGGAGTCGCCGTCGAGGGCGAACCCGGCGTCGGCGCCGTGCTCGAGGACGGCCGCCCGGAGCGACTCGAGGTGGGTGGAGCCGCAGTTGTCGTTGATGTTGAGGCCGTCGGGATCGGCGTGGATCGCGATGACCTCGGCACCGGCGTCGCGCAGGGCCTTCGGACCCACCACGGAGGCGGCGCCCTCGGCACAGTCGAGCACCACGCGCAGGCCGGCCAGCGGGGTGCCGACCGTGGAGACGAGGTGGGCGGCGTACTCCTCGACGGCGGCGTCGTACGACGTCACCCGGCCGACGTCACCACCGGTCGGGCGCTGCCACTCCTCCCTCATCCGCTCCTCGATGGCGATCTCGATCGCGTCGTCGAGCTTGCGGCCACCGCGGGCCAGGAACTTGATGCCGTTGTCGGGCATGGGGTTGTGGCTCGCCGACAGCATCACGCCGAGGTCGACGCCCAGCCGGTCGGTGAGGTGGGCGACCCCCGGGGTCGGCAGCACGCCCAGCAGCAGCACGTCGACGCCGGCCGAGGCCAGCCCGGCGACGACCGCTGCCTCGAGGAACTGGCCCGAGATGCGGGTGTCGCGGCCGACCACGGCGCGAGGACGGTGACCCTCGAACTCGCCCCGGTCGGCCAGGACGTGGGCCGCGGCCACGGACAGGTCCAGGGCCAGCTCCGCCGTCAGAGAGGCGTTGGCCAGGCCCCGGACCCCGTCCGTGCCGAAGAGTCGTCCCGTCACGTCTGCTCCTTGGAGTCGCGTCGCGTGCCGGAGTGCCTGGCAAGGCGGAGGCGGGAAGGCGACCTTCGAGCGGAGCGGGTCGTCGACCGCCGACAACGCCGCCAGGTGCCCGGCACGCGGCGCGAGATCAGCGCTTCGAGAACTGCGAAGCCTTGCGGGCCTTCTTGAGCCCGGCCTTCTTGCGCTCCACGACGCGGGCGTCACGGGTGAGCAGGCCGGCCTTCTTGAGGGTGGGGCGGTTGGCCTCGACGTCGATCGCGTTGAGGCAGCGGGCCACGCCGAGACGCAGGGCGCCGGCCTGGCCGGCGATGCCGCCACCGTGGATGCGGGCGATCACGTCGAAGCGGCCGTCGAGCTGCAGCGTCGTGAACGGCTCGTTCGCGATCTGCTGGTGCAGCTTGTTGGGGAAGTAGTTCTCGAGCGTGCGGCCGTTGATGGTCCACTCGCCGGTGCCGGGGACGATGCGCACGCGGGCGACGGCCTCCTTGCGGCGGCCGGTGGCGCCGGCGGGCGCGAGGGCGGCGGGGCGGGCGGGGGTCTCGAGCGAGGAGTCGCTCTCGGAGGTGTAGGCCACGCCGTCGGCGTTCGGCTCGAAGGTCTCCTCGACCTCGCCCGTGGAGGCAGCAGTGTTCTCAGTCATCTGTGGTCCTCAGTCGCTTACTGGGAGATCTGCGTGATCTCGAACGGGGTGGCCTGCTGGGCCGCGTGCGGGTGGTCGGGGCCGGAGTAGACCTTGAGCTTCTTCAGCATCTGGCGACCGAGCTTGTTCTTGGGGAGCATGCCCCAGACAGCCTTCTCGATGGCCTTGCGCGCGTCCTTCTCGAGGAGCTCGCCGAACGGCGTGGCGGAGAGGCCGCCCGGGTAGCCGGAGTGGCGGTAGGCCATCTTGGTGGTCTTCTTCGTCCCCGACAGCGACACCTTGGAGGCGTTGACGATGATCACGAAGTCGCCCATGTCCATGTGGGGGGCGAAGGTCGGCTTGTGCTTGCCGCGGAGGAGGTTGGCGGTCTGGACGGCGAGGCGGCCCAGGACCACGTCGGTGGCGTCGATGACGAGCCACTCACGCTGGATGTCAGCGGGCTTGGGGCTGTACGTGCGCACGGCTGAGTCCCGTTCTCGTTCGTAGGTCCGGGCGGGAGGTGTCCTGCCCGGTGTGGTGCTGCGGCTTCTGACGAACACGGCCCGGCTCGCTCCCCTGACCGACGTGCCGGCGGGGATGACGTCCGGATCTGCACCCGATCCCTCGAGGAGACGAGGGGGACGGGCGCGGCAGGAGTCGCGACGAGCAACAGTACGGCGCGGCGCCGGGGAGGGTCAAAATGCGGGGCCCCCGCTCGCCGGCGCCGGACCACCCACTGGGAGGCGGGTTCGCGCCGGTCCCCCACCGCGGATAGGTTGGTCGACAACCCACGAGACCGTAGGACAGGAGCCGACGTGACCGACGTAGCGGCCAACTCCGACTCTCACAAGGAGTCACTGACCGTCCGCGACAACCGGACCGGCCGGGAGTACGACATCGCGATCACCGACAACACGATCGCAGCCAAGGACCTGGGACAGATCCGGGTCGACGACGAGGAGCCCGGGCTCGCGACCTACGACCCCGGCTTCGTCAACACCGCCTCGACGCGGTCCTCGGTGACCTTCATCGACGGTGACAAGGGGATCCTCGAGTACCGCGGGTACCCCATCGAGCAGCTCGCGGAGAAGTCCACGTTCCTCGAGGTGGCCTACCTCCTCATCAAGGGCTCGCTGCCCTCGAAGGAGGAGTACGACGCGTGGGTGCACGAGATCACCTACCACACGTTCGTCCACGAGAACGTCAAGGGCTTCATGCACGGGTTCCGCTACGACGCGCACCCGATGGGCATGCTGATGGCCTCGGTCGGCGCGCTGTCGACGTTCTACCCCGACGCCCGCAACATCACCGACGCCGACAACCGCCACATGCAGATCGTGCGGATGATCGCGAAGATGCCGACGCTCGGCGCCTGGTCCTTCCGCCACGCCCAGGGCAAGCCGTTCGTCTACCCCGACAACGACCTGTCCTACACCGCCAACTTCCTCTCCATGCTCTTCAAGATGAGCGAGCAGAAGTTCGAGGCCGACGAGCGGCTCGTCAAGGCGCTCGACGTGCTGTTCATCCTCCACGCCGACCACGAGCAGAACGCCTCCACCAACGCGGTGCGGTCCGTCGGCTCGACCCAGGTCGACCCCTACTCCGCGGTCTCGGCCGGCATCGGCGCCCTCTTCGGCCCGCTCCACGGCGGCGCCAACGAGGCGGTGCTGCGGATGCTGCGCCGCATCGGCAGCGTCAGCGAGATCCCGGCGTTCATCGAGGGCGTCAAGGACGGCAACGAGCGGCTGATGGGCTTCGGCCACCGGGTCTACAAGAACTACGACCCCCGCGCCCGCATCATCAAGAAGGCGGCCGAGGACGTCTTCGAGGTCACGGGCACCAACCCGCTGCTCGACATCGCGCTGGAGCTGGAGAAGATCGCGCTCGAGGACGAGTACTTCGTCAAGCGCAAGCTCTACCCCAACGTCGACTTCTACTCCGGCCTGATCTACGAGGCCTTCCAGTTCCCGCCCGAGATGTTCACCGTGCTCTTCGCGATCGGCCGCACCCCCGGCTGGCTCGCGCAGTGGCTGGAGCTCGTGCAGGACAAGGAGCAGAAGATCGCCCGGCCCAAGCAGATCTACACCGGCGACCGCGAGCTGACCTTCACGCCCGCCGCCGAGCGCTGGGCCTGACCCCTCTGAGCGCCCGACAGCCCCCGCCGATCGTCTCGGCGGGGGCTGTCGCCGTCCTGTCCCTGGGGAGCGCTCGCCGTTGCAGGAACGTCGACGCCGAGCCGTCCCTCGCGAGCCTCCGGCTACTGTGCCGCGCATGTCCGCGACCGGGAGTGCCACCGAGGGGCTGAGCGTCTGGCGCACCCCCGGGATGCCGCAGCTGGGGCTGCTCTCGGTCGTGGGGTTCGCCGGGTACGCCGCCCTGCTGGCGGTCGCCCCGCTCTGGGCCGTCCGCGGCGGGGCGACCGAGGCCGGAGCCGGGCTGGTCAACGGCGTCCTGCTCGGCGCCACCGTCGTGGCGCAGCTGGCCGTCCCCCGCGCCCTGGCCGCCTGGGGCACCGGCAGGGTGCTCGTCGCCGGCCTGCTGTTCCTCGGGCTCCCGGCGCCGGCGTACCTCCTCTCCGACGAGCTGGCCTGGGTCCTCGGTCTCTCGGCCCTGCGCGGGATCGGCTTCGGGATCCTCACGGTCACCGGCTCGGCGGCGGCGGCCCACCTCGTGGACCCCGCGCGGCGGGGCGCGGCGATCGGGGCGTACGGCCTGGCCGTCGCCGTGCCGAACCTGCTGCTGCTCCCGGCCTCGGTGCCGCTGGCGGAGTCCCTGGGCTTCGCCGCGGTCTTCTGGCTCGCCGCCCTGCCGGTCGTCGGGATCCCGGCCGCCTGGGGCTTGGGCCGCGTGCTCCGGGACCTCGGGCACGACCGGCCGTCACCGCCGGCGGCCGGTCTCGCGGCGGTGTCGGACCGCCGGGCGCTGCTCGCGGTGGTGCCGCCGACGCTGGTGCTGTTCGCCGTCACCATGGCCGGCGGCAGCCTGCTGACGTTCGCTCCCCTGCTGGCGGGCCCGACGACCGCGATGGCCCTCCTGCTCGGCATGGGCGTGACCGCGGCCCTCGCCCGGTGGCTGGTCGGGCACGTCGCCGACCGGCACGGCGCCCGCCAGTTCCTGGCTCCGCTGCTGGTCGTGGCAGGCGCGGCCATGGGCGGGTGTGCGTGGGCCGTCGCCACCGGGAGCGCGGTCGTCCTGGTCCTCGCCGCGACCGTGCTCGGCGTCTCCTACGGCGCGCTGCAGAACCTCACGCTCGTGACGGCGTTCGCGGCCGCCGGCCCGACCAGGATCCCCGCCGCCAGCGCCGTCTGGAACATCGGCTTCGACGCGGGCACGGCAGCGGGCGCTGTCGCCGCGGGCGCCTTGGCCGCGGCCTGGTCCTTCCCCGTCGCCCTCGCCGTCATGGCCGCGGTCCAGCTGGTCGCCGTCCTCGGGGCCCTCTCCGGACCCCGCCGGGACTGAGCCGGCCGGCCCCGGGCCGACGGACCCGGGACCGGCCGGCCCACGACCGGCCCGTCAGCGCTCGAACACCGCCGTGGTCCGTGCCGGCACGGTGACCGCGTCGGCCGCGACCGTGCTGCCCTTGACGACGTCGTCGCTGCCGGAGGCCTGCACACCGTGCAGGGTCCAGCCGGAGCCGGTCCCGGAGACGGTGTGCGCCCGGGGCGTGGCGTTGAAGACGACGAGGATCCCGTCCCGACCGGCGTCCGCGTCCGCGCCGGCGGTGTCGTCCACCAGCATCGCGATGACCCCTGGCTCGGCGTCGAGGAACGACACCTTCGCCTGGACCGCCTCGAGGCTGCCGAGCCGGAACAGGGGCGAGGACGTACGGATCCGCAGCAGGTCCTGGGCCCGGGCGTGCGCCGCGTCCATCGCCGCGCCGTCCGGCCGCATCGCCGGGTCGGCGAGCAGCGGCCGCATGAACTGCCACTTGTCCGCGTTGTCGGCCTCCAGGGGCAGGCCGGAGCCGAAGGTGTGGTCCCGCCGCTGCCAGTCGACCCGGTTGAACCAGTCGCCGGAGTCGTAGGAGTTGCGGTCCAGGCTCTTGGAGCGCAGCAGGTCGGTGCCCGCGTGCCAGAACACCACGCCCTGGGAGAAGGCGACGGTCGAGAGCGAGACGGTGTTCATCCGCACCCGGTCCGCCATCGACGTCCCCCGGGGGAGCTTGAAGGCGAGGGAGTCGAACAGGGTCTCGTTGTCGTGGGCGTCGACGTAGGTCACGGTCTCGGCCGGGTCGGCGGCGTACCCCGCCGGCTGCCCGTTGTAGTCGACCTCGGCGCCGCGGACCGTCTGCCCCGTGGAGGAGCGGAAGCGGAAGTCGGCGAGGTTGCCCGCCAGACCCAGCTTCACCAGGTCCTGCGCGTGCAGCAGGTCGGCCCGCTGCTCCTCCAGGCTGCCGTTGACCTCGGCGCCGTTGGGGTCGGTGAACAGCCCGGAGCCGAAGCCCTGGACGCGCGGGTCGGCGTCGAAGGGCCCGCCGCCGCGGACGGCGTCGCGGAGCCGGTCGCTGAAGGAGCCGATGCCGGTGCCGGCGAGGTTGAGCTGGGTGGCCTGCTCGAAGCGTGCGTCGTTGGCGACCTCGCCGAAGTTCCAGCCCTCGCCGTAGAGGTAGATCGCGCGACCGTCCACTCCGTCCTTCGCGAGGGTGAGTCCGTCGAGGGCCGCGCGCAGGCGCTTCATGTTCTCCAGCGAGTGGTGCCCCATCAGGTCGAAGCGGAAGCCGTTGACCTTGTACTCGCGTGCCCAGGTGAGCACCGAGTCGATCATCAGCTTCTCCATCATGCGGTGCTCGGTGGCGGTGTTGGAGCAGCAGGTCGAGCTCTCGACGGCCCCGGTGGCGTTGAGCCGGTGGTAGTAGCCCGGCACGACCTTGTCGAGCACGGACCTCTCGGCCTGCCCGTCGGCGGCGGTGTGGTTGTAGACCACGTCCATCACGACCTGCAGCCCGGCGCCGTTGAGCCCCTGCACCATCCGGCGGAACTCGACGGTGCGGCGCGTGCCGTCCGGGTCCGTCGCGTACGACCCCTCGGGCGCGGTGTAGTGCAGCGGGTCGTAGCCCCAGTTGAACCCGTCGCCGGAGCGGATCCGCTCGATGCAGGCCTGCTGCTGCTCGGAGTCGGGCGGCAGCGACGCGAGGTCGCAGTCGGGGACGAGCTGGGCGGAGCGGCGCTCCTCGATCGTGGCGATGTCGAACGCAGGGAGCAGGTGCACGGTGTTGAGGCCCGCACCGGCGAGCCGGCGCAGGTGACGCATGCCGGCGGTGTCCTTGCGCGCGAAGGCGAGGTAGGTCCCCCGCTCGGCGGCCGGCACGGTCTCGTCACCGATGGAGAAGTCGCGCACGTGCAGCTCGTAGACGTTGCGGTCCTCGGGCTGGGCGATCCGCGGCGGCGTCGTGCCGGACCAGCCGGCCGGCGCGAGGGCCGGGTCGGCGAGGTCGACGATCAGCGACTGCGCCGAGTTGGCGGTCAGCGCGACCGAGTAGGGGTCCGTCACCCGGTTGGTCACCACCTGCCCGGCCCTCGGGGCCCACACCCGGACCTCGTAGGTGTACGGCGCCCCGCGCCAGGTGCTGGGCCCGCTGACCGTCCACGTCCCGTCGGCCCGGCGGTCCATCGGCACCCGACGACCCCGGACGACCGCGGCGACGTCCTGGGCGGTGGGCGCCCACAGGGCGAGGGTGGGCTGCCGGCCCTTCCACACGACGCCGAGCCGGCGGTCGGCCGCGGCGGCGTACACGTCGTCGAGCACCCCCGGCACCTGCACGCCGGTGGCGTCGCGCAGCGTCCCGTCGGGGGCGTACGACGCCACCGCGAGCTGTCCGGTGAGGATCTCCCGCACCCGCTTCGCCGCCGCGGGGTCCAGGCGGAACGCGTCGAGCCCGGCGAGGTGCGGGAAGTCGGCGACCACGTCGGCCGGCAGGCCGGCGGGGTCGTGGACCAGTCGGGCGCTGGAGCCGCCGGTGACGGCCTCGGCGTCGACGGCGAGGTCGCCCTGCTGCGACCAGTGCAGGCGGTACGAGCCGGTCGCGGGTGCCGGGACGTCCCAGGCGAGGAGGTCGGCACGGAGCCAGTGGGCCTTCGCCTTGGTCAGGTCGGGTGACGCGCCGGCGGCCCGGGTGCTGATGGTCAGCCGGTGCGAGGTCACGTCGTAGGTGAAGACGACCTCGGCCCCCGAGCCGGGGACGTCGAAGCCGATGTTGGCGCCGTCACGGACGCCGTCGGCGCCGTAGTTCTCCGCCCAGGACAGGCCATGGGTCACCTTCGTCTCGTAGCTGCCTGCGGGCAGCGCGGTGGTGGCGTACGTGTAGGTGCCGTCGCCGTCGAGGTCCTTGAGCCAGCCTCGCATGCAGTCCGGCGACCAGTCGCCGGCGCAGCCGAGCTCGGACTGCATGTTGCCGGCGAGGGTGATGATCGGACCGTTGGCGTCGCTGGTGACCCAGTGGGAGCCGTGCTCGTAGTAGAACGTCACGGTCCGCTCGGAGTCGAGGGACAGCGGCACGTTGGGGCCGCCGGGGACGCCGCCGGCGCCGTAGTTCTCGTCCCAGGTGCCGTCGATCGCGGCCTTGTACTCGTAGCCGCCCGCCGGCAGCGTGACCGTCCGCTTCCAGACCAGGTCCTCGGCGTCGAGCGACATCTGCGCCTCGGGGCAGTCGGGCTGCCAGTCGCCGGGACAGCCGATCTCGGAGTTGTGGTTGCCCGGCACCGACACCGCCCCGGGCTGGGTGACCGGACCCGTGCCGCCACCGCCGCCGGGCGTCGGCTCGGCCTCGGGCTCGCCCACCGTGGCGTGGGAGGAGGCCACCGAGAGGTTGCCCGAGCCGTCGCGGAGCACCGCGCGGTACTCCAGCAGGGTGCCCTTCGGCATGGCGCTGACGTCGTGGAAGACGCGGTAGGGCGCGTTGTCGTCGGTCCCCAGCGGCGTCCACCCGGTCGCGCCGGCGTGACGCCACGCGAGGGTCACCTGGTTGAACCCGCCCTCGGGCACGCCCGCGGTGATGGGCGAGCGGCCACCGACCACACCGCCGGCGGACGGCTTCTCGAGGTGCACCGCAGGCGCGGCCTCCCGCTCGGCCAGGGTGCCCGCGGCCCGCCACACGACGGCCGAGAGCGGCGGCACGGTGACGGTGACGCGGCCCTCGTCGTCGCTGCGGAGCCTCGCCCTGGTCGTCGGCCAGACCTGCTTGAACGTGCTGCGCCGCATCTCGGTGCCGAACGTGACGGTCTTCGCGGTGGTCGCGTTGTTGAGGGCGACGACGTGCTCGCGCCGCTCCTGGGCGTCGATCCGGCTGAACGCGAAGACGCCGGCGTCGTTGGAGGAGTAGCGGTGGAGCTGGGCGCCGTCGGCGAGCGCGGGGTACGACTCTCGCAGCCGCGCGAGGTCGCGGATCGTGGTGTACATGGGGTGCGACGTGTCGAAGTTGGCCTGCGCCGTCGTGGCGTCGGTGCCGAGCAGGTCGTTGTCGTTGTACGACGCGACCTGGCTGGGGAACATGTCCTCGCGCGCGTCCTTGTCGCCGCCGTCGCCGGTGAAGCCCTGCTCGTCGCCGTAGTAGACGACCGGCTGGCCTCGGGTGAGGTACATCAGCGCGTGCGCGAGCTTGTCCCGCTCGAGCGGCTGGTCGGTGCCGGCCAGGAAGTTGCCGATCCGGCCCATGTCGTGGTTCCCGAGGAACGTGGGCACGGCGTACGCGTTGGAGTCGGTGTCGGTGTAGTGGTCGTCGGCGGCGTAGAAGTCGCGCAGGCGGCGGGTCGGTGCGCCCTTGGCGAAGCCCGTGCCCGTGCTCTGGAAGCCGAAGTCGAGCGTGGAGTCCATCCGCCCGGTGGTGCTGAACGTGGACAGGTACGCCGGGTCGGCGTCGTACACCTCACCGAAGGCGAAGAAGTCCTCGTTGCCGATCGACCGGGCGTGGTCGCGGATGGCCGGGGCGAACTCCTGCCAGAACTCCATGTTGACGTGCTTGACGGTGTCGATGCGGAAGCCGTCGATGCCGAGGTCCACCCAGGTCTTGTAGATGTCGGTCATCCCGTCGACCACGTCGGGCTGCTCGGTGAAGAGGTCGTCGAGACCCACGAAGTCGCCGTAGAGCGATGACTCGCCGGCGAAGGTCGAGTCGCCGCGGTTGTGGTAGTTCGTCGGGTCGTTGAGCCAGGCCGGGACCTTGACGGTGCGGTCCGCGTCGCTGCGGAAGACCGGGGTGTAGGGGAACGACGTCTGGGCGTCGAGCTCCGGGAAGGTGTCCGTGCCGGCGAAGTCGCGGTCGTCGAACGTCGCGCCGGACGCGTCGCGGTAGGGCTCGTCGGCCTTGCTGACGTAGCCGTACCGGCCCTCGGCGTGGTCGATGACGTCGGCGGTGTGGTTGGTGATGATGTCGAAGAAGACCTTGATGCCGCGTGCGTGGGCCTTGTCGATGAACGCCTCCAGCTCGGCGTTCGTCCCGAAGTGCGGGTCGATCCGGGTGAAGTCGGTGACCCAGTAGCCGTGGTAGCCCGCGTTGGCGTCGGCGCCGGTGCCCTGGACGGGCCGGTTCTTGAAGCTGGGCGTGAGCCAGATCGCGGTCGTGCCGAGGCCGTCGATGTAGTCGAGCCGCTGGGACAGGCCGGCGATGTCACCGCCGTGGAAGAACCCCTTGTCGGCCGGGTCGAGGCCCGTCTCCATCCGGCCGCCGCTGAAGCCACCGGTGTCGTTGCTGCGGTCCCCGTTCTCGAAGCGGTCGGCCATGACGAAGTAGAAGCGCTCGCGGGTCAGCGGCGCACGCAGCGAGGCTCCGGCGAGGGCCTCGTCCTCCGCGGTCGGCCTGCCGGCGGGCTGCTCGGCAGGAGCGACGGCGACGCGGTGGGTGGTGTCGTCGTACGAGAAGCGGAGGCGGGCGGGGTTCTCGAGGACGAGCGGGAGGTTGCCGCCACCGGCGGCGCCGTGGCTCTCGGCCCAGGACGCGTTGATCGCCACCTTGTACTGGTAGGTGCCGGCCGGCACCTCGGCCACGAACGCCCATGAGCCGTCGTCGCCGACCGACATGCGGGTGGCCTCGCACGCCGGAGCCCAGTCCTCGGCACAGCCGAGCTCGTCCTGCAGGTTGCCCACCAGCGTGACGGCGGTGGGGGGCTCGGCACGGTGGTCGGCCGCGGCAGGAGCCGTCGGCGCGAGCGGTGCGAGCGGGGCGAGCACGGTGGCGAGGCCGGTGGCGGCCAGGAGGAGACGACGCACGAGGAGCTCCGAGAGGGAGGGCCGAGAGGCGGGGGCGGGGCCGGGTGTGGCAGGCGTCACGCTAGGACGGCACTGGCACAGATTGCAATGTCTGCAAGATCTTTCAGGACCGCGCCGCGCAAAGTGCCTGCGTTCTTGCACGCGGCCGGTTCTTCACGCCCGTCCAGCGGCCTCTCAGCATGACCACAGCCTGGGTGGGCACAGTCAGGGCATGAGCACGACGCCCTCCCCCGGCTTCCCCGACGATCCTGCCCGCGAGCCGCACGACCACACGCCCGGCGAGCCCGGCCCTGCAGGGCCGCCGACCACCGGCGGTCCGCCGCACGCCGTCCGTCCCACGCCGCCGGCGATGCCACCCGCCGTCGGGACCGACCGCCCGGGACCACCGGCCGCGGGAACAGCCGACCCGAGAGCCGCTCTCCACCCTGGGCCTTCGGATCCGCGGAACGCTCCTCCCGGATCGTCCACCGCCAGTGGATGGCACAGCGGGGCGGACGCGCCGTCCTCCGAGCGCCGCCGAGGCCGGCGCGGTCTCGCCGCCGCGGTGGTCGCCACGTCGCTCGTCGTGGGCGGACTGGCCGGGATCGGCGGAGCGGCGGCCTGGGACTCGATCGACGACGACGAGCCGGGTGCTCGCTCGCCCGTCTCGACCACCAACGTCGTCGACCAGGGAGACACCGAGGCGGAGGAGGGCAGCGTGGAGGCGGTCGCTGCCGCGGTCCTGCCGATCGTCGTCAAGATCGACGTCGCCTCGGAGGAGGGGAGCGGGTCGGGGTCGGGCATCATCCTCACCGAGGACGGCACCATCCTCACCAACAACCACGTCATCGAGACGGCGGCGGACGGCGGCGCGATCCGGGTCTCGTTCTCGGACGGCTCGTCCGCGGAGGCCGAGATCCTCGGTCGCGACCCGCTGACGGACACGGCCGTCATCAAGGCCGGCGACGTGTCGGGCCTGAAGCCCGCGACGATCGGCGAGTCGGGGAACCTCGACGTGGGCCAGGGCGTGGTGGCCATCGGCTCCCCCTTCGGGCTCGACGCGACGGTGACCAGCGGCATCGTCAGCGCTCTCGACCGGCCGGTGAACGCCGGTCGGGACGACGACGGCAACAGCACGACGTACCCCGCGATCCAGACCGACGCCGCGATCAACCCGGGCAACTCCGGCGGCCCCCTGGTCGACATGACCGGCGCCGTGGTCGGCATCAACTCCTCGATCCGGACCGCCACCTCCGCGTCGGGACAGGCGGGATCGATCGGCCTGGGCTTCGCGATCCCGATCGACGAGGTCCTGCCGATCGTCGACCAGATGACCGCCGGCGAGACGCCGACGCACGCCAGGCTGGGCATCAGCGTCGGCACGCCCGAGGACGGCAGCCCGGGCGCGACCGTCATCGACGTCTCCCCGGGCTCCACCGCCGCCGAGGCCGGCCTGGAGGCCGATGACGTGATCACCCGCATCGACGAGCGGATGATCAACGGCGCCGACTCGCTGGTCGCGACGATCCGCTCCTACCGGCCGGGCGACACCGTCGAGGTCACCTGGCTGCGGGACGGCGAGGAGCAGACCGCGTCCGTGGTGCTGGACTCCGACGCAGAGGAGGGCTGAGGCCCCTGAGCGTCCCCTCGGGCCAGGCAGGCGTCGACGTGCCGGTCCATGGGTGGGACCGCGCATCGGCCACTCGCTGCGCAGCTGCACTGGGGGGTCGACTGCGACGTCCGCTGACGCGAGAAGGAGCGTCCTCTACCGTCACCTCATGGGCACCGATCTCCGAGACTGCCAGCGGCCGGAGGACCGCGACCAGGGCAAGGTCGTGGGTGCTGACGGGCGGTCCTACGTTCGGCGCGGAACCCGCGCCAAGCGCGCTGTGGCGGACGACCTGATGGCATCGGGCGCACCGCTCGTCCTGGACATGTGGAGCACCGGACAGCTCGAGTGGTTCGAGGGCGACGCTGCCAGGGCGACGTGGGCCGAGGTCAGGCCCCATGTCCTCTCGAGCCCGCCCACCGCGAAGCAGCTGGGCAGGCACGCCGTGTGGACAGCCGGCATCTGGGAGAATGACGAGGGTGGTCGGTTGCTCTACCTGACCGGCTCCTGCTGATCGGGACGTCCGCCTCCGCGACCTAGGACAGCCTCTTCTGGAACTCCCCCAGCCGCGCGACCGGGCGGAAGCCCAGCCGCTCGTTGACCGCCACCATGTGGCCGTTCTCCTCGGCGTTCCAGGTGATCAGCCGGGTGATGTCGGGACGCTCGCGCTGGAGGAGCCGCAGGTTCGCGACCTTCACGGCGAGCCCCAGGCGGTTCCCGCGGTGGTCGCGCCGGACCAGCGTGCCCCACTGGTAGGCGCGCCCGGGCTCGTGCACCGTGGTCGCGATGTCCGTGTAGCCCACCACCTCGCCCGTCGGGTCGAGCGCGACGGTGTTGTACTTCGTACGGCCCTGCTTGCGGATGACCGCCTCGGCGTCGCGCTGCTCCTCGACCGAGATCGTCTCCGGCTCGAGGTCCATCTCGCCGGTCGGCGCCTCGGTCGAGAGCGAGGCGAGCAGCGTCGCCCAGCCCTCGACGAGGTCGTCGGGGACGGCCCCGACGAAGGAGCGCAGGGTGTACGCCGCGTGGTACGGCGCCGCCTCCTCGGCCCATGCGGCCAGCACCTGGTCGGCGACCGGGAGCGCGAGCTCACGCTGCACGTCGCGCAGGGCCAGGTCGAAGCCGACCGCGCGAGCGAACTCCGCGCCGGCGCGGTCGGTGCCCTCGCTGCCTCCGCCGACGTCCCAGGAGATCTCGGCGTAGAGAACCGAGCGGCCGAGCGCTCGCGCCTCCTCCTCGAGCCGGCCCGCCAGCGCGCGGCCGATGCCTCGTCGACGGTCCGACGGGAGCACCTGGACCGCCACCTCGCAGCGCTCGAGGTTGTCCTGCAACGGCATCCGGAGGAATCCTGCTGCGACGTGCCGCCCCGCTCGGAGCCCACTCCACGCCGCCACCTCGATCCGGGTGCCGGCGTCCTGCAGCAGCACGCGCATCTCCTCGAGCTGCCAGGGCGTCGCGTGCTCCTCGTTGCCGGCGAGCTGCGCCTCGGCGTACACCCGGTGCCAGGCCGCGACCGCAGCGTCGTCGAAGGGGTCGACCGGGACGATCGCCAGGTCGGTCAGGCGGTCGCTCATCGCGCCCGGGCCACCCTGCCCTCGTCCCAGACGGGACCCTCGGACTCGTAGACCTCGCCGTCGGCGCCGTAGACCAGGAACCGGTCGAAGCCGCGCGCGAACCACCGGTCGTGGGTCACCGCCAGGACGGTCCCCTCGAACGCCGCCAGCCCCGCCTCGAGCGCCTCGGCGCTCTGGACGTCGAGGTTGTCGGTCGGCTCGTCGAGCAGGAGGAGCGTGGCGCCGGACAGCTCGAGCAGGAGGATCTGCAGGCGCGCCTGCTGCCCGCCGCTGAGGGACTCGTAGACCTGCTCGCCCGCGTGCGCGAGCTCGTAGCGGTCGAGGACCCGGGCTGCCTGCTCGCGGCCCATGCCGGCGCGGTGCTCGTCTCCCCGGTGCAGGATCTCCAGCAGCGTCCGGCCGCGCAGCTCGGGGTGCTCGTGGGTCTGCACGAACCACCCGGGTCGCACGCGGGCCCCGAGCCTGGCCACGCCGCGGTGGTGCACCGGCTCGGGCGGGACGCCGACCGGGCGGTGCTCGACGTCGGGGTCGCTGCCGCCGGCGGCGAGCAGCCGGAGGAAGTGGGACTTGCCCGAGCCGTTGCTCCCGAGCACCGCGACCCGGTCGCCGTACCAGACCTCGAGGTCGAAGGGCTTCATCAGCCCGGTGAGCTCGAGGCGCTCGCAGACCACGGCCCGCTTGCCGGTGCGGCCGCCCTTGAGGCGCATCTTGACCTGCTGCTCGCGAGGCTGCTCGGTCGGCGGACCGGCCTCCTCGAACTTCCGCAGCCGGGTCTGTGCCGCCTGGTAGCGGCTGGCCAGCCCGTCGTTGTACGCCGCCTTCGTCTTGTACATCAGGACCAGCGCCTTGAGCTTGGCGTGCTCCTCGTCCCAGCGCCGGCGCAGCTCCTCGAAGCGGAGGAACCGCTCCTCGCGCGCCTCGTGGTAGCTCGCGAAGCCGCCGGGGTGCGTCCACACGAGGTTGCCCGCGGAGCCGAGCTCGACGGTGACGATGCGGGTCGCGGTGTTGGCGAGCAGCTCGCGGTCGTGGCTGATGAACAGGATCGTCTTGGGCGACTCGCGGATGCGCTCCTCGAGCCAGACCTTGCCGGGCACGTCGAGGTAGTTGTCCGGCTCGTCGAGCAGCAGCACCTGGTCGGGTCCGCGGAGGAGGTACTCCAGCACCAGCCGCTTCTGCTCCCCGCCGCTGAGCGTCGACAGGAGCCGGTTGCGGGCGCGGTCGAAGGGCAGGCCCATCGCCCCGGTCGTGCAGACGTCCCAGGTGACCTCGACGTCGTAGCCGCCGGCGTCGGCGTACTCCCCCAGCGCCTCGGCGTAGCGGAGCTGCGTCTTCTCGTCATCGGTGTCCATGAGTGCGAGCTCGCACTCGTCGACGTGGGCCGCCGCCTGCCGCACCCGCTCGGGGGCGACGGAGAGCAGCAGGTCGTGGACCGTCTCGTCGCCTCCCCCGTGGCCGACGAACTGGCGCATCACGCCCAGACCGCCCGACCGGGTCACCACGCCGGCGTGCGGCTCGAGCTCACCCGTGACGATGCGCAGCAGCGTCGTCTTGCCGGCTCCGTTGGCCCCGACCAGGGCGACCTTGGCGCCGTCACCGACGCGGAACGACACGTCGTCGAGCAGCACCCGGCCGTCCGGCAGCTCGTAGCGCACCCCAGCGACGTCGACATGTCCCACGGGAGGCGATTCTCCCCTGCCGGCTCCTGGGACGCACGCCAATTGCGGGGACCGCCACCGCCTGCGGACATGGCCCACCGCCGCGTGGGTACCGGGACCGACCCAGCAGCCGCCGACGGACGAGGTGACCAGATGAGCCGAGGAGACGACCAGGGCGCCGCGCAGGACGCGCAGCTCGAGCACGGGCCGGAGTCCGAACGCGCCGACGAGGCGGCCAAGCCGAGCGACATCGGCGCGTTGGACGGTGCCGCAGCAGCGGGCAGCGCGGGCGCGATGAGCTCCGGCTCGGCCGACGACGGCGCCATCCCGACCGAGGGCCCGGATCCCACCGTCGGTCCGGACTGAGAGCCCACCGCACCCCCGGACGCACGAAGGGCCCCGATCGCGTGTGCGATCGGGGCCCGACGAGTGAGATCAGGAGACGGTGACGTTCTCCGCCTGCGGGCCCTTGGGGCCCTGGGCGAGGTCGAACTCGACCTTCTGGTTCTCGTCGAGCGACTTGTAGCCGCTGGACTGGATCGCGGAGTAGTGGACGAAGACGTCCTCGCCGCCGCCATCCTGTGCGATGAAGCCGAAGCCCTTCTCGGCGTTGAACCACTTGACGGTGCCTGAAGCCATGATCTTTTCCTTTGTTCCGCATCGCGGGCAGTGTGCCCGCGAGCCGCTGAAGACATCCATCTGTGCTGATTGTCCAGCGAACCGAAAACCAGGAGTACGAGATACGAGCCGCGACATCGTGTGCGACCAGGACGACATGCAGTGTCGTCGCTTCAACACCTACGACCATAGGGCATGGACGGCGGATGTGGCATTCCGCGTCCTGCGAGAGGATCCTCGGATGAACCGTCGAGCCCTCGTCCGCCGTCCCGGTCCCCGCCTCGCCGAGGGGCTCCTCACCCACATCGAGCGCGTCCCGGTCGACGTCGACCTGGCGGCCCAGCAGTGGGACGGCTACGTCGCCGCGCTGCGTGCCGAGGGCTGGGAGACCATCGAGGTCCCGCCCCTGCCGGAGTGCCCGGACGCGGTCTTCGTCGAGGACACCGTCGTGATGTACGGCGACCTCGCCGTCATCACCCGTCCCGGCGCCGACGAGCGGAGGCCCGAGACCGCGGCGACCGAGGAGACGCTGCGCGGGCTCGGCTACCGGATCGCGCACATCGAGGCACCCGGGACGCTCGACGGGGGCGACGTGCTCAAGCACGACGGCACGGTGTGGGTCGGGCTCGGTGGGCGGACCGACCAGGCCGGGATCGACCAGCTCGGGGAGCTCCTCGAGCCGCTGGGCGCCCGCGTGGTGGCCGTGCCCCTGACGTCGGCGCTGCACCTGAAGTCGGCGGTCACCGCGCTGCCCGACGGCACCGTCGTGGGCTGGGACGAGGTGGTCGACGACCCGTCGGTGTGGCCGGACTACCTCGGGGTCCCCGAGGAGCCGGGCGCCCACGTCGTGCTGCTCGGCGAGGACACGGTCCTGATGTCGACGAGCGCGCCGCGGACCAGGCGGCTCTACGAGGACCGCGGCCTGCGTGTGGTCGCGGTCGACATGACCGAGTTCGAGAAGCTCGAGGGCTGCGTCACCTGCCTCTCCGTGCGCCTCCGGGGCTGACAGGCCACTCGACAGCCTTGGCCTCAGAGCCGCTCGGCCACCCGGCGTGCCGCGATCTGGACGACGTCCCAGGCCGCCGAGAACGGCGGCGCGTAGGCCAGGTCCAGCCGGGCGAGGTCGTCGACGGTGCCGCACCGCCACAGCACCCCGGCCGCCACGTCCACGCGCTTGCCCGCGCCCCGGCCACCGACCACCTGCACCCCCAGCAGCCGCCGGGTGGTCCGGTCGGCCACCACCCAGATCGCGACCGGGTCGGCCTCGGGCATGTAGCCGCTCGCGGTGGTCCCCTCGGTCGTCAGGCACACGGGGTCGAACGATCCCGCCGACGCCTCGGCCAGGGTCAGCCCGGTACGGGCGATCTCGAGGTACTGGTCGCAGGCCGCGAAGCGCGTGATCGAGGTGTCCACCACCCCGGGGAACTCCAGGGTGCCCCCGGCGAGCGAGTCGCCCAGCGCGCGACCGTGCTTGTTGGCGTGGGTCCCCAGGGGCCGGAACACCCAGCTGTCGTCGATGCGGCGACGCACCTCGCAGCAGTCCCCCGCTGCCCAGACCCCGTCGGCGACCCGGCCGTGGCCATCCGGTCGCAGCGCCCCGACGCGGGACAGCGGCAGTCCCGTCCCTGCCAGGAAGCCGGTCGCCGGACGCACGCCGATGGCCACGACCACGAGGTCGGCGTCGCGCCGCTCGTCGCCCCACCGCACCCCGGTCACCCGGTCCCCGTCGACGTCGAGACCGGTCACCTCGGCGTCCAGGACGACCTCGGCCCCCGCGGCGCGCAGCGCGAGGGCGACGCGCTCGGACATCTCGTCCTCGAGGAGCGCGAGCCCGCGCCCGCGGGTCAGCACGGTCACCCCCAGCCCCCGGCGGAGTGCCGCCTCGGCGGCCTCGATGCCGACGTACCCCGCGCCGACGACCACGACGTGGGCACCGTCCCCGGCCTCCGCGAAGCGGTCCAGCCAGGCGCTGCCGTCGTCGAGCGTCTTGACCGGTCCCACGCCGTCGTACGGCGTGCCGTCCGGCCGGAGCGCCCAGGACGGCACCACTGCGGGCGCGCCCGTCGCCACGACCAGCTCGTCGTAGCCGATCTCCTCCCCCGCCGCCGTGGCGACGGTCCGCTCGTCGAGCGAGACCCCCACGACCTCCGTCCCGAGGCGCAGGTCGATGCCGGCCTGCCGGTGCTGCTCGGCCGTGCGTGCGACGAGGTCGTCGCCCGACGCGACGTCCCCGGCCATCCAGAAGGGGATCCCGCAGGCGGAGTACGACGTGTGCCGGCCGCGGTCGAGCACCGTGACGTCCAGGTGACGGCCGGTGCGCTCCGCGGTGCGCATCGCCTGGTGCGCCGCGGACATGCCGGCCGCATCGGCACCGACGACGACCACCCGCGTGCGGCCGCTCATTCCTCGGTCTGCTTCGCCCAGAGGTTGATGCCCGACTCCTCGGCGTGCTGGTCGATCTCGGCGAGCTCCTCGTCGGTCAGCGGCGGGCCGGACAGGGCGTCGAGGTTGGTGTCGAGCTGCTCGACGCTGGAGGCGCCGATGACCGCGCTCGTCACCCGGCTGTCGCGCAGCGCCCACTGCAGGGCCAGCTGCGCGAGCTGCTGCCCCCGCCGCTCCGCGATCGCGTTGAGTGCCCGCACCCGTTCCAGCACGTCGCTCTCGAGGCCGGTGAGCGTCGAGCCCTCACGTGCGGCGCGGGAGTCCGGCGGGACCCCGTCGAGGTAGCGGTCGGTGAGCAGCCCCTGACCCAGCGCCCCGAAGACGATGCAGCCCATCCCCTGCTCCTCCAGCTCGTCGAGGAGCCCGCCCTCGATCCAGCGGTTGAGCATCGAGTAGGACGGCTGGTGGATGAGCAGCGGCGTGCCGAGGTCACGCGCGATCGATGCGGCCTCCCGCGTCCGCGAGGCGGAGTACGACGAGATGCCGGCGTAGAGCGCCCGGCCCGACCGCACGGCCGCGTCCAGCGCCATCATCGTCTCCTCGACGGGGGTGTCGGGGTCGAAGCGGTGGCTGTAGAAGATGTCGACGTAGTCGAGGCCGAGCCGGGCCAGCGACTGGTCGAGCGAGGCCAGGACGTACTTCCGCGAGCCCCCGCCCTGCCCGTACGGGCCGGGCCACATGTCCCAGCCGGCCTTCGTCGAGATGACCAGCTCGTCGCGGTAGGGAGCGAAGTCGTCGGCGAGGTAGCGCCCCATGTTCTCCTCGGCCCGACCGTAGGGCGGGCCGTAGTTGTTGGCCAGGTCGAAGTGCGTCACCCCCCGGTCGAAGGCCCGGCGCAGGATCGCGCGCTGGGTCTCCTCCGGTCGGTCGGTGCCGAAGTTCTGCCACAGGCCCAGCGACAGCGCCGGGAGCTGCAGCCCGCTCCGACCCGTGAAGCGGTAGTGCATGCCGGCGTCGTACCTGTCAGGTGCTGCGTCGTGACCCATTCCCCCATCCTGCCCGGCGGCCCCCCACCCCCGGGAGACCCCTGGGCTGGACCGGGGGCCTCCCCGATGGCGCACAGGAGCGGAGTGCGCTCCACTGGGTGCGTGACCACCACGACGATGGCCCGGGTACGCCGCACCGCGATGCGCTGGGCGGTCCGGCGGATCGACGTCCAGCCGGACCTCACGTCGCTGGAGCGCCTCCCCGCCGAGGGCCGGTTCGTGCTCCAGCGGGACGGCGTGGACCCGGTGCCGGCGCTGGACGAGGCGAGGACCGCGGACGGGATCGTCCACGTCACCCGCATGCTCGGCCTCGACGTGTGGCTGGTCACGGGGCACGACGCCGCACGCACGGTGCTGGCCGACAAGGACGGCTTCGGCAACGACGTACGGCACCTCCTCGGTGGCAGGCCCCGGTCCGCGGCCGAGCAGGTCGGCGGGCTCGGCATGACGGACGACCCCGAGCACGGCCGGCTGCGACGGGTCCTCACCCCCGAGTTCACACGCCGGCGACTCGCCCGGCTGGAGGAGCCGATCGAGCGGGTCGTGGCCGAGGCGCTGGACGACATGGAGCGCCACGGCCCCGTGGTCGACCTGGTCGAGCGGTTCGCGTTCGAGGTGCCGTTCCGCGTGATCTGCGATCTCCTCGGACTTCCCGAGGTCGACCGGGTGGCGTTCCGCGGCCTCGGCACCGCGCGCTTCGACATGCGAGCCGGGGGCCGCGGCAGCTTCGGGGCGGCCGCCGCCTCGCGGACCTTCCTCATCGCCGCCGTCGGACGGGAGCGTGCGCGCGGCGCGGTGGGCGAGGGCCTGATCGCCTCGCTGCTGCGCGAGCACGGCGACGACCTCGACGACGTGGAGCTCGGCGGGCTGGCCGACGGGCTCTTCCTCGGCGGGTACGAGACCAGCGCCAGCATGCTCTCCCTCGGCACCTACGTGCTGCTCCGCGACCCGGCGTCGTACGCCCTGCTCCGGACCGGCGACGGCGCCGTCGTCGACGGGGTGGTGGAGGAGCTGCTCCGGTACGTCTGCCCGGTCCAGGTCGCGTTCCCGCGCTTCGCCCGGCGGGACCTCCTCGTGGGCAGCGCGCGCGTCAAGGAGGGTGACGTCGTGATGGTCTCGCTGACCGGCGCCAACCGCGACCCGCAGGCGGCCGCCGGATCGTTCGACCCCCGGCCGGGCCGCAGCCCGGGGCACGTCGCCTTCGGCCACGGGGCCCACCGCTGCCTCGGCGCCGAGCTGGCACGGATGGAGCTCCGCGCCGCGCTGACGGGCCTGGCCACCCGCTTCCCCGCCCTGGCCCTGGCCGTGGGCCCCGAGGAGCTGCGGTTCAGCGAGCTCTCGGCCGTCCACGGGGTCGAGGCGCTGCCGGTGCGGCTGCACGAGGCTTCCCCGGGCTCGTAGCGTGGGGGGATGGACGGACGGACCCGGCTCGTGGCCACCGTGCTCGTCGTGACGGTCATGACGGCCACGCCGGGCTGCGCCACGCAGGACGAGGGGCAGGCGGCGGACCCGCCTGCCGAGCGTACGACGGCGCCGCTGACCCCGAGCGGGCCGGACCCGACCGGACCGGGCGCGACCGAGCCGAGCCCGGACCAGGCCAGCCCGAGCCCGCCGGTCCCGACGGCGTCGCCGACCGAGGAGGCCACGCCCCGGCCGCCGGAGCCCCGGCGCTCGTTCGTCAGCATCCCCGAGCTGGGGCTCCGTGACGTCCCTGTGGTGAGGTACCGCGGCTCCCCGGACGACGGTCCCGGCACGGCCATCCAGAACACCGGGCCGATGGCCTCGCCGCGCGGTCCCCGCGGCGGCGTCGGTCCGGGCGAGGTCGGCAACTTCATCGTCACCGGACACCGGCTCAGCGGCACCGCCCCACTGCGCTACGCGCCGTCGCTGCGTCGCGGCGACCGCGTGCGCGTCCGCAGCGGCGACACCGTCTTCGTCTACGAGGTGCGGCGCACGCGGTGGACGTCCTTCCGCAGCCCCCGGTCGCTCGCCGGGCAGCGGGCACCGGTGCCGGGGCGGCCGGGACGCACCGCCACGCGCCCGATGATCACGCTGTCGACCTGCGCGACCATCGAGGACCACGCCGCCGGCAACTACTGGTCGGACCGCTACGACAACCCGGAGCACCGCATCGACAAGATCGGGGCGCTCGTCGCCACGCGGCCCGCCTGAGGCCTCGACCGAGCCTCAGCCGCGCCTGGTCTCGAGCACCCGGAACCCCTTGGCGCTGGCGAGCCGCGTCGTCGGCCACCCCTGGTCGGTGAGCCACCGCTGGAGCGAGTCGGCGCCGAGGAACTTGCCGACCACCATCACCGCCCGTCCGCCCGGCGCGAGCCGCGGCAGCCAGGTCAGGAGCAGCTCGTGGAGGGCTTCCTTGCCGATCCGGATCGGGGGGTTGGACCAGATCTCGTCGAAGACCTGGTTGCCGGGGACCTGCTCGGCGGTGCAGGCGACGAACCGCGTGTCGAGCCCGGCCGCCCGGGCGTTGTCGTTGGCCAGCACGATGGCGCGCTCGTTGACGTCGACCCCGATGACGTTGGCCAGCGGGACCGCGCGCGCGATCGCGAGGCCGATCACGCCGTACCCGCAGCCGAGGTCCAGGAACTGGCCCTGGACGGGCGGGTCGAGCTCACGCAGCAGCACAGCGGTGGCGTGGTCGAGGTGACCCCGGCTGAACACGCCGGGGGCGGTCTGCAGCGTCAGCTCGTGGCCCCAGACCTCGGCGGTGAACGTCTCGCGCTCGAAGGGGACCCCCGGATCGGCGGAGAAGTAGTGCTCACCCATGCAGGGCCTCCCTCCGGGCCCGGGCGACGCTCGCCCGGGTCGCGAGCTGCTGGTCGTCGGGGTAGCCGACCTCCTCGAGCGTCAGCCCGTGGGCGTGCACGACGGTGACGCCGGAGTCGCGCGTCCTGCTGCCGAGCACCTGGGCCGGCCAGGTCACCTCCCGTCGTCCCTCACCGACCGCGACCAGGCAGCCGACCAGCGCACGCACCATGTGGTGGCAGAACGCGTCCGCCACGACCCGGGCCTCGACCGCGCCTGCGGAGGTACGCCGCCACGACAGCTCCAGCAGCGTGCGCACGGTGGTGGCGCCCTCGCGCTGCTTGCAGAACGCCGCGAAGTCCTGGAGTCCGAGCAGCCCGGTGGACGCCTCGTCCATCGCGTCGACGTCGAGCCGTCGGGGCCACGCCAGGACGTGCCCGCGCACGAGCGGGTCGACCACGTCGGGGGCGTCGGCGATGCGGTAGGCGTAGCGGCGCCACAGCGCAGAGAAGCGCGCGTCGAACCCCTCGGGGGCCTCCACCACCCGCCGTACGCGCAGGTCCGGCGGGGCGATGCCGCCCAGGCGCCGTACGAGCGCGTCCAGCGGCGGGTCCGCCGAGCGGCCCGCCGCGGCGACGACCGCGTCCGGGTCCACGTCGAGGTGCGCCACCTGGCCGCGGGCGTGGACCCCCGCGTCGGTGCGGCCGGCGACGGTCAGGGGGGCGGCGGGCACGCGCAGCACCGTCGCGAGGGCGGCCTCGAGCGTCCCCTGCACGGTCCGCAACCCCGGCTGGGTCGCCCAGCCGGAGAAGTCGGTCCCGTCGTAGGACAGGTCGAGTCGCAGCCGCACGCCCGCATCCTAGGTGGCGGCCACCGATGCCTTCTTCAACCCGGAGGTTGACGACCACCACACCGCCGTCGTACGCTCGTTGTCAACCAACAGGTTGACGAGGAGTGACATGACCGACCAGCTCTCCCGGGTGTTCGCGGCGCTCGCCGATCCCACCAGGCGCGACATCGTGGCCCGGCTGACCGTCGCCGACGCGACCGTCGGGGCGCTGGCCGAGCCGTACGACGTCAGCGTCCAGGCCGTGTCCAAGCACCTCAAGGTGCTCGAGGACGCCGGCCTGGTCAGCCGCAGCAGGGACGCCCAGCGGCGTCCCGTCCACCTGGAAGCCGAGGTGTTCGACCTCATGACGAAGTGGATCGAGCGCTACCGCCGGCAGGCCGAGGAGCGGTTCAGCCGCCTCGACGCCGTGCTGGCCGAGATGGACTCCGACACCGACCACCGATCCGGCAGCACCCGAGAAGGGACCGCATCATGACCAGCACGACCGAGCACACCCGCTACGACCAGGCCGCGATCGAGGCCGACCCGACCGTCCCGGCGATCCACCTGTGGCGTGACTTCGCTGCGACCCCGGCCCAGCTCTTCCGGGCCCACACCGATCCCGACGTCTTCGCCCGCTGGATCGGGCCCCGCGACCTCGAGACCGAGATCGTCCACTGGGACGCCCGCGACGGCGGCAGCTGGCGCTACCTCTCCCGGGGCCAGGGCTTCGAGGGCGCCTTCCGGGGCTGCTTCCACACGCTGCGCGAGGACCGGCTCGTGCAGACCTTCACGTGGGAGGGCATGCCCGACGCCGTCGCGCTCGAGACCATGACGTTCGAGGACCTCGGCGACGGCCGCACGCGCCTGCACGCCGTGTCCCTGTGCGACTCCTTCGAGGGCCGCGACGCGTGGCTCGCCAGCGGCATGGAGGTCGGCGTCAACGAGGGGTACGCCGAGCTCGACGCGATGCTCGCCGAGGGCACTCTGTGAGCCTCGGCGACCTGGGCCCCGGCGAGCGCCACCGCCGGACGGCCGAGGGGTTCTCGTCGCTGGTCGGCGGCGTCGCGGACTGGAGCGCGCCCGCGCCGGTTGCGGGCTGGACGGCACGCGACGTCGTGCGCCACCTCGTCGAGTGGTTCCCCGGCTTCCTGGCCGCGAGCGGGGTGGAGCTCGCCCCCGGGCCTCCGGTCGCCGACGACCCCGTCGCGGCGTGGCAGCACCAGGCGGGCGCCGTGCAGGTGCTGGTCGAGGAGCGCGGGGACGACGAGCTCACCCACCCCTACGCCGGGACCCACCGCCTGGCCGACGCGGTCGACCGGTTCTACACCGCCGACGTCTTCATGCACAGCTGGGACCTCGCCCGCGCGTCGGGGCAGCACGTGGAGCTCGACGGGGGCTGGGCCGGCACCCTCCTCGAGGGCATGCGCCCCATCGAGGACGTGCTCCGCTCGTCCGGCCAGTACGGCCCGGCGGTGCCCGTGCCGGCCGACGCCCCCGTGGTGGACCGGCTGGTGGGGTTCATCGGCCGCGACCCCGCCTGGCGGCCGCCCGGCTGACGTCCACCGTAGGGTCGCCTCATGAGGTACGTCGTGGTCGGGGCCGGAGCGGTCGGTGGCGTCATCGGGGCCAGGCTCGCCCTGGCCGGCGTCGACGTCACGCTCGTGGCTCGTGGCGCACACCTCGAGGCGCTCCGCAGCGACGGCCTGGTGCTCGAGTCGCGGGTCGGCCGCGAGGTCACCCACCCCCGGGCCGTCGGCACGCCGTACGACGTGGACTGGAGCGAGAAGCACGTCGTCCTGCTGGCGGTGAAGGGCCACCAGACCGCAGGCGCCCTCGACGACCTCGCCGCGGCGGCACCGCCGGACACCCCCGTCGTCTCGGTCCAGAACGGCGTCGCCAACGAGGCGGCTGTCCTGCGGCGCTTCGCCCGGACGTACGGCATCTGCGTCATGCAGCCGTGTGCGCACCTCGAGCCGGGGGTGGTGGTGCAGCAGTGTCACCCCGTCCCCGGGCTGCTGGACATCGGGCGGTTCCCCGCCGGGGTCGACGACGTGTGCACGACGGTCGCGACGGACCTGCGGACAGCGGGGTTCCACAGCGTGCCACGCCCGGACGTGATGGCGTGGAAGCACCGCAAGCTGCTGATGAACCTCGGCAACGTCGTCGACGCGTGCTGTGCGGAGTCCCCCGCCGCCGACGAGCTCGTACGGCGGGCGCGAGCCGAGGGTGAGGCCGTGCTCGCCGCGGCCGGGATCGCCGTGGTCAGCGAGGAGCAGGACCGCGAACGTCGTGGCGACCTGCTGCAGGGCCGGACGCGTGCGGACGCCCGCGGCTCCACGTGGCAGAGCCTGGCCCGCGGGACCGGGGACGTCGAGACCGACCTGCTCAACGGCGAGGTCGTCCTGCTCGGCCGGCTCCACGGCGTGCCGGTGCCCGTCAACGAGGCGCTGCAACGGCTCGGTGCCGACGCCGCCCGGCAGGGGCTGGCGCCCCGGAGCCTCGACGCGGCCGACCTGTCGGCCCGCCTGCGACCGTGACGGGTCGCCGATCTCAGCCGACCAGAGCCAGATCGCTGCCGCCGCGCAGCTGTGACGCCGGAGCCAGCTGCGGCAGACACCCAGGATCCGGCCCGGGACGCAACAGGGCCCGCTGTCCGTGACGGACAGCGGGCCCTGATCAGCCGGGAGGGGTCACTCCTTGACGGAGTCGGTCCCCTCGTCCTCGGCGGCGGTCTCGTCAGCCTCGGCCGCGACCTCGGCGGTCTCGACCTGGGCGGCGTCGCCCTGGGCCTGCTCCTCGGCGGTCTCGACGTCGGTGCGCTCGGTGGAGAGCACCTCGGTCTCGCCGTCGACGCCCTCGGCCTCCACCTCGGCAGGAGCCGGGGCGGGGGTGGCCGCCGGAGCCGTCTCGGTGCGCTTGGTGGACGGCGCCTTCGGGCTGTAGGCCTCGGTCACCAGCTCGATGACCGCCATGGGGGCGTTGTCGCCCTTGCGGGGGCCGATCTTGGTGATCCGGGTGTAGCCACCGGGACGCTCGGCCATCATCGGCCCGATCTCGGTGAACAGGGTGTGCACGACCGACTTGTCGCGCACGGTCTTGAGGACCTCACGACGGTTGTGCAGGTCGCCGCGCTTGGCCTTGGTGATCAGCTTCTCCGCGACCGGGCGCAGCAGGCGTGCCCGGGTCTCGGTGGTGGTGATCCGGCCGTGCTCGAACAGGGCGGTCGCCAGGTTCGACAGCATGAGGCGCTGGTGTGCAGCGCTTCCGCCGAGGCGCTTGCCCTTGGTGGGCTTGGGCATGAGGTGCCTTCTCTCTCTCGGGCCGTGTCAGGTACCCGGGTAGACGACCGGCGGACGCCGGCCGATTGGTGTCGGTGCTGCTCGACCCCGAGGGTCGGTCAGTACTGCTCGTCCTCGACGAACGCGTCGTCGTCGTCGTCGCCGTACGCCGCAAGCACGGCGCTCGGGTCGAAGCCCGGCGCGCTGTCCTTGAGCGAGAGGCCCATCTCGACGAGCTTGGCCTTGACCTCGTCGATCGACTTGGCGCCGAAGTTGCGGATGTCGAGCAGGTCCTGCTCGGAGCGGGAGATGAGCTCACCCACGGTGTGGATGCCCTCGCGCTTGAGGCAGTTGTAGGAGCGGACCGTCAGCTGCAGGTCCTCGACCGGCAGCGCCAGGTCGGCCGCCAGCTGCTCGTCCACCGGCGACGGGCCGATGTCGATGCCCTCGGCCTCGACGTTGAGCTCGCGGGCGAGGCCGAAGAGCTCGACCAGCGTCTTGCCGGCCGACGCGATCGCGTCGCGGGGACGGATGGACTGCTTGGTCTCGACGTCGATGACGAGCTTGTCGAAGTCGGTGCGCTGCTCGACCCGGGTCGCCTCGACCTTGTAGGTCACCTTGAGGACGGGGCTGTAGATCGAGTCGACCGGCATCCGGCCGATCTCGTTGTCGGCGCCCTTGTTCTGGACGGCGGAGACGTAGCCGCGGCCACGCTCGACGACGAGCTCCATGTCGAGCTTGCCCTTGTCGGACAGGGTGGCGATCTTGAGGTCGGGGTTGTGCACCTCGACACCCGCCGGCGGGGTGATGTCAGCGGCGGTGACGTCGCCCGCGCCGGACTTGCGCAGGTACATCACGACGGGCTCGTCGTGCTCGGAGGAGACGACGAGGCCCTTGAGGTTGAGGATGATCTCCGTGACGTCCTCGGTGACGCCCTCGATCGTCGAGAACTCGTGGAGGACCGAGTCGATCTTGATGCTGGTCACGGACGCACCGGGGATGGAGCTGAGGAGGGTACGGCGCAGCGAGTTGCCGAGCGTGTAGCCGAAGCCAGGCTCGAGGGGCTCGATGACGAACCGCGAGCGGAAGTCGTCGACGGTCTCTTCCGAGAGGGTCGGGCGCTGAGCGATGAGCACGGAGACTTTCCTTCCCGGACCCATCCACCATTTGATGGATCCGAACCAGTGGAGCTGTGGGGTGGAGAGGGGTGCCGGTGGCCGCCCGGGTCGTCCGGACGGCCACCAGCGGTGATCACTTCTTGGAGTAGTACTCGACGATCAGCTGTTCCTGGACCGGCACGTCGATCTGCGCGCGGATCGGCACCTGGTGGACCAGGATCCGCATGCGCGCGGGCAGGGCCTCGAGCCAGGCGGGGACGTGGCGCTCGCCGTGCGTCTCGCGGGCGACGATGAACGGCGTCATCTCCAGCGACTTCTCACGCACGTCGACGATGTCGTGGTCGGTGACCTGGAAGGAGGGGATGTCCACCTTCTTGCCGTTGACCAGGAAGTGGCCGTGCGACACCAGCTGGCGCGCCTGGCGGCGCGTGCGGGCGAAGCCGGCGCGGTAGACGACGTTGTCGAGGCGGCACTCCAGCAGCTGCAGGAGGTTGTCGCCGGTCTTGCCCTGACGACGGCTCGCCTCCTTGTAGTAGCGGACGAACTGCTTCTCCATCACGCCGTAGGTGAAGCGGGCCTTCTGCTTCTCGCGGAGCTGCAGCAGGTACTCGCTCTCCTTGATGCGTCCGCGGCCGTGCTGGCCGGGAGCGTAGGGGCGCTTCTCGAACGCGGCGTCGCCGCCGACGAGGTCGACACCGAGACGGCGCGACTTCTTGGTCATGGGACCGGTGTAGCGGGCCATGGTTCAGATCTCCTGTCGTGGTCTCGGGTCGTCAGACGCGACGGCGCTTGGGCGGCCGGCATCCGTTGTGGGGCGTGGGCGTGACGTCCTGGATGGTGCCGACCTCGAGGCCGATGGCACCCAGGGAGCGGATCGCGGTCTCGCGCCCGGAGCCGGGGCCCTTGACGAAGACGTCGATCTTCTTCATGCCGTGCTCCATCGCCCGACGACCAGCGGCCTCGGCGGCCATCTGAGCGGCGAACGGGGTGGACTTGCGCGAGCCCTTGAAGCCGACGGTGCCGGCAGAGGCCCACGAGATCACCGCACCGGTCGGGTCGGTGATCGTGACGATGGTGTTGTTGAACGTGCTCTTGATGTGGGCTTCGCCCTGAGCGATGTTCTTCTTCTCCTTGCGGCGGACCTTGGTCGCGCGGCTCTTGGGAGGCATGCATTAACTCCTGGTGAGGTCTGGTCTGGAAGCTTCGGAGGAAGGCTGGTCCGTCGGTCGAGGAGGTCGCTGTGCGACCGTCACGAGACCGCTCGGATCACTTGGCCTTCTTCTTGCCGGCGACGGTGCGCTTGGGACCCTTGCGGGTGCGCGCGTTGGTCCTGGTCCGCTGGCCGCGGACCGGGAGGCCCATGCGGTGGCGGCGACCCTGGTAGCTGCCGATCTCGATCTTGCGGCGGATGTCCGCCTGGACCTCACGACGGAGGTCACCCTCGATCTTGAAGTTGGCCTCGATCGCGTCACGAAGCTTGACCAGCTCCTCGTCACCGAGCGTGTGGACCCGGGCATTGGGGTCGACACCGGTGGTCTCGAGCAGCTGCTTGGAACGGGTACGGCCGATGCCGTAGATGTAGGTGAGTGCGATCTCGATGCGCTTGTCGCGCGGGAGGTCGACACCAACGAGGCGTGCCATGTGGCGTGTCCTGTCTGTATCTGCAGTGGTTTCGGTCGTGTCGCGTCTCATCCCGCCTCGGGTGAGCTCCGGCCAGTGCTCCGGAGGTGACTTCAGCCCCGCTGTGGGGACCTAGCGATCACGTTGTGGTGATTCAGTTGTGCGGGTCTGCTCAGCCCTGGCGCTGCTTGTGGCGGGGGTTCTCGCAGATGACCATGACGCGGCCGTGGCGACGGATGACCTTGCACTTGTCGCAGATCGGCTTGACGCTCGGGTTGACCTTCATGTCAACTCATTCCTTGCTACTCGGCTGATGGATCACTTGTAGCGGTAGACGATCCGACCCCGGGTGAGGTCGTACGGCGAGAGCTCCACCACCACGCGGTCCTCGGGGAGGATCCGGATGTAGTGCTGGCGCATCTTGCCGCTGATGTGGGCGAGCACCTTGTGTCCGTTGCTCAGCTCCACCCGGAACATCGCGTTGGGCAGGGCTTCGGTGATGACGCCCTCGAGCTCGATCACGCCTTCTTTCTTCGGCATGTCCTCCACAATCTGTCGCAGTGCTGTCTACCGTGGGCCATCGACCCGGGAACCGCCCGGCAGGCCCCAGCGCTGGGCTGGTGCGAGCCGGTGGACCTCGTGGAGCGGCTCGTGTCCCTCATCCCCGACACACGTCGATCACCTGGATCGAGCACGCGCGGGCAGCCGCGAGGCATCACGAAGCGCAGCCCACGTTGGGCCGACGCGCCAGTTTAGTCAGGCGCCCACCGAGAAAGCGAATCAGCGGGGCCCGCGGCGCAGCGACCTGGGACTGATGGCGGCGACGAGGCGGCGGCGCCGGCCGACCGCCCCGGACATGGCGCGACGCTCGGCGTCGACCATCTTCCAGTACGCCGCCGCGGCGTCCGCATCCGGCACGGAGGGGCCGAAGACGAAGCTGTCCGCACGCCGGGCCAGAGCGGGCGCCTCCTGCGAGGCGATGCCGTGCGACTGCTCGCGACGCGTCACCGTCGGGCCGAGGGGGACGGGTTGGCCGAGGTCCCGGGCGTGGTCGACCAGCTCGCGCCACGCCCCCACGAACCGCGCCGAGGTGGAGGCCGCCCCGAGGCGCCGCCTGCGGCGCAGGACCTTGAGCCCGACGACGGCGAGGAGCAGGGCCAGCAGCGCGAGGACCGGGCTGCCGCCGTAGACCGCGACGACCCGGACCCACCCGGGGAGCCCCGAGATCACGCCCGGTGACTGCTCGTCCTCCTCCTCCTCGGCCCTCTCCTTCTTGCGCGCCTTGCGCTCCTTGAGCTCGGCGTCGCTCAGCTCGCCGGTGTCCGACGGCGGGGGGATCGGGTTCGGCGGGGGGATGTTGGTCCCGCTCATCGGCGTGTTGGTCTCCGGCTGCTGCTCGTTGGGCGGCCTGTCGGACATGAACCGCTCGGTGGGCAGGGTGCGCCAGGAGCCGTCCGCGGCGCGCACCTCGACCCACGCGTGGACCTGCTCGCCGGTGACCACCCCACCCTCCGGCACGGTGGCGCCCAGCACGACGCGCGCGGGGACGCCGAGCGCGTTGGCGGCCAGGGCCATCACCGCGGCGTACTGCTCGTCGTTGCCGACCATCTGCTGGTCGTTGATGAAGTCGTCGGACAACCTCAGGAGGTGGTGCCCGGGATGGTGGACCTGTTCGGACTTGGTGACACCGTCGGAGTACTTGCCCTCCGACCTGAGGTGCTCCGCGATCGCCAGCACCCGGCCCATCGCCGTGGTGGCCCCGGCCGACCAGTCGGTGGCGGGGAGCTTGAGGAACCCGGTGCCCGGCGGCGCCGGGGCCAGGCTCCTCGCGGCCAGCGTCTCCTCGGTCACCGCGTCGGGCGGCTCCACGGCGGTGAACGAGTAGGTGTCGCCCTGACGGACGCCGGTGGGCACCACCGCGGTCGACGTGGCCAGGTTGTAGCGGAAGGAGTCGCTCTTCGCCTCCGGGTCGCCCAATCCGAACTCGACCTGCTGGAGGGCGCCGATCGTCGGCAGCCAGACGCCGTCGTACCCCTCCCCGATGGTGACTGTCGCCTCGACGCGCTCCCCCTCGACGGGGTTGTCGATCGTGGATGACACCCGCTGGAAGGAGTCGTCCGCGGTCCCGGGGATCGCATCGTTGGACGCTCCCCAGACCAGGCCGTCGTAGGAGTCCATCGCGGCGATGCGCACCCGGGCTCCGGCGGGGGCGCCCTCGACGGTGAACAGCGTCTTCTCGAACACGTTGGCGGCGTCGGAGCGCGGGCGCAGGTCGACGTACTTGCGGAACCCGGCCAGCGGAGAGGGGTAGCGGCCGATGTCGAAGGGCGGCTCGACCCAGGAGCGAGCCACGGTTCGACCGTCGTCGACGTCTCCCGTGACCAGCGCGCTGGCCGGCATCGCCAGGGCCGACGCCACGACCACCAGGGCGGCGGCCAGGGCCACCCGGCCCGCGCCGGAGGCTCCCCCGTGCACCGTCGCGGACGCGCGCCGGGCCCGGACCGCGAGCCATCCCAGCGCAGCAGCGGCGAAGAGCGAGCCCTGGACCAGGACGGAGTGCGGGTGCCGCACGCCCAGCAGGATCACCCCGACCAGCACGAGCGTCAGTCCGAGCACCGGCAGCAGCGCGGCGACCCAGGAACGCCTGACGACGACGCCGCTCACCGCGGTGCCCACGAAGCCGGCCACGAGCCCGAGCAGCCACGGCAGGACGAGGAGCGGGCCCTCGCCGTCGACCGGCGGCAGCGTGGTCAGCATGTCATTCCATCCGAAGACGGCCTGGTCCAGCAGCGTGCTGAGCGTGGAGCCGCCCGGCAGGAAGGCCGTGTCGCCCACCGAACGCAGGCACA
Source organism: uncultured Nocardioides sp. (assembly GCA_902805885.1). Taxonomy (GTDB): domain Bacteria; phylum Actinomycetota; class Actinomycetes; order Propionibacteriales; family Nocardioidaceae; genus Nocardioides. The sequence continues at coordinate 4,615 of CADCUM010000045.1, read as the reverse complement.
GCGGACCGCCCAGCACGAAGAACAGGAGGGCCAGGATCATCACCGGCGCGATCAAGGGCCACCGCAGGACGCGGGTGGTGTGGGTCACCGCGATCGCGAGCACGACGCCGACCACGCCCACCACGAGGAAGGTCCACCCTGTGAACGACGTCGCGAACCCGCTGAGGGCCAACCCGCTGAGGAGCAGCACGAAGGTCAGGTCCACTGCCGTCGCGGCGGCCGGCAGGAGGCGCCGGCGCCGCGAGCGAGTGACGGTCTCGGCGGGGCTCACGTGAGGCTCCAGCGCAGGAGACCACCGAGGTCGTCCTTGTCGGCGAGGTGCAGCACCGGCAGCCCTGCGGTCTCGGTGACGCGGCTCGCGGTGGAGGGATCGATGAGGACGGCGTAGCGGCGCACCTCCGGCCCGAAGGCCGCAGCGCCGCGCAGCATGTCGGTGAACTCGGTGCCCGGTCCGCCGAGGAGGAACAGCAGGCTGCAGTCCTGCGCCACCTGGGTGGCCAGCCGTGCCGCCGCCACGATGCCGGTGGTGCCGTGCTCGGCTCGACACACCGCGTCGAGGGCCAGGTGGCCGTCGTTGCCGGTCGACGCGGTCTGACCGCACACGAAGGAGACCTCGAACTCGTCGAGGATCGCGCGTACGGCGATCGAGGCGGCCACCGACATCGCGCACTCGAAGTCGTCGGGGTCGGCCCACGCCGACTCCACGTCGTCGACCACGATCGCGGCGTGGCTGCGGCGGGTGTCCAGGTACTGCCGCACGAGCAGGCTGGACTCGCCCGTCGAGGCCATCACCTTGGCGGAGGAGCGCCAGTGGATGTGTCGCAGGTCGTCACCGGGGACGTACTCCCGCAGCGCGTGGAAGGCCAGGTCGCTGTGCGAGAGGGCATCGGTCGAGACACCTTCCAGGTCGCGCAGGAGACCGGCACCCAGCGACTCCAGCGGCACCATCGGCGGCCGGACGAGCACCTCGCGCAGCGGTGTCCACACCACGTCTCGCGAGAAGATGCCGATCGGGTCCCCGCGACGGGTGATCGCAGGACCGACCTCGATCACTCCACGGTGCTCGGTGCGGATGGTGAACGACTCCTCGTGCTGGGCGCCGGCGGCGAGGGACGCGATGCCGTAGCGATGCACCGATGACCCGACCGGGACCTCCAGCGTCGTGGGGATCAGGCGACCGCTCGCGACGTTCTTCACGACCACACCCGCCGCCACGGACTCCCCTGCCGCCACGCGCTCCGGCTCCAGTCGCAGGTCGACGTCGACGTTGGTGCGTCCCAGGAGGAACGGCGCGGCGAGGAGGATCAGGATCAGGCAGGCGGCAGCGATCACCGCCAGCTCACGCCACTGCGCGAGGATGGCGAGGTAGCTCGCACCGACCCCGATGCCGAGGATCAACCACCCGACCGGGCGGACGACTCCCAGCTGCTCCCTGACGCGTTCCATCGCGACTCAGGCGACCCGGTCGGTCGGCGGGGCGACGGCGTCGAGCAGGGTTCCGATGACGGTCTGCACGCTGACCCCGCCGAACTGCGCCTCGGCATCGAGCAGCAGCCGGTGGGACAGCACGGGCTCGGCGAGCTCCTTGATGTCGTCGGGCACCACGTGGTCGCGGCCGTCCGCGGCCGCCCACGTCTTGGCGACGCGGATGAAGGCCAGACACCCCCGGGCAGACAGGCCCAGCTTGACGTGCGGCTGGCGGCGGGACTCCTCGGCCAGCTCCGCGACGTAGCCGATGACGGCGGGGTCGACGTAGACCTGGTCCGCCAGTCCGCTCATCTGCGAGATCGTGGCTGCGGTGATCACCGGGGTGACGAGGGAGGCCCGGTCGCGGACGGCGGCGTTGACGAGCAGCTCGATCGTGGCCGCACGGTCCGGATAGCCCAACGACGTCTTCATCAGGAACCGGTCGAGCTGGGCCTCGGGCAGGCGGTAGGTGCCCGCCTGCTCGATCGGGTTCTGGGTGGCGATCACCAGGAAGGGCCGGCCCACGGAGTGAGCCACCCCGTCGACGGTCACCCGGCTCTCCTCCATCACCTCGAGAAGGGCCGACTGGGTCTTGGGCGACGCCCGGTTGATCTCGTCGGCCAGCACGATCGTGTGGAAGATGGGCCCCGGGTGGAACTCGAAGGTCCCCTTGTGCTGGTCGTAGACCGTCACGCCGGTCACGTCCGAGGGCAGCAGGTCCGGTGTGAACTGGATCCGCGCGTGGGATCCCTGGACCGTGTTGGCCAACGCGCGCGCCAGCATCGTCTTGCCCGTCCCCGGGAAGTCCTCGAGCAGGATGTGACCCTCGGAGAGCAGGCACGTCAACGCGAGGCGAACGACGTGACGCTTGCCCAGCACCGCCTTCTCCATGTTGTCGGTCAGCTGGTCGAAGGTCTGCTTGAACCAGTCGGCCTGCTGGTGCGAGATCGTCATCGGTGCGTCCTGTTCGTCAACGGTCGTCGTGCGTGGGTCACCAGCTGGCTCCACCGGTGGCGGACTGCTTGTCGTTGGCGCAGCTGATGTTGATGGCGCCGGCGTAGAAGTACCAGTCGGTGGACTTGAAGCCGTCGGCCGCCGAGAAGCTGCGGCCGTCCAGCGGTCCCATGAACCACCTGTCCGGACCGCTGATCACCCTGCAGCTGAAGTCCCTGGTCCAGCCCGAGGTCTCGAAGTGCAGCTTGGCGCACGCGATCGCGTTGGTGTCCGAGGAGCAGTCGGGGTCGGAGGGCAGGTTCTTGCAGTTGGGCACGCTCGCGTCCGGCTTCTCGTCCGAGTCGTTGCACCCGGTGCCGCGGTAGACGCGGATCGACGGTGGCGGCGGGTCACCGGACTCGGTCTGGGCGTAGACGGCACCCTCACCGCGCCCGGCCGGCGCATCGTCGAAGAGACGGACCCTGATGGTCGTCTGCTTGTTGTAGTCGTCCACCGTCGTCGACCGGGTGAAGGAGAACCCGCCGGGCGAGCCCTGGGCGACGACCTCCTCGGCACCCCCGTCGATGCTGACGCCGACCAGGGCCGCGTCACCGTTCGACGTACCGCTGATCGTCCACGTGACGGTGCGACCGTTGACCTGCGACGTCACCTGGTTGAGGTGGCTGGTCCGGAGCGGGCCGTAGGACTGCACCGACTTCACCTCCGAGTAGGTGCACCCACCGCGTGCGGCGTTCTCGTTGCACATGCGCAGCTGCACCGGGTAGGCCGACTCGTTGCCGGGCGTGCGGACCACCTCGTTGATGATCGCGCCCGGGCTGACGTTCAGCTCACGCGCGACCTGGCCGGCGACCAGGATCGCTGCCCGGGCCACCTGGCCCCGTGGCTCGGGCGCCGTCGCGACGACCTGCACCAAGGTGTCCTGACCGGTCGCTGTGACCGACCACGAGCCCCAGCTGGCCGGCTTCCCGATCGCGTCGAAGGCAACGGCGGCGCTCGGTGCCGAGCCGTTCTGCGCGTTGTGGGCCTGGACGGAGTAGGTGTACTTGGTGCCGTCGTAGCGGACCCCGGCGTGCGTGCAGCTCGTGGCCTGGATGCGCGCACAACCCGGCACCGTGGTCGCCTGCCCGCCATTGGCGGTGTAGGAGAGCGTGTAGAGGGTGGGGGCCGGCCCCTCGGGTGCCGTCGCCGTCCAGCTCGCGCTGATGGCGGTCGCCTGCACACCAGTCTGCTGGTCGGCCACGGAGAGGCCTGCAGGAGCGGCGGGCGTCCCGATGGACTGCAACGGCGTGGACTGGCGCGGTGGTGACCAGCCGACGCTGTTGAGGGCCTCGATGGAGAAGACGTAGGTCCGGTTGTTGTCGAGGTTGCCGACGGTGTAGGTGGTGGTGTTCCCGGCCACGGGAACGACCTGACCCTGCCAGCTGATGGCATAGGACTCGATCGGGGTGCTGCTCTCGGGCTTCTTCCACCCGAGGGTGATCGTGTGGTCACCGCGCGTGACCATGCGAATGTCGGACACCCGACCCGGCTTGGTGTCGGCATAGGCGGTCTGGGACAGTTCGCTGAAGGGACCGGTGCCGACCTTGTTGACGGCCGCCACCCGGAAGTTGTACTTCTTCCGGTTCTTCAGCCCGGGGAAGTCGCACTGGTTGGAGCGACACCGGATCTGATCACCGGACTGCATCTCCTTGACGACGTAGCTCGTGATCGGTGAGCCGCCGTCGTCCTTCGGCACGAACCAGCTCAGCCGGACCGTGCCCTTCTCGTCGTTCTCCTCGGTGTACGGCGCACCCGGCTGGCCGGGCAGCCCCGCCAACGTCACCTCGATCCGTCCCTCGACACGTCGCCCGGGTGCCGGCGGGGAGTCGTCGACGTCGCTCATGACGACGCGGAAGACAGCGCTGCCTCGCGCCGTCCTCGCCGCCCGCAACGTCACGCCGGCCTGGCCGCTCCGGCTGGCCGAGACGCCAGAGCCGCTCACCAGGCCGATCGACACCACGGTGGGGGTCGGCTCAGCCACGCCGGCCTCGAGGTAGGGGCTCAGGTCGATGTCGCGACTCTGACCCGCCTGGAGGTCCTCGGGACGGATGGGAAGGAGGCTGGGCGGCGGCGCGCTGGTGAGCCGGAAGCGGATAGGGGCCGGGTTGCTCCCTCCCGCGGTGACCGACAGCGTCGCCTCACCTCCCCGGTTGGC
>CADCUM010000044.1 GCA_902805885.1 uncultured Nocardioides sp. | reverse complement strand
ACGGCCACCGAGGAGCCCACCGAGGAGCCCACCGAGGAGCCCACCGAGGAGCCGGAGACCGTGTCGGTCGACCCGGCCGCCTACGTCGGCCGCGACCACAAGGACGTGGCCAAGGAGCTCGAGGAGCTCGGGCTCGTCGTCGAGGAGCAGGAGATCGCCAATCCCGGTGACCAGGGTGAGGGCATCGTGGCGTCCGTCGAGCCCAACGGCGAGGTGGCCCCCGACCAGCCCGTGACGGTGTCCTACTACGGCAAGGCCCCCGAGGGCGACGAGGGCGAGGGCGGCGAGGGCGAGGGCGAGGGCGAGGGGAACGGGAACGGGAACGACAAGGACAAGGGGAAGGGCAAGGAATGACGCAGTCGCAGCCGACGCTGGTCGGCGGCCGCTACGAGCTCGGCGAGCTCCTCGGCCGTGGCGGCATGGCGGAGGTCCGCAAGGGGCGCGACCAGCGGCTCGGCCGCACGGTCGCGGTCAAGCGGCTGCGCACCGACCTCGCCAGCGACGCGACGTTCCAGGCACGGTTCCGCCGCGAGGCGCAGTCCTCGGCGTCGCTCAACCATCCCGCGATCGTGTCGGTCTACGACACCGGCGAGGAGATGGCCACCGACGGCTCAGGGGTCGCCCAGCCCTACATCGTCATGGAGTGCGTGGAGGGGCGGACCCTGCGCGACATCGTCCGGGAGGGCCGCAGGATCCTGCCCGAGCGCGCGCTGGAGATCACCAGCGGCGTGCTGGCGGCCCTGGACTACAGCCACCGCGCCGGCATCATCCACCGCGACATCAAGCCGGGGAACGTCATGCTGACGCCGTCGGGCGACGTCAAGGTGATGGACTTCGGCATCGCGCGCGCGATGTCCGACGCGTCGAGCACGATGACCCAGACCGCGGCGGTCGTCGGCACCGCCCAGTACCTCTCGCCCGAGCAGGCCCGTGGCGAGACGGTCGACTCCCGGTCCGACGTCTACTCCACCGGGTGCCTGCTCTACGAGCTGCTCACCGGCCGCCCGCCGTTCGTCGGGGACAGCCCGGTGGCGGTGGCCTACCAGCACGTCCGCGAGCCTGCGGCACCGCCGTCCGACCTCGACGACCAGCTCGACCCGGCGATCGACGCCATCGTCATGAAGTCCCTCGCGAAGCGGGTCGAGGACCGCTACCAGAGCGCGTCGGCGATGCGGGCCGACATCGAGCGCTACCTCTCGGGGATCCCCGTGCAGGCCCCGACGGTCGTCGCCGCCCCCGCCACCGAGGTGGTGCCGGCCGCCCTGCCGCCGGACGTCACCACGGCGTTCGCCCAGCCGGGGCCGCCGGCTGCCCGGCCCCCCGAGCAGCGGGAGAGGCGGTCGCGCGCCGGGCTGGTCGTCCTGCTCGGCCTCCTGGCCATCGGGCTGGTCGCCGGCGCCGTGTTCCTCGCGTCGCAGATGTTCGAGACCGAGGTGGAGAGGGTCCAGGTCCCCAGCCTGGTCGGCCTGACCGAGCGGGACGCGCGGGTCGAGATCGCCGAGGCGGGCCTCACCGTGGGGCGGGTCGACCCTGAGCCGTCCGACACCGTGGAGGCGGACCTGGTGATCCGTCAGGAGCCCAACCGCGACCTGTTCGTGGAGCCCGACACCGCCGTCGACATCGTGGTCTCCGTCGGCAAGCCCGAGGTCGAGGTCCCCTTCGTCGTGGGACGGACCCGTCAGGAGGCCCGGACCACGCTGACCGACGCGGGGTTCGTCGTGCGGATGCAGGAGGAGGACTCCGACGAGCCCGTCAACGAGGTGCTGCGCACGGACCCCGCGCCCGGCACCCCCGTGCCGGCGGGCAGCACCGTCACCGTCCTCTACTCCGACGGTCCCGAGCGCATCCCCGACGTCGTCGGCCTCCAGCAGGCCGCCGCCGAGCAGGCGATCCGCGACGCCGGGTTCACCCCGGAGGTCGTGCCGGAGGGTGAGACCACCGAGCCGGCCGGGACCGTGGTGCGGCAGAGCCCCTCGGGCGGACCCGCCGACCAGGGCGACGTCGTGCTGATCTTCGTCTCGACCTTCCAGGAGCCCGAGCCCGAGCCGAGCCCGACCCCGACGCCCACCCCGACGCCCACCCCGACCCCGACGCCGGAGCCGGAGCCGACGGAGACGCCCACCGAGACCCCGGTGCCGACCGAGCCGCCCACGACGACGCCGCCCGCGGGACGCCCGTCCCAGCCGTGACCCGCCGGGTCAGCCCTCCAGAGGACGGGCCCAGGTGACGTCGACGAGGCCGTCGTACGCCGGAGCGGTGGCCGTGGCGAGCTCCTCGGCCGACCAGCCGACGCCGCCTACGGGCGCCGCGGCGTCCTCCTGGTACGCCGCGACGTAGGGGTCCGCGGCGACCGAGGCCGCCATCGAGGCGACGTCACCGACCCCGACGAGGACGTACGGCGGGGAGTAGGGGACGCCGTGCAGGGTCACGCTGTTGCCCTCGCACTTGATGCCGGTGGTGGTGACGAGGCGCTGGCCCTGGATCGTCACCGCCTCGGCGCCGCCGCGCCACAGGGCGTTGGCGACCGCCTGGATGTCCTGCTGGTGCACGACGACGTCGTTGGGGTCGCCGGTGTAGGCCGCCCGGACGTCCTCGGGGGCGTCGGTCAGCGTGATGCGCAGGCCCGGTCCGGAGACCGGGGTCAGCCCGGCGGGGTCGGCCAGCGTCTCGACCTGCCGCTGGACCCGTCCGACGGACCGGTCCCCGAGACCGGCGCTGAGCTGCTCGATCTCGGCGTTGAGGCTCTCGACCTGCTCGGTCAGCCGCTGGGCCGACTGCCGCTCCGCGCGCACGACGGACCTGAAGTCGGTGAAGCGTCCCGCCCGGAGGTCGGTGCCGTCGCTCTCCTCGGCGCTCACCGCGAAGAGGAACCCCGTGAGCAGCACCACGACCAGCGTGACCCCCCGCCAGGACGCCTCGCGTCCGGGGCGCTCGTGAGAACCGGGGGGCATGGCGACTACGCTAGCCCCTCGGTGGGCGAGTGCTGCCCGCCGTGAGCGGTTCCTCCGGGGAGCCGCTCGAGCGGTACCTCACGCATTCCCTCGTGCCAGGAGCAGCTGTGTCCACATCCATGCCCGTCACCGACGAGCGCGCCAAGACCCTGTCGCCCAGGTTCCTGGTCGCCCTGCTCCTCATCCTCGCCGGCATCGCCTGGATCGCCTGGTACTACACCAGCGTGCGCGTCGACCCCACGGCGTTCCCGAAGCCCAAGGGCTCGCCCAAGGCGATCGCCGACCTGGGCCGCTGGAACTACGTCATCGGCTTCGGCGCGCTGATGCTCGGGCTCACCATCGCTGCCCACCGCTCCACCCCGCTCGGCCGGGGGCGCGCGGTCGTCATCACCATGCTGGGCTGCTTCCTGGTGGGGCTGGTGTGGATCTGCACGTTCTACGTCTTCTCCAACGACCTCAGCCCGATCCCGGTCATCAACGACCTCGGCCAGTGGAACCTCGTCGTGGGGATCGCGTTCATGGCGGTGGGGTTCAGCTACGCCACCAAGTGGGAGTAGCACCCTCACTGCTTCGTCGTACGACACCGCGGGCGGTGGGTGAGGCGTCTTTCTGGGGAAGGAAAGGCGCCTCACCCACCGCCCGTGGCATGTCCATGGCGGGCCGCTGGCGGCCGGCCCGGGCACCGGCGTTCCTCCACACTGTGGAGAACTGCTGTGGAGAATTACACGGGTGTAGTTGTCCACACCTGTGGATAGGCCTGGGGACAACCAGCGCCCGACGGACCACCCCTGTGCGTCACGCTCGGCATGACGGAATCGGGGCGAGCACAGACCCGCGCCGGGGTCAGGCGAGCGAGGCGACCCGCGCCAGCGAGACGCCGATGAGGGCGGCGGCGAGCAGAGCCAGTCCGGCCCACTGCACCAGCGACCGGTTCTTCCGGGGCGCGTAGGCGATGATCGCGGCGGCAGCCATGCCGGCGAGGAGACCGCCGAGGTGGCCCTGCCAGGAGATGAACCGCCAGCCGACGACGGTGATGACCACGCCGAGCATGATGTTCTGGGTGATCCACCGGGTGTCGCGGCGCGCCTTGGTGAGCGTCACCAGCAGCGCGCCGAGGAGACCGAAGAGGGCGCCGGAGGCGCCGAGCGTCGCGGTGTACGGGCCGGCGAACCACAGCACCATCGCGGAGCCCCCGATCGACGAGGCCAGGAAGACCGCCAGGAAGCGCGTCCGCCCCAGGATCTGCTCGGTGGCGGGACCCAGCACGCCCAGGGCGAGCAGGTTGAACCCGACGTGCCAGACGGCCTCGTGCGAGAAGGCGCTGGTGACCAGCTGCCACCAGGCGCCGTCGACCACACCCGGGGCGTAGAAGCCGCCGTTGGTGTCGCACACCGACGCGGACGTCGCGTAGTAGCCGTCCCCCGGGACTCGGCACAGCCCACGCTGGCGCAGCGCCAGCAGGTCGACCAGCCGCGAGGCCGAGCCCCCCGTCAGGGCGATCGCGAGCCACACGACGGCGTTGATCCCGACCAGCACGTACGACGTGAGGCGCGGGTCGCCGCTGCGCTGCCCGCCGTAGAGCGCGCGGTGCTGCCGGGACCCCTTGTTGCCCTCCTTGACGCACTCGGGGCAGTGGAAGCCCACCGCGGCGTCGTTCATGCAGTCCGGGCAGATCGAGCGGTCGCAACGCTGGCAACGGATCCAGGTCTCGCGACCGGGGTGCCGGTAGCAGGTCGGCACCCCGGTCGCGGCCGGGCCCTCGGCGGGCTGGGTCACGGGTGGGTCAGCGCTCGACGGTGACCGACTCGATGACGACGGGCTCGACGGGTCGGTCCATGGGGCCCGTGCGGACCTTGCCGATCTTGTCGACGACCTCGCGGCTGGCCTGGTCGGCCACCTCGCCGAAGATCGTGTGCTTGCGGTTGAGGTGGGGCGTGGGCGTCACGGTGATGAAGAACTGCGAGCCGTTGGTGCCCGGGCCGGCGTTGGCCATGGCGAGCAGGTAGGGGCGGTCGAAGACGAGCTCGGGGTGGATCTCGTCCTTGAACGTGTAGCCCGGGCCGCCGGTGCCGGTGCCGAGCGGGCAGCCGCCCTGCAGCATGAACCCGTCGATGATGCGGTGGAAGCCGAGGCCGTCGTAGAACTTCTCCCCGCTGCGACCCGCGTCGTCGCGGTACTCCTTGGTGCCCTCGGCCAGGCCGACGAAGTTGTCGACGGTCTCCGGCGCGTGGTTCGGGAACAGGTTGACGACGATGTCGCCGTGGTTGGTGGTGAAGGTGGCCTTGGGGTCCGCCATGGATCTCCCTCTCGGGGTCGAGGTGTGCGTTCCCCTCGATCCTGCCATGCACCCCCTATGCGCCGGACGGCTCCCGGCCCCACCCGGGCGGGGCTGGTCGGCGGTGGTGGTGCATGGTGAGATGGAGACACCACTGACACAGGAGGTCACGCATGCAGTTCCGCCGCAAGAAGACCCTGATGGATCGCGCACACGACGTCGCGGAGCAGGTCGCGGAGACCGTGATCCCCGCCCTCGAGACCGCGCTGGAGCAGACCAGGGAGAAGGCGGGCCCCGCCCTGACCGACGCACGCGACCGCGCGCTGCCGTTGCTCGCGGAGGGCCGGGCCATCGCGACCGAGAAGGCCGCCCTCGCCACGGAGCGGGCGTCCGCCAGCGCGAGCGTCGCGGCGGAGCGTGCCCAGCTCGGGGCCGCGCTCGCCGCCGACCAGGCCGCGGTCGGTCGTACGCTCGCTGCCGCCAAGATGGCCGAGCTGCGCGGAGAGACGCCCGAGCCCGAGAGCAGCGGCCGGCTGAAGAAGGTGCTCCTGCTGAGCGGGGTGCTGGCGCTGGCCGGCGTGCTCTTCAGCAAGCTGCGCGGCGGCAAGAAGGAGAGCGCCAACTGGCAGTCGTCCTACACCCCGACCCCGCCGCCGGCCTCACGGCCCTCCGCCGCCACGTCGCCGTCGACCACCTCCACCGGCTCGGACGCCACCCCGGCCGCCGGCACGCCGCCGGCTGACGGGGTCACCTCGGTGGTGCCCGCGTCGGAGGAGGAGTCCCACGTGCCGTCTCCCGCCACCGGCGGCGACCCGCTGACCGACCCCCTCCCCGGCGCCCTCAGCGCGACGCCCGAGGGTGAGACCGAGGACGTCGGTGGCGGCGCGCCGGGCGAGGCGATCAGCGACACCGTCGAGGAGCCGCGCCAGCCCTCCACCCCGGACTCGCCGACCACCGTCATCGACATCGACGACGTGCCGCGCGACCGGCAGTAGTCAGAGCAGCACGACCGTCAGGACCGGCCGGAGGAGTGATCCTCCGGCCGGTTCTGCTCTATCCAGGCGTCGACGCGCTCCCACCAGCCGAACAGCCAGTCGATCCTCTCCTCCCGGCCGGCCGGGATCTCGGACCGCGGGACCTCCCACCACCGCATGACGATCTGCTTGTCCATCGGCAGCTCCCGCCACACGTCCCCGACCGTCAGCATGTGGTCGACCCCGGTGTGGGCGACCATCAGGACGTCGGCGTCGGGAGCCGCGTCGAGGGCGGCCAGCACCCCGCCCGGTCGCGGCGCCAGGACGTTGGTCATCTGCTCGGCCCGCTGCGCCATCCGCTCCAGCCCGAGGCGCCGGAGCCGGGTGATGGCCTTGTCGCGCCGCGCCGGGGTGAAGTTCCCGCCCTCGGGAAAGATCACGAAGGCGTCGTTGCTGTCGAGGCCACGGGCCAGGGCCGAGATCTGCGACTCGATGTCCTCGCCCGCAGCGGGGTCGGGCGAGATGAACCTGGCCGGGATCCGGCGCAGGATCACGTCGATGGCGGGATCCCAGGCGAGCGTGTTCTTGAGGACCACGCGCGGCTCGCGGCCGTACCAGTGCAGCAGGGCGTACATCAGCGTGAACGAGTCCCCGGGTCCGGCATGCCGGCACAGCACCAGCACCGGGCGGTCGGGGTGCTGGCTCGGCGTGGGCCCGTCCGTGCGGATCCGCAGCGCGAGCACCCGGCGGGCCTCGCGGAAGAACACGATGAGCGTCCCCTGGACGAGGTCGTAGTGGATGCCGGCGAAGTACGGGGAGCGGATGCGGTAGCCGAAGCCGCTCGCGATCCACAGGCCGAGCAGCACGAGGAGGAGCAGCGACTCGAAGGTGAGGTAGACCAGGGCCAGCCACAGCACGCGCAGGACGCGCCAGCGACCCGGCAGCAGCGGCGACAGCGCCGCTCCGACCAGGAGCCAGCCGGGGAGGGTCACCCACAGCAGCACCGTGAGGCCGATCGCGGCCGGCGCCAGGACCAGGCGCCGCAGGGCCCAGACGGCCGCCGTCGTCACAGCTGCTCGTCCAGGTAGCGCCGCGCGGCGTCGTACGTCGCGTCGATCCGCCGCCGCACACCGGCGAAGTCGCGGTGGGCGAGCAGGGTGTCGTCGCGCGCGGAGGTGCCGGCGGCGGGCAGCACGTGGGTCTCGACCTCGTCCGGGACCGAGGCGAGCTCGCGCATGAAGCGGTGCCGGCGCGCCACCTCGAAGCTCACCCGGGCCACCTCCCACGGCCGACGCGGTGCCCTGAGGGGGCGGTCGATCCGGCCCACCTGGAGCACGAAGACCCGGTCGGCGCCGAGCTCGACGGCCCGGCCGACGGGGACCGAGTTGACCAGTCCGCCGTCGAGGAAGTGCTCGACGCCGTGCTCGGTCTCGACCCGGTGCGGCGGCAGCAGGCCGGGTACGGCGGCGCTCGCCAGCACCGCGGGGACGACCGGTCCCCTGATGAACCAGTGCTCGGCGGCGCGCTCGATGCTCGCCGCGCACACCCCGAACCGCACGGGCAGGTCCTCGATCAGCTGGTCGCCGAACTCCTCCTCGAGCCGCTGGCGCAGCGGCTTGGGCGAGTAGATGTGGGTCCCGGTGGCGACGGCGCGCCGCACGGTCCGCAGCGGACGGTCGCCGTAGACGTCCCTGCTCTGCGAGGTGGCGTCCCACAGCTCGGTCAGCCGCTCGACCACGTCGAGGTTCGGGCTGCGGGCGACCATGGCGCCGTTGAGCGCCCCCACGCTGGTGCCGAGCACCAGGTCGGGGACGATCTCCCGCTCGAGGAGCGCGCGGAGCATGCCGACCTCGACCGCGCCGAGGACGCCGCCGCCGCCGAGCACGAACGCAGTGGTCACGCGCCGACCCTAGTCGCGCCGCGGTCCGTCCCGAGCCGCCCGCAGCCCTCGCCGGTCGAGGAGGGACGGAGTCGCGTCACGAGACCAGGGCGTGCTCCGCCCGCAGCCGTTGCACCACGCGGTGCTCGACGAAGAACATCATCAGCGGCACGAGACCCGCGACGAGCAGCACCACCAGGAACCCCAGGGACCAGCCGGCCCGGCGGGAGAGGACGAACGCCACGACCACGTAGACGATGTAGATCCAGCCGTGCACGAGGGCGACGACGGAGGTGACCTCCTCGCCGAGCAGCTGCGCCTCGGTGCCCTCGGTGAGGCCGTACTTGAGCACCATGCCGACGGCGAGGGCCACCAGGAGGACGCCCACGACCAGGGCGAGGACGCGATACCAGGAGACGAGCTTGCCCACGGCGCTCAACCTATCGAGCCGCTGGTCGCGTCCTTGCGCCAGCGCCACCAGACGAAGGCGGCGAACGCCCCGAAGATCCACCACTCGAGCGCGTAGAGCAGGTTCCGCAGCGCCGTGAACCTGCC